>NZ_JBEPQI010000007.1:0-415799 GCF_040547725.1 Bradyrhizobium sp. LA2.1
CGCGCCTGCACCTGTGGCGGCGCTGGCACACCCTGCCCCGCCTGCAAGACTGCTGGCGAAGGTGAAGTGCCGCGGATACCGGAAGGCTTTCGGGTCGAGGTCGACAAGAACGGATGGCGGCACTGACGTCGTTTCGGAACGTTAACTCCGCCAGATCCCTCGGTTGAGCCATTTCCAAAACAACTTACCTGCCACAAAGAGCAGCAGCAGCCCGATGACCGTATAAGCGATCCAGTCCATCCGGCGCCTCCCGGCGAACAGCACGCTGCGCGAGTATTTTTACACCTGACGCTACCAGTCAAGCCGAAATCGATTTAGGGCGGTTCCGGATTCGCAATCTAGGAAGCCGCGCCTATCTGTCGCCTATGTCGAAAGAGTTCGAATTCTGCCTGCCGACCGCCGCTAAGGTGGTGCCGGCCGGGCCCGACTGGATCCACGAAATCAAATACGACGGCTAACGCCTGCGCGTAGAACGGCGAGGCCGCGACGTTCGGCTGCTCACCAAGAATGGTCACAACTGGACCGACCGCTTCCCTTGGATCCTCCAGGCAGCGTTGAAGAACCGCGAGGAGCAATTTGTCGTCGACGGTGAAGCCGTAGTGCTCGGCGTCGACGGCGTCTCAGACTTCAACGCCCTGCACTCGCGCCGAGGTGCAGCTCTATGCGTTCGACATTCTGGCGCTCGGCGGCGAAGACTTACGTCAGCTGCCGTTGACGATGCGCAAGACCAACCTGGCGCGCCTGCTACGCGGCCGCCCCGATGGCATCTTCGTCGCACCGTTTGAGGGCGGAGAAATTGGGCCGGACCTCTTCAAAGCAGCCTGCGGCATGGGCCTTGAGGGATTAGTCTCGAAACGGCGGAATCGCCGCTACGTCGCCGGCCGCACAAAGGAATGGATCAAAATGAAGAACCGAACACACCCCGCTATGTCCAGAGAGTTTTGACACGAATACGGGATTAGGGCGTGCACTCATATTGCCGCTTCTCGAGATAAAGCGGACCTATGCAAAGAAGTCCGGCAATTTCGCCTTTTGACCCAACTCGGACATTTGCGCGAGACGGGTGGCCGCTAACAAATGCGACGCATGCACGTTCGAGTAACCCACCTCAGCGCACGGTCGGAGCATGCTCCCGCTCGGCTAACGCCGAGGGCGCGGCGCACTAAGACTGGTGCGGTGCCAGCGTAGGGCGACAACGGAATTATTATTAAATGTCGGCCCCTTTGTTGGGGTCACCACGCTCTTCTGCGCCCTGTAATTCCCTCTGCGCTTGGTCCCAGAACTCGTCTTCGCGTCCTTCCGGTTTGCCCGCCTGCTCCCACAGCTCGAACGCGCGCTTCCGTATCTGCTCCTCGGTTGGGTGGGCCATCATGAAATCTCCCAGAGCGCAGGTCCTGCCTTGGGCAGGAGGCACAAAGGGCAGGACCGCCGGGCCAATTTATCTCAAAGAGCCAATTCGGGCTTCGGAGAGTCGTTCCTTCGCCACGCGCCTTCTCGGCCGCATCATCCGCCAAGGCCCATAGCAGCCGTATCCCGGCCGTTGGCCCGAAGTCGGCTTCTGACCACACCGGACATCGACGACCAAAGTCGGCAACCGGCACACCTGCGGGTCTCCGGAACCTTGGGGTGATTCCGGGAGTTTATGAATTAGGCGGTATCGCGATTTCGCTTTCGGCTCAACACACACTCAACACACATATGCCGTCTGTCGTCGCAAACCGCGGCATCGCAGGAGGCTCTTCATGAGTATCAAGCGAATCTTGGTTCCACTTCCCGGCTCAGCCGGTCTCACCGGTCAAATTGAAACGGCCCTGTCTGCCGCCAAGGCGCTGGTGGCTCACGTCCAGGCACTGTTCATCAGTGAGCCGCCGCCAGTCACGCGCGACCTAATGGCCACCGACCTAATGGCCACCGAAATGGGACGACGAACGGCGACCGTCCCGGTAAATTGGCACGCCGAGGAACGGGAGCGAACTGCGCGGGATGCGCGTGAGGTTTTCGCGCGGGCCTGCGCGGTAGTCGGCATCCCGATGCTATCGGCGAGCGACGAGCCAGGCCGCCCGCTCGCAGCATCCTGGCGCGAAGCCGAGGGATCGTATGTGGAAATCGCGGTGCAACGGGCCGCTGCCTTCGACCTAATGGTCGCCGCAAGCGCCAGCGTGATGGAATCGCTCATGGCCATTGCCGAGCAATCGCTGCTGCGGACCCGTCGCCCCGTGCTGTTGGCGCCGGCTCGCCCGCAGAGTGATCTGACCGACAGCGTGATGATCGCCTGGGACGAGAGCCCGGAATGCTGGCACGCGGTCTCGGCTGCCATACCGTTCATGCAACTTGCCAAATCAGTGCGGGTCATAAGCGTTGACCGGGACGGCAGCAATCGTCAAGCCTCGCAGGCGGAGGTGCTTGCCTATTTGCGCTGTCATGGCATCGATGCGACCGCGCAGGTGGTTGCACCGGAATTGCGCTCGGTGGGTGATACGCTGCTCGCGGTGGGGGCAGAGCATGAAGCCGGCCTGCTGATCATGGGCGCCTATTCCCATAGCCGCCTACGCGAGATGTTTCTGGGCGGGGCCACGCGCCATATCCTTAAGAACGCTTCGGTACGCCCCGTTCTCTTAGCGCATTAGCCCTCGTCAGAGCGCAATCCCAGCTCAGGTTGCCGCCAACGCCAACGCTATGGCGGGCTTGCTCGCTCGCCGAAGGCGGGTTGGGGGGACCGTGCGATTAAGCACCGACGCTGCCAAACGCACCACCCTCCTCCCCGCAATTGGGTCTCCCGAATTCGGCACTTATGGCAGATCGTGCTCGGGTCGATTTGATTGGATGTCGGTTTGTGGGCCCTTAACGGACCTCGTGCAATGTCCTCTTCTCCGCCGCGGTTGGGAAATAAGCGGGCATCGCGGATTTATGAGTGCACGCCCTAAAGCGGCCCCAAGCGCCGGGCTGGGAGGAGCTGAGACACCGGGACCGCCACGCCCCACCGGCTCAAGCCTTGCGCCGGTGGATATTCTCCGCCCGGGATTGATCGCAGTAGCGCCGAACGGTCGCTGGCGACTTCATTGGCGGGTCCACACGATGATGATCCCGATAGGGGCGAGCCGCCTCGGCGCTCACCCGCCCGATACGCACAGCGACCAGTCGTCTGGCCCAGCGCGAACCAGCGACTTGGACGTAAACCGATTGCTCCGTAATCATAGGGGAACGATGCTCTTCACTGCGGCGCGAACCCCGCTGTAAACTGATGCCGGATTGTGAAATCGATTCGCAGGAAGATGGCTAAATCCTCGAAACTTGTCGCCGCGAAGAATGGGCGAGTACTTCTGGTCCGACGACGGCGCGATAAGCGCTGGGCGTTCCCGGGCGGCCGTAAGCGTGCGGGTGAAAGTGAGAGGAAGTGTCTTCGCCGCGAGATCAACGAGGAACTGCCGCGGCTAAAACTTGGGCCAGTGAAGCTCTGGAAAGAGGTAAAGGGAAAAAACCGTCAATCCGGACGACAGATGAGCGACGCGATCTTTGTGGCCAAGAAGGCGTCCGGTCCCCTGAGGATTGGCGATAAGAACGAGATCGACAAAGCGGCTTGGCGCAAGCCGCGCGGCATCAGACTCACGCCCACGTCGCGCTACATCCGGGACAAGTTGTTTCCGAAGTAGATCACGCGCTCGCAACTGCGGCCTCGAACCCAGCGGTCAACCGCGCAACCGTTTAGCGCGGGTCCAGACCTTCTTCAGATATCGTTTTCGGGCTCCCGGTGCACCAACCTTCCCGCCCCAAATGCGAATGAGTTGCCGTGATCGACCGGAAAGCTCGGCGACTTCCTTATAGCTCGCAAGACCATTCTTGAGCATGTAGAGCGCGGCGGCCTTGGTGACATCCTTGTTGCGCATTTTCAGTGCGATCCCGATTGTCGTTTCGGGCCAGATGCTGATGCGTCAATGACTGTAATGCCCCTAGGGGGAGGCTCAGAATGCGAAGCACAACTGGCCACCCACCTTGCATCTTCTCAAAGCTAGTGGTCTGGCTTTTCGCGCACGATCACGCCGGTCTTAGGGTCGGCATGAAATTCCATCTTCTGTCCGTTCTTGATGCCTTCGCCCTCCCATTGGCCGTCGTCGGCTTCAAGCTTAGTGACCTGCGAATAGCCCGACTCCATGACCTTGGCCTTCACTTGCTCCATCGGCATCCAGTCAGGTCCGGGTTGGTCTGCTCTCGCTGCTGAGCCAATGGCGAGGGAACCGAGAACCAGAATTGTGGCAAGCTTCATTTTGGCCTCCTCTCGATGAAAGGCTTCAACGGGCGCGCTGAATTGATGTTCCTCTGTCGCGCCCGCGGACTTGGTGTCAGATCGACGCAAACGAATGGACGTTCCGTTTTGGGCCCCTGGGGACAAGATGGTCGGCTTCGGGTCAAAACCGGCAACGCGGCCCCTTCTTATGGCGCTTGGCGGCGAGGATCTGCGCCAGCTGCCGTTGACTATGCGCAAGACCAACCTAGCGCGCCTGTTACGCGTCCGGCCGGACGGCATCTTTGTTGCACCGTTTGCGGGCGGAGAGGTCGGGCCGGACCTCTTTAAGGCTGCCTGTGCAATGGGCCTTGAAGGATTGGTTTCGAAACGCCGCGATCGCCGCTACATCGCCGGCCGCACAAAAGAATGGATCAAGGTGAAGAACCGAACACATGCGGCGATGTCCAGGCAGTTTTAGAAATATGTCACTGAAGGTCGTCCTCTTCCTTGACGAGAGTTAACAACCGGAGCGTCAGGAAGGTGAACAGCGCGATCGTCACCGCGACATCGTAGCTGCCGAGCCAGACCGAGACTCCGATCGCGCCGGTTGCCCACAGGCTCGCGGCGGTCGCGGTACCCTGTACCATATTGCCCTGCTTAAGGATCGCGCCGCCGCCGATGCCGATGAAGCCAATGCCGGTGATTAGGCCTTCGATGACCTTTGCCATCCCGTCGGGCGAGGACGCCAAGAGATGTTCGCTGGCCTGGATGAAGCCGCAACTGGCCAGCGCGACCAGCGGAAAAGTACGGAGCCCCGCACTGCGCGCCCGCTTTTCGCGGTCCCACCCAATCGGCACGGCGAGCGCGAACGCCGCCGCCAGCGTCACGAAATGAACGCCTATCTGGAAACTGTTCAAGGCAAGTCCCTAAATGAAAGTCAGGAGCCATTGGACCAAGGAAATGGGCACCTCGGCAATGAGGCGTAAGGTTTCATCGCAAGCATCCGGTAGCTTCGGCCAGATGTGCATTGCGGAATCTGTGCCGCTGTTGGCGAATAGGCGGACATCGCGGATTTATGAGAACACGCCCTAAAAGAGGCGGCCGACTGAGGCGGTCCTGCTTCATGGGCCCGCAACGGAGGACGGCGATGCGCCCGCGGTCATCAAATTCAAGGGTTGCGCTGACGATGCCATCGCGAGCCACATAGAAGATCGTCGCGCCGTCTTCGCTAGGTTGTAGATCATCAAGCCCCGACGCTGGGTATTCCTTCAAGCGGCGCTTCCAGTAGGAGCGTAAGCTCTCGCGGCCTACGATGGTCACGCCGTCGCAAGCGCATTCGGTCACAGCGCCATCGGCGTACATCTGCACGATCGCTTCGACATCGCCAGCTCGGTAAGCGTCGAGCCAATCAACTGCTGCCGCCATTGGATCAAATGCCATCCGCGGCCGCGCTCCCGCCAGCATGACGACACCGTCGCCGGTCGCGCTGTAGCCGGCCATTGGTTCATTAGGAAGGAGGTGCAGGCGGCGCTAACTTCAACGTCGCCATTCACCTCGGGAGTCCACATCGCGCGCCACGACACCGCTAATGCAGCCGGTCACACATGCGCCGAACTTCAACCACCATGACCAGTTCTGCGAAGGCACATTCATCATGATTGGTTGGAAGGACTCCACCCAATAGTTCGCGGAACAGCAATTCCGGGCAATTACCGTCAACGGCGCTGACAAATGGGAGACGCGGCACACGGTCGGAAATCCCTGCGTTGGTCACAGTGTAATTCGGCCTTGGCCCTTAGCTATCATCTGTCTCAATCGCCGTATTGTCGGCTTTGGTCTGACACCAGCTGGACAGCCGCTTGTGACCCAAAGCCGACGTAGGTCAGGAACGCGCTGAAGTCGACTTCTGACCCGAGCGCTCGTCACCCTTCCGGCACGCCAGCGAGGCGCCAGCCTTCACACAAGCGCTGCAGCCCGGCAAGGTAAATTGGATTGTCGCTTTGTTGAGCTGCGAGCAAGCGACGAATGGTGAAACCTGAGTTGAGCGCAAGTCCCGTTCTCGCAGCAGTTCGCGCCTCATCGAGCGCGCCGGTCAAGGCCAAGGCAGCGGCGAGCGATATATGAGCGAGATGAAAGTTACGGTTCGCCTCGGTGCTTCGTCGCAGCCAACTGACGCCTTCGACGTCTGAACCAAGCAGCAGCTTGGCCACGCCCGCAAAACACGCCCACTGGTAGGCGAAAACGTCGCGAGGAGAGAGCCGTAAAGCTTCGAGTATATGGCCTTCGGTCTCGGCAGCGCGACCTATGTAGGATTTTGCGAAACCAAGGGCAGCATGAGCGTGGACCAAATTCGGAGCCAGCGCCAACGCAAGTTCGAACTCACGGATGCCTTGGGCGGCCCGGTTCGTAAAGGTCTGGACCCACCCCCGAGCCATGTGGGCTGAGGCACTGTTCGGCCTAATCGACAATACCTTGTTCACCATCGCCTCGGCCGCCGCAAGCCGCGCGGGCCCATCATCCGTCGTAAAGCTACCTCCAACTACCGTATCAACATTTGCCAGACCAATCATTGCTTCGACGTTGCCGGGATCGAACTCCAGCGAGCGCTCGAAGAAGCCCCGCGCTTGCGTCACGCATTCAAGGCTAATCCCCTTCATCAACCAGGCCCGGCCCTGGAAGCACAAGTCCATCGCATCGGGATGCAGCGTACGCTCGGCTCGTCGCGCCTCAGCCTCGATGAGCTGGGCACCTAATGTACCGGCGAGCCTCGACACGATTTCGTCCTGCATATCGAACAGATCGCCGACAGGCTTCTCGAAGCGCTCGGCCCAAAGATGCTGACCGCTCTGGGCATCGATCAACTGCACGTTCATCCGAAGCCGATTGCCGCTGCGTTGCACTGAGCCTTCGAGCACGTAGCGAACGTTTAATTCGCGGCCGACCTGCCGTACATCGACTGCTCTACCCTTGTATGAGACGGCGCTGTTCCGTGCGATTACAAATGAACCACTGATGCGCGACAAGTCCGTGGTCAAGCTCTCGGTTACACCATCCACGAAATAGTCCTGCTCACGATCTCCGCTCAGGTTCGCGAAGGGTAGCACGACGATGGATAGGCGCGGCGGCGTGTCGCCTGTTCGCTCGACCGGGCCAACCGTCTCATTTGCGGGCCTCCGGGCTTCCTGCACTGCACCAACGAAGCGGAAACCTTTGCGCGGCAATGTTTTGATTAACTGCTGTTTATCGCCCGTGTCCCCGATTGCGCTCCGGGCGGCATTGAGGCGAGTCGTCAGCGCAGCATCCGAGACGATGCGACCTTTCCAGATGGCGTTGATGAGGTCGTCCTTGCTGACGACGCGCTCTCTGTTTCGGATCAGGTATTCGAGCAGATCGAACACTTGGGGTGCGACAACAACCACGTCTGTTGCGCGCTGCAGTTCGCGCCTGTCGGTATCCAATGCGTAATCCTCAAAAAGAAACCGCAAGCTGCATTCCCTCTCCGGGGCCACCCTCGGAAACCATAACAATAAGCTGCCAGTGAGGAAAATGTAAGCGAGCTGTTAGCGCGCCACTAGCGACCAACGCCTTCGTCCTTAAATCCGCGGCCGGACTGGCGTTCCTTATTCCCTCTCCTCCCGCTTGTGGCCCTTAGCGGTCGACCCAGCATGTCCGCTAGATGTCCGCTCCTTGGGGGTGAAGCAGACTTGATATGCTCAGGCCGAGTTCTTCCGGGTGTGACCCATAGCGCACTGGTCGCGCCCTTTGCGCGGCGAAGGCGCCAATCGAGATTGCGGAAATCGTTGGCTGATCGCTTTCGCCGCTCGCGGAATCATACGGGATGGCAGACGACCTATCCTTGCGCCGGACCAAAAGAAAAGCCCGGCTTCGCTGCAGGGCTTGAGGTCATGAAAAAATTTACGTGATGAAGGCTAGTAGCAATAATTTTTCTTGTTATTCCAATCTCCTTTGATGAACATGCGTTCGCGGATGACGAACGACAAGAAGGCCACAATGAGGGTTGAAGCTGCACGAATGGCTTGGGCCAACTCGCAATAATTGCGCAAAGATTCATTCCCCGAAAATGGACCAATTGAAAATGCCTAGCGAAGAAAGCGGTAGCGAGGGGTTCAAAACGACCAGAACCGCTGCGCATCGGTACGGCGGCTTCTGGGCAGCCTATTGACCAACCTATTGGGCTCGGCCCAAGACCACGCGCAAGCCCCAGCGACTGGCTCAAGGCTCGGCTAGCCCCTATCCTGTCGCCATGATCAACACCGCCCTCACCCGCCGCCGCGCCGACAATCCGCATGAGGAGACCTGGCATATCTACTTTACCGACGTCCGCATCGGCGCGATCGGCGTGCGCACCGGCGTGCCTGTGCACGCCGATAAATGGGGTTGGTCGGTCGGCTTCTATCCCGGCATGGAGCCAAGCACATGGCGGAGTGGCATAGCCGCTACCTTCGAAGCCGCGCGCGAGGCTTTCGAGACCGCTTGGTCGGATCTAAAGCCGAACATCACCCACAATGCCTTCGCCGAATGGCGCCAAGACCGCGACTGGCGCGCCGCGATGGCGGCCAAGCGGGCGCGGAGCGAGAAGCTCGACAGCGAGATCCGGAGCACGCTTATGCGCTGCGTCTGCGGGACCACATTCGACAGCTGGAGACCGGCGGAGAGCTACCAGCACCGCGCACATATCACCGCCGCGCAGGCGGCCAATGGGACACGCCTATGAAGCACACCGAAGAACGACCCTATGCAGATCCGGAGGCGGCCGCTCGCAAGCTCGTCGAGCTCGCAGCCAGCGTCGAGGCCGTACAGGACGGCCGAATCTATATCGAGAGGATCAACGCGCCCTTCTTGTTCAAGCTGAAGGGCAGTGGCAGCGAGTTCGGCGCCGGGCTGAAATTTGCGATTCAGCGCGGCTGGTTATCGAAGCATGAAAGCGGCACCTACGTGAAGCTGACGCCGCCCGGTGAAGAACAGCTGACTCTCAAACAGGAAGGTACTGCTGAATAGGCCGCGAACTGAGGCGGTCTTACCCCGTCTTCCGTTCTAGCATCGCCATTTCAACTTGGTCCGCCAGAAGCGTGAGATGATTAGCGAGCCGATCAAAAAGCTCGCGCTTGGATTTGTCAGTCGCAAGATCGCGGATCAGAGTGCATTCCGCCGCTTCTTTGCGAAGCTTTTCCGCCTGAGCCTGATAGTCCTTCATCGACCGATGCCTGCTGCTTGTTCTGGCAGTTTCATCCTCGGAACAGGCAGTGTCAATCTGCTCTTACTTCGGTGGCTGAAGGCCTGGAGAGGTCAGCCAATCGCTCAGATGCGCGCCAGTCTCTGCTAAGCGTGCCTTCCTAAGTAGGCCCTCGCGATCTGTACCAGCCGGGAGCTTTGCAGCTTGTTCTTTGAGCTTGGTGGCTAGTTCGGCCATTCGCTCTTCGAGGGAGCGCGTTTGCTTTACTCTGCGGCGCTTTCCCATGGCGCGCCCCCTTGAGCAGTTGAGGATGACTCCAAAACTGGGAAAGGTAAGAACAGTTCCGAAACTGGAACGATCTTTTTTTGCCTCGGCGGAATTCGAACAGGCCGCAAAGGCCTCAATGCCTGCGCCGTTCGAGCGCGAACGTGAATTTGAGGTGGAGCACCGAACCGATATCGTCCCGGACATCAATCGACAGCTGTTGGCTATCGCCCCCCAAGGTGCGGATGGCATCTCGGGCCATTTCGGCAAGCGAGCGCGCCGCCTCTTCTCTCACCTTCTCTATAGTTGAGAGTTCCAGACCTTCCTCATCCGGGAAAATCTCGTTCCCCTCTATGATGTCAAAATAGTACCGTCTCATCAGATCAGAACGACGCCGACCTTAAATTGTTCAGTTCGCAAAACCGGCCAAATCAAACTAGGCGCAACGAAGTGGGCCGGCGCCCTAGGCTAAACGTCGGCCGAACGTCATTGAGCGTGTTCGGACTAATCGAGCTTCGCGCAGCGGTGGCGCTCGCAACCTAACATTGTCCCTTAGTACAATGACCGTTGGTCGGTCGAACGACCCGCAGGCACGAGAGGATTTTTCAAGAAATTTGATACGGAAGAGGAACTGACCCATGTATGTGCGTATCACAACGGATCAACGACCTCGGCCCAATACGCTCGATGAATTTGGCTTATCGGGTGCATCTGACCCATTTGTCAGCCTGAATGAGTTCACATACGGGAAAGGCACCGAAATCTTCGGCGAAGAAGAGCCCGCTATGTATGTCTACCAAGTCAAGCTTGGTGCGGTGCGAAGTTATAAGTTGCTTTTAGACGGTCGGCGCCAAATCGGCGCCTTTCATTTAGCGGGCGATATTTTCGGGCTCGAAAACAGCGACAAGCATCGTTTTACCGCCGAGGCGGTCGTCGAAACCATCGTGCGCCTGATTAAGCGAGAGAGCCTTCAAGTGATGGCCACAAGAGACGTTGTTGTCTCGCACAACCTGCTTAGTTTGACCACCCGCAACCTAGAGCACGCCGAAAACCATATGCTGCTCCTGGGCCGCAAGACCGCGGTAGAAAGGGTCGCCGCCTTCTTGCTTGAGATGGATTGCCGGACCGGAGCGGACAAGATGTCCCTCCCCATGAGTCGCCGCGACATTGCGGATTATCTCGGCTTGACACTCGAGACGGTTTCTCGCGCGCTATCTCATTTGCGTAAAGCGGGCGTCCTTACGTTCCTCGACCACTCCCAGCGAGAGATCATCTTAAACGACAGGCGACGGCTTGCCGAATTCGATCCGCACGGTCCGGCACAACCCTGATACCAAAAGGCGCGAGGGGCCGTTCGGCGGCGATGAGGGATACACAATCCCTCCACATCGATGACCGCGACCGCCTATTGAGAGAGCTAAAGCGATTAGTCCTTTGATATAGCTCAATGGGGTTGCCGGCGAGCTAGGTTCAAGGCTGTGCCATGAACAAGCCCTCCCAATCCGATAAGCCCGAGCCCAAGCCAACGCGCTTGGAGGACGCTCGCCGGATCATTGAGGAGTACGCTAACGACCTGCGCGAGATAATAAGAAAACTCCGTGAGAAGATGAATTAAAGCCGCCCGCCTGGGCCTAAGGCCCGCACCTAACTGCTTGCTCTTTCCGGCGCAGTCGAACGCTAGAACCGCGGTCATCGCGTTAACTGCGTGTCCGCAATTGGCCCGACTCGGACGTCCTTTGATCTAGATCAACCTTGAAGTGTGCGCGACTCCGATTCTGTGCGCCTCAGCATCTGTTAAAGGAGACGATCTCGTCATGAGCAACGATGACATTCCTAAAAACTCTAAGATCAGCGCCGAGCCGACCAGCGCAGGATTGAAACGTCGCGATTTGTTATTGAGCGGTACTGCTCTCGTCGCCGCTTCGGCGCTTTCGGCTGTTGGGCTCACAAGCCCGGCGCAAGCGCAGCAGCAACCGGGAGCCCTCGCAGCTGACGGAAAGCGTCCAAACATCGTTGTCATCATGGGAGATGACGTTGGTTGGTTCAACATCGGCGCCTACCATCGCGGGATCATGTCAGGCAAGACGCCGAACCTCGACAAGCTGGCATCTGAAGGCATGATGTTCACGGATTATTACGCCGAAGCAAGTTGCACGGCAGGTCGGGCGAACTTCATCACCGGCGAGTTGCCGATCCGCACCGGACTGACGACCGTAGGCCAAGCAGGTGCCGATGTGGGGATCCCGGCTGAGGCTGCGACGCTCGCCACCGCCCTGAAAGCACAGGGCTATGCCACCGGGCAGTTCGGCAAGAACCACCTCGGCGACCTGAACAAATATCTCCCGACCGTGCACGGCTTCGATGAGTTCTTCGGATATCTGTACCACCTAGACGCGATGTCCGATCCGTACTGGTACTCGTTCCCCGCCAACCAGGATTATTACAACAAGAACGGCCCGCGCAGCCTGATCCATAGCTATGCGACCGAGACCGACGATCCGACCGAGATGCCGCGCTGGGGCAAAATCGGCAAGCAAAGGATCATCGATGAAGGCCCGTTGCCGCCGTTCCCGGATATGTCGAACGTGCCTAACATGCACGATTTGCCCTTCCTGAAGGCGAAGTACGACATGACGACCTTCGACGAAGTGTTGGTTAAGTCTTCCAGTGACTTCATGGACAAGGCCAAGCGGGACGGCAAACCGTTCTTCGTCTGGCACAATACCACGCGCATGCACGTCTGGACGTTCCTCTCGAAGAAGTACGGCGCGATGCAGAACAGCGAGACGAATTACGGTCTCGAGGAAGCCGGTATGACGCAGATGGATGACAGCATTGGTGCCCTGCTGAAGCACCTCGACGACATCGGTGAGACCAACAACACCATCGTGATCTTCACGACGGACAACGGCGCGGAGGTGTTCACCTGGCCGGATGGCGGCATGACCCCGTTCAAGAACACCAAGGGGACCGTCGGCGAGGGCGGCTTCCGCGTGCCGTGCATCATCCGCTGGCCGGGCCAGATCAAGCCGGGCATCGTCGAGAACGGAATCTTCTCCGGCCTCGATTGGTTTCCGACCCTGATGGCTGCTGCAGGCAACCCGAACATCACCGATCAACTGCTGAAGGGCGTGAAACTCGGCGACCGGACCTACAAGAACCACCTCGACGGTTACAACCAGATGGACCTCCTCACCGGCCGAGGCCCATCCAAGCGCCAGGAGGTGTTCTACTTCGGCGGCGCGAATCTGGGCGCGGTTCGCATCGACAACTTCAAGTTCACATTCTTTGCGCAACCTTGGGGCTGGCCGGGCGAAAAGGTCACCACGGACATGCCCACAATGGTCAACATTCGCCAGGATCCGTTTGAGCGCACGCCGAGTATTCGCGGCGAGTCGTTCAACACGGGCGCTGGCGGCTATACCAATGATTTCTTCGCCCGTGAGTTCTGGCGCTTCGTCTCGGTTCAGCAGTATGTCGAGAAGTTGGCGCTCACCGCAATCGAATACCCGCCGATGCAGGACCCGGCTTCCTTCAACCTCGAGGCCGTGAAGAGGAAAGTCCAAGAGATGATTAAGAATCGCCCAGGTCAGTAAGCCACCCTGCAACCGGCCTGACGCTGAAGTTCGCACCACGAAAGGCCGCAGAGATGTCTGCGGCCTTTCGATTAATTCTGGGTATGCCGAGACGGGAATAGAGACTGCGACTTCAATCCCAGGCGATCTGAATGGAGTCCTCAATCAGCCAAGGGATAGGTTCGCTCATAAAAGTAGAACCCGTAGCAATGCCCACCGTTCCTAGTGCAATGTCGGACGGGACTTCGCCTCGATGACCTGGACGTCGGCGCGCACACCCGTTTTGTGCAATCTCAAAAGGCCTTGTGCCAACTGCCGCAGATCATCCCGCGCAGGACCGACCGGGAGTTTACGCGCCCGGCGCAAGACCTGTGCGGCATGAATGATCAGCGGAGACTGCTTCATTTTGTTGGTGACTGTAAGCCAAAGGACGTAAGCCAGTCATTGATGTGCGAGGCTGTTTCCGCCTGCCTCGCCTTACGAAGAAGTTGATCGCGTTGAAGGCCGGGTGGTATTGTCTGGATCTTTGCCCTCAGCCGCTCGGCTTCCTTCGCGAGACGTTCTTCCAAAGTTTCGGTTTGTTTGAAACGACGCCGCTTCTGCATGGCGCGCTCCTTTCCATTAGAGGAAAGCGGGAGCGCAAGCAGGCGTTCTCATCACCGATATAAGCCACGATCCGTTCGATGACGATGGAATAGTACATCTTGCGGCCGCAAGTCGAATACAACAAACGTTAAGGCTTGGAAAACCCTTTTAGGGCGCAACCCAGCTTGAGTTGCTTACTCTTTTCACCAAGTAGAACGCGGCGACGCCAGACGGGTCTTTGATAAATCCGATCACGGGGAATTTGCCGCGCTGAACGGTTTTGATTTTGGTCAGGCCTCATTCCGATCAGACCTGTACGGCGCATCAGCGCGCCTCGATACGATGCCCTCGTAGTTCAACCTCGCGGCCGCCTCGAACAACTCCTGTCCGTCCCCTTCCATGTGCTCACTGTAGAGAACGGGCGGTTCGAGCATATCGATCAGCTCTTTTAAAAGACCCTTTCGTTTTATCTGGTGCTTACTCCGAAGATCCTCGCCATTGTGGAAGAGGATAACGAACGCATAGAACAGGATCCTGTCCTGGCGGCCTTTGGCCAGGTCCGCTTGTAGTTGCATCCGGCGTCGTGGTTTGTGCATATGATGACCAAGGCAAGCCGGCCGGTTCTCCCGGCGTCCGATAAAAGCCCTTAGCGGACTCCAGAAGATCACGGCCCTGCTCGGCCAGTGTCGGCTTTTGACCCCACAGCGGACTTCAGCCGCACTACTCTGGTCACCATTCCTTGAATGTCGGCTCGGCGCACCCACCGCACACCCAGGGAAATGTCCAGTCGGCGGTAAGCTTTGCACTCTCCGGAATGTACCGGCTCCAGACCGAAGCCTTGATCGGGTTGATCGAGCGCCATACCACGTCGAATCTGCCGTCCGGATTGAGCTTGCCGATCATCGCTGGCTTGGAAAGATGATGATTGGTATTCATTACCACCTCAAAACCGCTCGGCGCCTTGATCCTTTGACCGTACATGGCCTGACGGACCGCATTCACGTCTGACGTGCCGGCCTGGGTGACGGCCTGCACCCACATCCGGAATCCGATGAGGGTCGCCTCCATCGGATCGTTCGTGATGTTGTCGCGCTGCTCGTTGAAGTCGGACCACATCTTGACGAATGCATCGTTCTCCGGCGTCGTGACCGACTGGAAGTAGCTCCGCGCTGCCATGTGCCCAACAAGCCGGCTGGCATCTACACCTCGCAATTCTCGTGCAGTAACGGAGAGCCCCATGACAGGAATCTTGCGGGCCTCAACCTGCTGGACCGCCAATTCGTTGTACAGATGGCCGTTGGCATCTCCGCTGATGGTCGAAATCACGGCGGTCTTTTTGCCCTGCGAGCCAAGGACCTTGATCTTCTCGACGATCTCGCGCCAGTCCGAATGGCCGAGCGGTACATAGATCGCGGTAACGTCTTCGGCATTCACGCCTTCCGCGCCGAGGTATGCGCCGAGGATCTTGTTGGTCATGCGCGGATAGTCGCTTTCGGTTCCGAGGAGGACCCAGCGGCGAATATCGCCTCCCTCCTTGCTCATCAAGTAGCGAACGGCCGGAATCGCCTGCTGGCTTGGTGCCGCGCCGGTGTAGAAGACGTTCCGCGAGCTTTCCTCACCTTCGTGCTGAACCGGGTAAAAAAGCAGGCCGTTCAATCGCTCGAACACCGGAATGACGGCTTTTCGGGAAGTTGAGGTCCAGCAACCGAATACGACCGCGACCTTTTCGTTCGCGAGCAACTCGCGCGCCCTGTCGGTGAATGCGTCCCAGTCCGAAGCGGGGTCGGCGACGACTGGCTCCAGTTTCCTGCCGAGCAACCCGCCCTTCTTGTTCTGGTCGGCAATCATCATCAGAACCGTGTCTTTCAGCGGGGATTCGCTGTTGGCCATAGTCCCAGACAGGGAGTGCAGAATGCCGACTTTGATAGTATCTTCGGCGCCATGTGCCATCGAAGCAAAAAGAATGATCAGCACGGCGAAGAACCCGCGCAAGCAACAAAGCCACCTCATGCAGATGCTCCGACGAGTTCGAAGATGCGGGTTTCCTTTGTCATGCCCTTCGCAATGACCGCATCGAAGGCATTGAATTCGAATTGATCGCGAACGCGCAGGTATACGTCCTCGCTTGCGAGGACGGTCGTCCCGACCTGCTTGTTCAGGCCCTCCAGCCGCGCGGCAAGATTAACCGTGTTTCCGAGAGCGGTGTAATTCATGCGCTCGGACGATCCTACATTGCCGACGACGGCTTCCCCGACATGAATGCCGAACCTTGTGACGAAAGGCGTCAGGCCCTCAGCCGCGAATTCGGCATTGAGCCGTTTGCCCGCTGCTTTGGCCGCAAGCGTCGCCCGGCACGCACGGGCGACATGATCGGGTTGTGGATTGGGGGCATTCCAGAACACCATGACAGCGTCGCCGATGAACTTGTCGACCGTGCCGCCCTCGGCGAGGAACGCGTCCGTCATCACTGAGAAATACCGCGACGTCTGCCGCATCAACCCATCGGGATCGGCTGCTTCCGCGATCGTCGTAAAGCCCTGAACGTCGGTGAAGACCAGCGTGATCTCCTGTTTGACGCCGCCGAGCGTGGTGGAGATGGAATTGTCGATGAGGCCGCGGACGATCTCCTTGGGGACGAAATGCGCGAACGACCATATCGCCCGCTGCGCCAGATTGACGGTGCTGCCCAGCTCGTGAATCTCGCGAATATACGAGGTTACCGGCGCCAGGCTGGGTTCAGCCAGCGTTTGAAGCTGGCCAGCCTGCGCCGTGATGCGCTTCAGGGAGTGCGACATCGTGCTGCCGAAGATCCAGACGAGCGGCACAAAGGCCGCACCGACGACGATCGCGAGGATCAATCCGGTAAACTGGAGTCGCCGGACATTCTGAACAAAGTCATCCTCGGCAGCCAGCAGCAGGATGCTGCCGTTATATCCTTCGCCAAGTGTGAATTTCGTCAACCTGAACAGGTAACCCTGTCCGTCCTCATCGTGGATGAGGCCCTCGTTGTGATCGCGGTTATGCGACCGTCGAACAACGGAGGCCACCATTCCGGAATTGATTTCGTCGATGCTGGGCAATTGCGATTGCGAAGGATGCGTCATCGCGCTTTCGACAAGCCCCGTAAATTCGGGATGCGCGATCAGCGAGCCGGCTTGGTCGAATATCATGACCGTGCCATGCTGGCCCGGCCGCTGCGCCTGGACGAATGCGCTGAAGGTGTCGAGCTTGAGATCGGCTGCGATAACGCCCGGCACCTTGCCTCGCAACGGGGCGCTGACGGTGATCACCGGCGCGTCGATGCTGAACGACAGATAGGGGGCCGAAACATATGGCCGGTCCGACCGCAGCGTTTGCCAGTACCAAGACCGCTTGCGGCCGTCGTATCCGTAGTTCCATAGGTCGATTTCGCCGACCTCGTTGCCCTGACGGTCCTGAAAAACACGGCGCATCGGCAGATCGCCAGCCGGCGTCGGACGAATCAGGCTGATCGCAAATTCGGCGCTCGCCGGCGCCCGCAGCCGGTCGCGCTGGTCTTCGCTGAGACCGCTAATACGCCTCACCTGCAGCCATGCGCCATTGTCAAAGCCGGCATAGATGCTGTCCATCTGCGGCATTTCCTGCAGCGCCGCTTTGAACAGGGGGATGGCCCGGCCGGTCTCCGACCTTTCATTTGAATCGGCCACACTCGAACTGGTCGCCAACACATTCACCAGCGACGCGATCGCGTTCAGTTCGCCCTGCAGACGGCCCAACGACTTGGTGCTGGCGGAGTCCATAAAAGCCGACGCGGCTTCATGCGTAGCCGCGCGCAAGGAGCGGGTCTGTATCGCGATTAGCAGCCCCGCGAGTGCCACAACAAACGTCATCACCGCTAGGGTGATCGAGGTTCGGAATGTGAACATGCCAAGCCTCCCCGTCGTTTTGCTCAGGCTATAGTCTTTCCGGAGAACGTCCAGCAATAGATTCGCGGTGCGATTGCGTACAGAGACAATCACAGCCCGTGCAACGTACTCGACTTTGCTGGATGGCCGTGTAGCGCGGCCGGAGGTCCAGGATGAGGTCTTTGCGCTTTCGCTCTTCCAGGAGGCAGTGACCTCGGACGCAGCGGCATCCGAAAGGCACCGCCGTCCCATGGCGGATCTCCGTCCGAACAGACCCATGATGGTCACGTGTAGAGGGCGCGGATTGCTGCTGCGCGGGATCCAAGCGTCGCCGGTGGTCGCCGAGCGAACTTTAGAGTTGCTATCGCGCTTGCGGCAAGCAAAGCTTGCCAAGTGTCGTCATTGTGCGAGTATGTAAGCGGCAAGCCCTGTCTTAACACTGTGCCACCCGGTTATTTGGGGGAGTGGACGTGAGCGACCTGCATTCGGCTGCACCTCATCACCTTCCAGGCTTCATCACTGCTCCAGGCGACACCGATATCCTCATGTTGGTTGTCGGCATTATCTTGATCGGAGCCGTTCTTTTGGTCGGCAATTTCTATTTGCACCTGCACACGATGCCGGAGCGGATGGCCCATAAGTCGCAGAAGTTTCAGTTTGAAATCGTGGCCGTGCTGGGGCTGCTGGCCCTTTTCACCCACAACCACCTGTTCTGGGTGATAGGCTTGTTCCTCGCCATGATAGATCTGCCGGACTTCAGCACGCCGCTGCGGAAGATCGCTCGATCGGTCGAAAAAATGGCCGGTGTTGCTCCGGTGCCGGATGCTGACGAAGCGCCGGGCCATGCTGCCCCTCACGCGGCAAAAATGTCACACGTGGAGAAGACCAGCGCTGCTGTCAACGAGATCAAGAGCAGGATCGAGCGCGATCTCAAGCGGGGGACGCCGGGCAATGCTTGAGCTCCTTCTCTGCGCCACCTTCACCATCCTTCCGGACTATCTCTATCGCCGCTATCGGCAGGGAAAGCGCATAGGGCGTGAAATCACGCTCTATTCAGTCTGGTTCGAACTGCGGTTTGGCATCGTCGCCTGCCTGATGCTGACGGTGTCGCTGATCACAATGATCTTCTATTTTCATCCGTCGACCTCGTCGGCGACGTTGTTCTATCGGACCGTCCCGATCATGACGGAAGTCAACGGCCGGGTTGCCGAGGTTCACGTCGACGTCAGTGCGGACGTCAAGCAAGGCGACGTGATTTTCAGGCTCGACAGCGCCAAGCAGGAAGCTTCGCTTCTGAGAGCCAAGCGCAAGGTGGCCGAAGTCGATGCGGCCATGCTGTCGGCGCAGGCCGATGTCATGAAGGCGGAAGGCCAGCTTCAGGAGGCAAAAGGCTCGCTGCAGCAAGCGCAGGACGAACTTGATACCAAAACTGAATTGCAGAAGCGCAACCCCGGAATCGTTCCCCAGCGCGACATCGAAAAGCTCGGTGTGGCGGTTGCAGGTCGTCAGGGCTCCCTCGACGCCGCGACCGCCTCCAAACAGTCCGCCTCGACGCGGCTGAACGATCTGCTACCGGCGGAGAAGGCAAGCGCCGAGGCCGCATTGGCCGAAGCCCAGGTCGATCTGGACAAAACTTTCATTCGCGCCGGCGTTGACGGACGGGTCGAGCAGTTCGGACTGAAGCCGGGCGATATCGTCACTCCAAATATGCGCACGGCCGGTGTGCTGATTCCGGAGGGCGCCGGACGGCGTGCTTTAATGGCCGGATTTGGGCAGATCGAGGCTCAGGTCTTGAAGGTGGGAATGGTTGCCGAGGCCACCTGCATCTCCAAGCCATGGACGATCATTCCCATGGTGGTGACCAGCGTGCAGGACTACATCGCGGCGGGCCAATTCAGGGGCGGCGAACAACTGATCGAGGCGCAGCAGGTTGCGCGTCCAGGCACCATTCTCGTTTTCATGGAGCCGATCTACAAGGGCGGGCTGGAGGGCGTGACGCCCGGCAGCAGCTGTGTCGCCAATGCCTACACCAGCAATCACGATAGGATTGAGGACAAACAGACGGGCACGCTCAAGCGCTTTGCCCTGCACGCTGTCGACGCTACCGGCATCGTGCACGCCATGCTGCTGCGCATCCAGGCGTTGGTGCTACCGGTCCAGACACTGGTGCTGAGCGGGCATTGAGTGGTGGTCGGATGCTGCTGGCGACGACGTAGCTGTGATTTGCAAAATGCGCGGTCGATTCCGTTGATGTCCCTTCTGCGACCTCCAACGATGTCGGCTATTGCGCTGCAAGGGCCGATGGCGGCTCCCCAAGACTGTCATCGAACCGTCCGGCTTCAACATCGTTTCTGCACGCATAGCGGACGCGACAATTCCAGGGCAGCCTTCAAGAGCCACCGGATCGGCAGCTTCCTCGGCGCCCGGGCGGGGTTAAAGGCAACTGTCCGGTAAAATGACCTTGCTCAATCAAGCCGCGCCTCGCAAGCGAACTATCAAGTTAGCCCTTTCGAGTATTGGAAGATTATCTGCCGGGATGGGATATAGAATTCACGACCCCAACGGGCCCGGATACTGTCGGGAAGCGGGTTTCGTCCGGCTGTATCCGGCTGACCAATGAGGACGTCGGCGTGGACCATTATGAGCGGGTGAAAGTCGGAGCGAAAGTCATCGTGCTTCCGGCAACCGCTGCCCGTCGTCCCGTCCCGTGGGGCGCCGCCCGACGCTGCTTTCCGATCGCCGGACCCGGTATCGCGGCCCTCGGCAACTAACGCGCAGATGCTGTCATCTGCGCGAAGGCCGGCCGAGGTCCAATAACTCAGTCCTCCGTGCTCGATCTGTAACGGAGGACAAGGAGGCGGCAATTCGTCGCTCTTAAGTCAACCTCTGGCCCTGAGCCGGCCAGTTGAAGGCATCGGCTTGGACGTGATCCAAGCGCGCAAACCGGAGCCTCGAACCATGCGAATGGGCCGCGATCAGGTCGTTTCTGCCGAACAGACCACGTGGCATTCCCCGTGTTGACGACCGGCGCGTCCTGGACGGCATCTTGGGTTCTGCGCTCAGCCGCTCCCTTGCGCGACCTGCCAGTAGCGCGCATACGCGCTCCGGCTTCGCACGGCATGATAGCCGGGCGTGGCTCGGAAGTGTGCGGGCCTCTCCTGCGGCCCGCTTCCTTCGTGCCGTCGACGTCGAGGGGCTCGCCGAGCGTGACGGCCGTGAAGCGGCGCCCGGTCTCGGTATCGAGCTGACGGCTCTCTCGATACGGCGCGCGGACATCGACCATGATGATCGAAATTCGCGCGCATCTCGGTCCAAAAGTGCACACAGAGGGTGCCCCGCTTTTGGCGCAACTGAACAAGTAGGAACGGCACGGTTTGCCTTGGCATTGCCGGTGTGTGTCGGTGCATCCGGCATGCTCATTGCCCGGGCAAGCGGCCCCGGTCTCCCTCCTCTCGGACCGGGGTCGTGCTCGTGGAGCAGCCCTCAACGTCCAGGAACTTTGATCCTGAACGAAGGTTGATCGCGACATTTCACCTTCCAGAGGAAACCTTCGTGAAAAAAACAGCCCTTGCGTTTGCCCTGCTTGCAGTCTTGCCTCACCATCCTCCGCGCAATCTGTCGGCGAGAAGACCGGCGTGAATTCCGCGCTTGGAATTGCGCCGAAGACCGAAGACTTCATCAAGGAAGCCGCCATGAGCGACATGACGGAGATCGAAGCGGCCAAAATCGCGCAGCAGAAGAGTAACGCCGACGAGAAACGATTTGCGGAAATGATGGTGACCTACCACACCAAGACGAGCGGCGAACTCAAATCGATGGTCCCCGACAATCTGAAAGCGGCGATCCCGGCTTCGCTCGATGACGCTTCGCAGAAGAAGATCAAAAAGCTGCGCGACGCCAAGCCCGAGGATTTTGCGTCGGAATACGACCCCATGCAGGTAAGCGCTCATAAGGATGCGGTGTCGCTGTTCGAGCGTTACGCGAATGCCGGCGACGATGCCAAGCTGAAGGACTGGGCGGGTAACACCCTGCCGGCGCTCAAGCACCATCTCGAAATGGCGCAGACGCTCGACAAGAATCGTAAATAGGTCCAGGCGACCACAACACAAACGGAAAGCCCGGCCGAAGCCGGGCTCTTGTTTTTACTTTACGGCTTCTGGCCGCCCTGCTGGCCGCCCTGGTTGCCCTGCTGGTTCTGCTGTCCAGGAGTCTGCTGCTTGTTGGGATTCTGCTCGTCTGCCATGTGAACGTCCTTTCGCTTCGTGGATGTCAACAATCATGCTCGAAGATGACTCGTTCCTAATCTCGCTGCGCAGGCCGCAAACATCGTCACCAGTCAGCCCAGCTGACACGCCGGGTTACAAGCGCGGCTTCTCGCGCTCCATGACGACGTCTTTTGCCTGCTTGTCTTTTCTCAGGCCGAGATAAACGGGGTGCCGCATCTCGCCGGAGCTCGTCCACTCGGTAAATTTCACCTCGGCGACGAGTTGCGGCTTCACCCAGGTGGTGACCGCTTCGTCCTTTACCTTTTTGCCGAAGGGAGATTTGGCGGCTTTGAGCCTGATCATGTTTTTGTGGAGCTCTTCGAGAGTATCGTGGCTGAAACCCGTCCCGACATGCCCGATATAGCGCCAGCCATTTCCTTCCCGCAGCGCAAGTGTAAGCGCTCCGAAAAACGGTCTCGTCCTCCGCGGCGCCGTAAATCCCGCGATCACCACTTCCTGGCGTTTCGAGGTTTTGATTTTCAGCCAGTCGTCGGTTCGCGCGCCTGACAGGTACTTGCTGTCGGCGCGTTTTGCCATGATGCCTTCAAGACCTTTGCGCTCGGCCTCCTCGAAGAATTTCACGCCGAAAGTCTTCCGGTTGCGGCTGTACCCGATGAGCCTATTTTTCGGCAGGATAGCCTTAAGGCGCTGCTTACGCTCCGTGAGCGGCAGGCCACGAAGATCTTCGCCATCCTGAAACATCAGGTCGAACGCGAAGTACTGCAGTTTTGCTTCATGGTGAAGGGCATTCTGCAGCAGCTGGAAATGCGACACGCCATCCTTGCCGATCGCGACGAGTTCTCCGTCGATGACGGCATCGCCTCTGACACCTTCGAGCGCCTGTGCGACTTCGCTATAGCTATGGCTGATGATCTTGCCGTTGCGGCTATACAGCGTCACCTTGCCGCGGTCGATTTTAGCGACCATGCGGAAGCCGTCATACTTGTCCTCAAATATCCAGCCCTTATCGTCGAACGACGCGTCGGTCAGCGTTGCAAGCATCGGCTGGAGCCGCTTCGGCAACGTGGATACGCGCGCCATTACGATGCACCCGCTTCGAGGACGTTCCGAAAAGTGACCGAGTAGCGCAGGCTTTCGGCTCCGGGAATGCTGTGCTGCCATTCGGTGCGCGATGGACCGCGGAGAAGGTAGATGGAGCGCGGCTCTGCAACGAGAGTGTTCCTCTCGAAGCCCTTTTCAGTCCACCTGCGCAACCTGAAGGTGCATGACGACAACAGGGAAACGCCCGCAACATCGCCAAAGACGGAGCGGTCTTTGTGCCAGCCGATCCCGGCCCCAGGCGCGTATTCGGTCACGAGGACCTGCTGGAAGCTGTGAGGCGCAAGGCCGGCAAAGGCTTCGGCACGGGCGCGGAGCGCCGTCAGGAATTCGGGCATGTCTTCGGTTCTTGTGAGGCCGCCGCCATTGAAATCATAGCGCCACCCGAAAGAAACGGTGCGACGCTTTCCCGTGAAGCCGCGGAATTCGAACTCCCGGAAGGGGAGTTTTTCGACATCAGTTAATAACTGACGCTCCTCCTCAGCAGAGAGAAACTCCGTCTCATACTTCATACCCTCCGGAAGGAGACCGCGTCCGAAGAGATCGAGTGTCGCGTTACTTGTCGGCACTCGGCTTTTTCCGCTCCGGCGCTGTGAGGGCCTTATGGTCACCCCCGGTCACCCTGCCCCGCCTTTACTTTTGTCCTGGCGATCTTGAGGCGATCCTGAGACAGCAAACGGCTCTCGTCATCGCTTTCCCTGATGCGGCCTTTCGCATCGCAACGGATGTAGTGCTTGTCCCCGCGCGGCTCGATCAGCCCACGCTTCGCCGCCGCCCGCCAGTTCGGAGTTCGCTTCATGTGGCCTCCCCGGCTTCATTTATGCGTGTCCCAACTAACCGCAGAGGCGCATGGTTCCGTTTCGGGCGCGTCCGCCTGCTGTGCAGGCGGCCGCTAGTCGCAACCCTTTTCAGGACAGGAACCAAGGCCGGGCCGCTCCGTTGGAGCTCACTTTCGAGGACGGCGCCGATGTCAAAGAACGATGAGCTCCGCTATGGGGCACCCGGAGAGAACGCGGTTCATATCTGCGTCGACATGCAGAGGATGTTCGCGGAAAGCACGGCATGGAAGATGCCGTGGCTGCCGCGCGTCCTGCCCAATATTGTTGCGGTGACGGCGGCCCATCCCGAGAGGACCCTCTTCACGCGCTTCATCCCGGCGCAGAAGCCCGGCCAGGGCGCCGGCATGTGGCGGCGTTATTACGAGCGCTGGGGATCGATGACGATCGAGGAGCTTGGCCCGGAGATGATCGGCCTCGTCAAGGACCTTGCGCAGTTCGTTCCACCCGCACGCGTCTTCGACAAGCATGTCTACTCGCCGTGGACGGGAAGCGATCTTCACGAGCAGCTGCGCGCGGCGCGCGTCGATACGATCATCGTCACCGGCGGCGAGACCGATGTCTGCGTGCTGGCGACCGTGCTCGGCGCCGTCGACTGGGGTTACCGCGTCATTCTTGTCACCGACGCCCTGTGCAGCTCGGCTGACGAAACGCACGACTCCATGATGAATATCTACATGAACCGCTTCGGGCAGCAGGTTGAGTGCGTAACGACCGAAACGCTTCTCGGCAACCGGCCGGGCGGCGCCAGGGGAAGGCTCGTGTCATGAATAACTGTTTCCTCGTCCAGATTCTCCTCCCAAAGGAGCGAGGCAATGGCGAGCCGGTTTCGCAGCGTGGTTCGAGGAATTCCTTGAAGAACTGACGGACCGGTTCGGCGGCGCGACCAGCTTCATCCGAGCACCGGACCAGGGTCTACGGCGCAGCGGCCACGAGACCGAGCGGGACAATATCGCCGTCATCGAAGTCATGGCTGCGAAGCTCGCGCGCCCGACTTCTGGCGCGCCCTGCGCGAGCGGCTCGAACGCGAGCTTTCAAAGAAAGAGATCGTCATCCGCGCTCAGGAAATCATCGCGCTGTGAGGTCTTAGGAACGCTATCCCATCCCCGGCTGTTTGCAGTGCAGACCCCACCCGGAAGGACACCATGGGCTTTTCACCAAGGACATTAAAACGCTGGCGCTGGCTACCGCGCGCCGGTAAGGAAGCCGCCGCGTCCCAGGCTGAGGACCGCGCGATCCGCTAGCTTGGCTCAAGCCTGTTTCCTGTCCGAGATTGCCCAGCGTGCCAGCGCGGCTTCTCCTGCTTCGGTCAAGGCGCCGAGCGTTGTCTGCCCCTTCCTTGCGCACTGGACAAGGCTGTTCGCGATGAAAGATCTCAGTTCATGATTGACGCCGTCCGGCCTGCCTTGGCAGAGCTGTTCGAGAACGGCTTCCATGCTTGCAAGTGTGCGGCGATCGAAGCTTTCGAGGATCATGGCGCTTCTCCTATCCCGGCTAAACGAACTCCAGACCCGGACGTTCCAATTTCGGAACTGACCTTCCAAGATCGGGAACCAAGCTGCATCGCGGATTATTGGACCTGAATGCCTGGCAAACTTAAGGTTTTTCAGACGTCACAGGGCTTTTCGACCTCGCGATTGCGGCGTCGTCGATGAAAGCTGCAGCGAGCGGCACAACGTTCGATCGGGATTCGCTAACTGCAGCTCATCGCAATCTGCCGCTCGGCACGCATGTTCGCGTTACTGACCCTAAGAGCAGCAAATCGGTGGTCGTTCGTATCACTGATCGCGGACCATGGATTCGCAGTCGCGTCATCGACCTCTCGCTCGCCGCCGCGCGTAGCTTGGGGTTTACCAACCGTGGCGTCGCCCAGGTCGTGCTGAGGTGTTGTAACAGACGTCCATTGCCCAGCGAAAACACGCAGGCACGGGGCCTGTGATTTCAGGCCGGGCCTTGCTTTTACCGCTTCACCCGCGTCGGCACTGTGGTCCGCTTCGGTTCAAGATGCGAAGAACTCAACCTGAGCAAATCTAGTCCGCCGTGCCTCACTGAGCGGACCTCAACGAGGTGCGACGCTACTTCGCTGACGGGTCACAACCCGACTACCCCACCTCAGCGACGATGTGGGCTTGTGGTCCGCAGGTGTACCCTCGGCCGACTAGCCGAGGCGCCGCCTATCCCGTGCCTGCCTCAGCAGGTCCCACTTTACGATATCAAAGGGAATGTAAGCGTTGTTGTTGTACCCGCGTCGCTGCTGGTCTGGTCGACGGTACCGCCAATTTGTCTCGCCAGAGAGGTAATCAGCTTAAGGCCCGACCCGTTTTCGTTAGGATGTTGAATGCCGCGACCGTTGTCGGTCACTGTCAATCGGGCCTCGCCGTAGCCGACGCCTCCCACCAAACTTACGCTGATCCTGCCTCCCTCTGCACCGAACGCATGCTTGATGCTGTTCATCGCAGTCTCATTCAAAATGAGGCCAACCGGGAGGGCCCGGTCGATCGCCAATTCGAGCTCGTCGCATTCGACGTCGACTTCAACCTCATCCACCTGATTGCGGATCGCGCTGCAAAGTGCCCGGATGTAATGGGAAAGTCTAACGATCTGCCCCTCTTGGCGAGGGGCAAGCTGATCATGTGCGAGCGAGATGGCGTTGATGCGGCTGGCCACGTGGTCCAGAGCGCGGTGTGATTCTGGATCAAGATAGCGGCGCTTCTGGATGGAAATCGAGGACAGGACGAGTTGAAAATTGTTCTTGACCCGATGTTGCATCTCTCGAAGCAAGATCTGCCCCTTTTTAGCTTCCGCGACCGCAGCCATAAGGCTTGCATGTTCGTCCGGTTGCGCACCGCGACGCAGCACAGCACCTATCAGCGCGGCGGCGGCGGTCAGAAACTCGGTCGTATCCTGGGAGAAGTCTCTCGGCTTTGTACTGTCCACCTCCAGCACGCCCCATGCGGCGCCGCCGATGAGGATCGGGACGTTGCTGACAGCCACAATGCCATGCTCCGCCAAGAACTCGGAACGAACAAATTCGTTCTGATCGGCGAAATCTCTGATGCTGACAGGCTCGGCCGTTTGGAAGGCGCGGCCAGGCGGCGAGCGGAGGTCGGCCGACAGCGTGGCGGTGCGGACGGCACCATCCTTCCAGCCGACTCCCACAATCAACAGAAGATCGGACGTGTCTGGACGATATTGAAGCACCTTAACATGGTGGATTTCCACGGCGCGGGCAATTTGCAGCACGGCTTGGTCCAAGAAGCGTTCTGCTCCGGGGTCTTCAACCGAAAGACGACCGATATCGACCAAAATGCGGATGTGGCGCCGGAGTTTGTCCAGCACATCGCCCTCAGTGTGTTCGGTCGGGTGGTCCTCCATTCGTTTCTAACATCGGGCCTCATTGTGCCTAAGCGCCGAGACCGTACAAGCTGGCTTGGTCGCTAAAGGAGCCGCGATCCGCAATTTAGCCCTCAACTGGTCGACCGAAAACGGCTTGCCGATCGCCAACGTACCTTTGGGGGCTGCAAAAAGAGATGGGATTTCGAGTCGGAAGGCTTGCTGCGAGCTCCACAGGAACCTCCGCTCCGATGCGGGTTTGGTTCTTGAGACAAACAGCGAGAGCGAAATGGGAAACAGTGGCGTCGGAATGCTACTCGGCGATACCTCCGTGACGGCGCTCTGGATGATGTTTATTGGCGCCTTCATCTTGGGTGGCACAATTCTGTATGGCGTTATGAAGACGGGAAGGTTGCGCCGCAGCGAGCGTGCGCAGCTCGACCGAAACACAGAGATGGCGCAGCGCCGGGATGACCCGGAGAAAAGAGCCGCTCGTTAGCAATCGGCGTGTCGACCAGTCAAACGTAAGATTTAGGAACTTGGGCCGGAGTGGCGCTAGGGCGTATAATCATAGCCCGCGATGTCCGTAATTCGCTAACGGCCGCAGGGAAGCCAATGCGCGAGGTAGGCTTTAGGCACAGCTGGACCAAAGACCGCAATGATATCGACGGTCGCTGGGGATTCCAACGCTCATATGTACGCCGTATTGATAAAGCAACAGGTAGATGCCCGTCAGATCCAGTTCATGGCCCTCTCCGTCAGCGAACATGAGTTGCGCAGTGTCGACCTCGGCAAACTCGCCGGGCACCTGGCGGCACGGAATACTTCCAGTCTGTCAAGTCGGTCGAAACGACGCGTTCATCAGAATGTGGACGGAGTTCAACGAACAACGGGACACGACCACCAACGATCAAAAGGAGGCGACTTACATCGGTTTCAGGATGCGGGCTCGGGCGGTCAGCCAAGCCGGCACGGTCGATGTCGAGGCGGTCCGGCAAGCCATGTACGGACAACGCGTAAGGGGCGCCAAGTGGTTTTGAGCTGGTGATGAATACCAATCATCATCTCTCGAAGCCGGCGGCTGGTACCTTCGAGGTCGTTTGGCAGTCCGCCAGCCCGATCAAGGCATCCGTGTGGCCGATATCTTCCGGAGAGCGCGAGACGCACCGCCGATTGGACATTTCTCTGGGTTTGCGGTGGATGTGCTGAGCCTTCATTCAAGGACTGGTGATTCTTACATCGCTAGTTGCGTCAAAATCTCACGCCACAGTTAGTGCGCTGACCAGTGCCACGTTCTTGGTCTTCAGATGAGATGTAGTCCGCCTGGGGTCAAAACTAATCGTCGCGGGCTTTCCCAAAAAGGTCGGCTGTGTGCCAAATCGGACGTTGCGCCGGCCTTTCTGTAATTCGGCGCAGCGTTAACCTCACATTCGGCGTTACCCAGCCAGCATCAGCGTGATTTGAATATCGTATAGCGGTCAATGTTGAAAGCGCATGGGGTTAAGTTGCTTCACCCAGTGAGACCTATCTATTCAGCGACGCTTGTTCATCGCCTGTTCCAAACCCTGACGAAGAGACTTCGGAGTGTAAGGCTTCACGACGAGTATTGCGCCCAATCGCGCGGCTTCAGATTTCAATCCGCTGTCACCTGTCGCGAGAACTAGGCAAAGATCGGGCCGGCGCGCATAGACATTCCTTGCGAGCTCTAGACCGGAAACTCCTAGGAGTCCGACATCAGTAAGTAAGATGTCCACGGGGTGCTCATCCAGGATCTTCAAGGCCTCTTGAGCCGTGCTGGCCTCTTTTACGTTGCATCCAAGATCGTTTAGCATCTCTGTTGTCGTCAGGCGGATGAGGTCGTCATCTTCGACGAGCAACACGGTCGCGTCCTTGAAAGACTTTTCGTTGGCCGAGTGTTGCGATCCCTGAGCGACGCGCCTTTGAGCTTGATTAGCCAGCAAGTGTCTGATTTTCCGCGCGAGCGCCTCGCGCGTGTAAGGTTTGGCCAGGAGTTCCACCCCGGGATCGAGCCGCCCGCCGTGCACGATGGCGTTCTGAGTATAGCCGGATGTGAAAAGTACGGCGACGTTTGGCAAACGCTCCTTGGCTTTTCTTGCGAAGTCCGGGCTACGCAGGCTGCCAGGCATCATGACGTCGGTGAAGATAAGGTCTATTGGAATGCCGCTGTCGACAACGACGAGTGCGCTCGCTGCATCTCGCGCCTTGACCACGCGGTAGCCGAGCTCGGTAAGCATCGAGACCGCGACCTCGCGAACCTCATCGTCATCCTCAACCACGAGGACAGTTTCCTCTCCGCCTTGAACCTCGCCGGTCGGAGCCCCCACCAGAGTATCTTCGGATGCCATCTCTCGCGGGAAGTACAGCTTCACCGTGGTCCCGGCCCCTACCTCGCTGTAGATTTTCACGTGTCCGCCGGACTGCTTGAGAAAGCCGTAAACCATGGCGAGGCCCAGGCCCGTACCCTTGTCCTCCGCCTTGGTTGTGAAGAATGGCTCATAGACCCGTTCCAGGATATCCGGCGGAATTCCGGTGCCTGTATCGGTCACCGCGATCATCACGTATTGTCCCGCGGACAACTCGTCATGCTGGCGGACATATTCGTCGTCGAGGAAGGCATTACTTGCTTCAATCGTCAGCCGGCCTTCGCCGTTCATCGCGTCGCGGGCGTTGATCGCAAGATTCAGGACCGCATTTTCCAGTTGATCCGGGTCGATGAGGCTATTCCACAGCCCACCTGCGACGACCGTCTCGACTTCGATCTCCCCACCGAGGGCGCGACGAAGCATCTCATCCATGTTCTTGATGAGACGGCCCGCGTTCACTACCCTTGGCTCCAGCGGCTGTCGCCGTGCAAAGGCAAGCAGTTGAGAGGCAAGTTTAGAACCTCGGGCCACACCTCCGAGGGCGTTTTGGACCCGCATCTCGGCCCGGGCATTACCAGCGATATCTTTCCTAAGCAGTTGCAGATTTCCGCTGATGACCTGCAGCAAGTTGTTGAAGTCGTGGGCAACGCCGCCAGTAAGTTGGCCGATCGCTTCCAGCTTCTGGGATCGGATCATCGTTCCTTGCGCCGCCTGGAGCGCGGCTTCCGCCTCACGCCGTTCTGTAATGTCCCGGGTCACTTTGGCGAATCCTACGAGCTTCCCGTCGTCGTCTCGAATCGCGTCGATCACGACATGCGCCCAAAAGCGAGTGCCGTCCTTTCGTACCCTTTGACCTTCATGCTCCCACCGTCCGTCACGGGATGCGGTCTGCAGGCCTGTTCGCGGGAGGCCCGCGGCGCGATCCTCTTCCGTATAGAAATTGGAGAAGTGGCGACCGATGATCTCTTCGGGAGCGTACCCCTTGATGCGCTGGGCTCCAGCGTTCCAACTCGCCACGTTGCCTTCCACGTCCAGCATGTAGATGGCGTAGTCCGTCACACTTTGGACCATTAGCCGGAACTGCTGCTCGCTTTCGCGTAATTTGGCCTCGGCAGCCCTTCGCTCGGTCAGATCCCGAGTGATCTTGGCGAAACCTACAAGCTCGCCCTTAGGCGAGCGGATCGCGTCAATGATGACATGGGCCCAGAACTGCGTGCCGTCCTTGCGCACCCGCCAACCCTCTCGCTCGAAGCGTCCGGTTCGCTCCGCCTCCTCCAGCGCCAACGCAGGCACTTTCTGCTCCCGCTCGGTCTCCGTATAGAATGTCGAGAAGTGGTGCCCTATGATCTCCTCGGCCTCATAGCCCTTAAAGCGCTTCGCCCCCGGGTTCCAGCTGGTGACATGCCCGTCGCGATCCAGCATATAGATCGCGTAGTCGGTGATCGCCTCAACAAGTAGCCGATAACGCCCCTCGCTGGATTGTGCAGCATCGAAGCGGTCTGATTTTTCCATTCGGGTCCTATCCAGCCCGCCGACTGCTGGAGGGTTGAGGTAAAACAATACTAAGACGGTTGAGTTCCATCTGGCCTTCGGTCATCAGCTGACTTCTGGCCTTTGTCCACGGTCACACGGCGTGTAAGGCGTGGCTCATTAGCTCGCAACCAAAGGCGGATTGGTGCGAGTTTGACGAACGCCGGATAGCTGGCTGCGAATTTGAGCATATCGGTGCGCGACATTGGCGGGGCTCAGGCATCACCTTCTCGACCAGCGACAACAGCGACGCAAACACACCGAGCAAACCTATTCACTGACGTGGTGGCAATGATGATAGAGGTCGCCAACTGAGGCGGCCTTACGCCTTGTCCCTCGGGGAATTTGCGGATCTGCGTCGCTGTCGCCAGCAGTCTCGTCCGCGGCCACGTGTCTCATGCGGATCGGGCCGCCAGCGGCCGCTAACGTCTCCTCGCGACACCGTCAAGCAACGCGCCGATGTCCTCCGCGGAGATCGATCGGAGACCGCTCCGAGCCGATCGGATCGATTGCTAGCGGCCTCATGAAGGAACTATTATTCGAATACCGAGCGCTGATCTCGGCACATTTGCGCGCAGCTCGCGCGTTAATATGCAGCACAACCTAAGATACCCCATATTCTGAATTGTGGATGCGCGAATTTTCCGGGGCGGCCGGTTGCTAGTGGCGTAGGTCGGAAGGATCTGACCCACCCCTCCCCGAGCTTCTGCTTACGACCTCAGCGGGATATTGCGTCTGCGCATCGCCGCTTGGTCGCCGCTTGAACAAGGAAAAGTTGCCGTCGGTCCCTGCCTTTGCATACGGATATCGACTGACACTAGCGAGCATGATTGATGGTCTGGTCGAATCTTTGGCGGTATGGAAGGCGGCAAGAAAGCTAGCTATTCAGGCTGGAAACGTGCGGACTCTAACCGAGCGCGACGCCAACAACGCGTGCAGAGCACGCGGATCGTCGGCTAGCGAGCGAATGATCAGTGGGTTACGGGTACTGCACTCGGTTTATGCGCGTAAAAGCTAAGGAGTGAGCCACGCAATCCAATAAGTCTTCGGCCTAAGAAGGACGGGGTTAGATCTTTGGTCTTAGAAGGTCATCGCTTAGTACCTAATTTGACCATCTCTGCCGAATGCTTCCGGAACATTGCGATCCGCTTGCTAGTGAACTCTGCAACTAGGCCGGGAAGGTCAAGGGGCGACCTAATTGTTGCCAGCCTTTGGGCGTATTCGATCGCAAGTTGCATGTTGGCTTGTGCCATTTCCAGTAGCATCGCTTGATAAGCCCGCATGTTTGCGCTGGCCGACGACAAAAAATCAATCTCTTTCCTTGAATCGTTCTCTGTCTCCTGGAAGGCGGTCTCAACACAAGGCGGCGGCGGATTTTCAACGAGGGTGTCTTCTTGGGACACCTGAGGACGCTTTGCAGGAGGTTGGTTCGCGTCTGCGGCAATGGAAGGCGAAGCACTCGTTTTCGGGCTTCTGACAATAGCCTGAGCAGACCGTTGGGCCTTCGCGACTGTTTTCGGGCCGCGGGTATGCTTTGACGTCGCTGGTTTACGCTTGCTCATTTGGCACTCCAAGGATGGTTGGTCGCCCCCTCGGCGAGACGTCAACATGCTGTGCAGTGCAACGTTCCGAAGGCCACCTCGATAGAGCAAGCCCACCGCCGCAATGTGAATGTCACGTCTGACGAAGATTCGTCCCGCAAAATGACTCGCCCGCTTGCCGGTATGTTTGCGTGACCGGCACTGGCAGGGGCACGACGTCCAAAACTCTCAGCCGCCGTTGAGCCGCTCTGCACCAACAGGTTGGGCTGGGTGTACGGTTTCGTCAAAGAGCGGGTATGTCAAACCTACGGGGAACCCAGCCCGCCATCGAGGAATAGGAATTCGCAGCCTTCGGCTTAGGATTCGAACATGCTCAATTTGCCATGGTTGAGAGCGTCCGGCGCTGCAAGTGGCCCTTCGAACCTGCTCGCTGTGCGGCGCTAGGCTACGTCTTCCAGACTGACCTTCTACAGGCTTTGCAGTTCCGACGAGTTGTGGCCTCAGCGAGGATCACCTGAGTCAAGACCGCCCGCACGAACAGCGACTTCTTACAACACTCCGCAGTTTCTTCAGCTGAGGCACCTAGCGGAACCACACCTTTAGTTCCATAGGAACGGCCAAACGAGCGAGCCGTTGTCGTGCCTAATGTCACAGGGAAGGATACGGTATGGATCGCGAACACGTGAAAGGTGCCGCTGACAAAGCAAAGGGTGCCATCAAAGAAGGCGCCGGTAAGCTCACTGGTGATAAGAGCATGCAAGCCGAAGGCAAGATGGATAAAGCCAAGGGCTCAGCACACAATGCCGCAGGCGACGTAAAAGATGCCGCGCGCGATGCGGCGGATGCCCTAAAGAAGTAAGCAGTTGGACAACTAAGAACTGGCCGCCCGGCTTCGGGCGGCTTTTCTTTATCTGAGATTCGGTCACATGGTTAGAAACGCCAGTGCTAGCGTCAATGCGCCCTCCTGTGATGAGCTGGTCAGATCTGGCCGCTTGTGCGGCTCGATCGGGCTAGTGGTTAGTGGCGCCGAATGCCAAACGCACCGACTCTTTTTGATATCAAAACTCGGACTAGAATTCTGCCACTGGTTTGTTTGGTGCCTTGCTCCAAGGGAAAGGACCGCTCCAGGGGGTGGTTCAGGCTCTGACGCGGTCGCCCCCACCTACCGCTCGCCAAGTTGCACGCGTCATCCCGCAGGTTTTCGAAAGGTAACAAAGGCCAAAATTTTCCTCGAAATCTGCGGGATGTAGCGCGCGAATGTGCGGCCGGAAGTTAAGACCGATGGTGTGAGAGATTGAGTCGCCCCCCCTATGCAGCCAGCCACGGTAGCAGATCGCCGAGGCCAGCCTCCAACAGCGACTCCACCGCAACCATTCCCATGTCCACTCGCACAAGCTTGCCAGCCTTGTGTAGACGCTGGCCCTGAGGCCAAGCGCCTCCCTGATACGCGCGCTCGCCCGTGGTTGCTTGCTTCGCCAGGATGTGTCGGTGCTGCGCTGGCGTGCGTGGATGGTTGTCGTTTGCGGGTGTCATTCGGCCCCCCGCAACGCCCTGCGCAACGGGCTGGCGCAACGCCCAAAGTCATTGATTTTGCTATGGTGCAACGGGCGCAACGGGCGCAACGGGCACTTTCGCGATTCCCCCATTTATCGATCATTATTTACCCCCAGATTCCCCTAATATTGAAAAAGGCCGTTGCGGGTGTTGCACCTTTTAAAATCAATGACTTGACCCGTTGCGGCTGCCCGTTGCGCCCCCGTTGCGCCCCGTTGCGAGCATACAGACCGCTAAAGACCAAGCTTGAGCCTGATGGCGCGGGTCCGCTCTGGAATTCGATGCACAGCACTCCCTTTCCGGTCGGGGCAAATCGACTTGAGGATAGTGCCGACCTTCTTGCTGATCGTTGCTCGCTCGCTGGGATCAACCCGTTCCTTGACGTATTCGGAGAACAGCGCGCCCGCTGCGGGCAGGTAGGTCGATCCGGCATGCTTCCGAAAAAGCACCTCGCTCTTCCGTTGCTCTCGCTCGCGGACCCATGCAATGAAGTCCGCCGCAATGTCGTCGCCGGCCTCAGACACCCGGCCATGAGACCGCGCAATGCCGTGCTCTCCGATAAACGCGTCGAGCACGTCGCGGCCACGCTTCTGCGCAGAATCGCGTCCGAGTTGGATGTAGGTGTCAATCAGGCAGTTTAGTTCGCGCGCGACGTACGCCGTGACAACTCGGTGATAGCGGTCTTTATCGCGGCTGAAGATGTCCCGATCCTCAATGCTACCGCTCTTCTCAATCAGGCTGAAGCGGTTTGCAAACTGATCCTCAACGCCATGTTCACCGACCAGCGAACGCACTTGCTCTGCCGACGTGAACAGCTTTGCGAATACCTCAACTTCAGAAGTCATCTGAAATTTTGGCGCCAGCGGGATCGTGCTTTGCAGTTGCTTGATCTCGCTTTTTACGGCCTTGAACTCATCGACCGACAAAACGAAGGCGCGCGTAAAGTCGGTCGGCGACCTTCCGACAGGCTTGCCCTCGAAGAAGGCTTCGATCTCGCGCACGCTCATCTCCACCGAGATCCCAAGCTCGCGCAAAACGCCAAGAAGGAAGCCCTTGCCCCAATCGGAATCCGCCAGAAGCCAGAGGTAGGCTTTTTTGCGATCTCCCGCGAAGCGCGCCGCCACAATGAACTCGATGACGGCATCCAACTCTGGAAAGTGCTGCTTGTAGTCCCCGACAATCTCCGTGCCGTCGGCGCGACTCTCCGTCAGGCGCTTATGCGTAAGCACGACGCGCGCCCTGTTCTCAAGAAGCTCGACACGAGCCGTATCCGCGAACATATCGACGCGGTATTCAATGCTGCTGCGCTGGTTGTGGTACTTCAGATGGTCCAGGATATGTTTGTGAACGATAGCAGACACCTGCTTGATGCCGGCCGATATCGGATCTGTCTTGGGATCGATGGGCAGCCACTGGGCAAGCACACTCCCGGCCGCCTCAACGTCAACCGGATATCCATGTGATCTTTTGATGAAGGTCTTCGCGTCGGCAATAGAGCAAAGCACGAGGCTCTGATCCCCGGGGTTGACCATGTAGAGCTTTGAGCCCTTCGCATCCCAGAATGTGCCGCCGACGATCCGCTCTACGGCGTCAGCGTCGACCGCGAACTCCTCTGGGGCATCCTTTACGTGCGGCGGCAGCAGGCCGCTGAGCGCGACCTTGATGTGGCCGGTGAGCTTCTTGGCGTGTTCACGGCGCTGGGTTGCACCGGAAGCGTTGTCGTTTGCGAAGGAGACGAGCAGCATCGCTGTCAGGTCGCTGGCGACCTTCATCCATTGACTCCACACATCGCGCCGGGCACGGTCCTTGCCCCACATGCGCTCGAAGTCCCGGACTGCTGCAGCCTCATTCGGGTAGCGGGCAAACCAGTTACCCGGCGCCGACATGAACAATGACGCCGCCTCCTCTGCGCTGTGGCCATAAAAGGCCATCTTCTCGACGACTGCCGCCGCGTAATCAGAGCGGTCGCCAACATCGTTGGCCGCAAGCATGGCAGCCAGCTTGTCAGACACAGTGATCCCGTTAACGTCCGGCAGTTCGCCGAGTTGAACCGGCTTCGCCTCGCTCGCAGGTGCCGATGCCCACGGCGCCAACGCCTGGCGGAATGCATCAACGCTGATCAGGTCGCCGTCCCACGCTTGCAGGTAATGCACCGATGCTGGGTCAGGCGAGCGGCCGCGCTCCAACTTCGCTCTATTCGGCCAATTGTTCGTGCCGGGAATGCGCCAAACGTGGTCAACGTCGGCGGTACCATGATCGGAACCGGTTGCACGCTTCAATGCAGCCGCCAGCGGTGCAGCCTCGGCAACGGTAAGCGGCTTGTCGAATATCCACACTGGTTGCTGATTGCCGGGCGATGTCTCAATGGTGAAGCTGGGCTCAAACGGCAGTTTGCCCGTTTTACCGGTGTCGCTATCCATATCGGCGACAAGGCCGAGCACGGCAAGGACGTCTTCCTTTGTCCCGCGTTTGCCGCGCAGCAGGCCGCGCCTCATGAGGTGCAGACCAACGTAGACGTTGGTTCCGCTCGTATCGCTATGAGCGGCGATGGCGGCCACCATGCCGTCAATGTCGCCCGGCCGATGGTGCGTTATCGTGCCCTTGCCGCCCGCAACGTTGTAGGCCGAAACTACCAGCACCCCGTCAATGCCTTGGGCCAGTCCGTGGAGCATCTCGCAGTGCGTGCGGATCGGGTCGAGGTAATCGTTCTTAGCTGCGTGAAGTGCGGTCATCGGCGTTCAAGCCCCCATCAAAAGCATTACTGGCAAGTTGTGTAATTTGATCGGCCAACGCGCCGACGAAAGTTGCTGTCCGACGTCCGGCAGCGTTCTGTGAATACGTGAGGCGTCGTCCGCTCTCGGTCTGAACAAGCCTGAGATCGTACATTCGCAATTCGGGCGTCAGCTCTAAGTCGAAGCGAGCCAACGTCTTTCCCTCGCCCGGAGGGCTGGGACGGATTGATAGGATTTTCAAGGGATTCCCCGATTGGGGTGGGGTGTGTATCTCGCCACGGCCGAGGCCGGTGCGCTCTTGTCGTTGGTGGCCCGTCGCCAAGCGGGCACGCCAGAAAAATCTGATGTAGCTCCTCGCCTGCCAAGGGCCGGGTGCGAAAAAATAGCGGGGGTGCTCCTTTTGGAGCGGTGCACCTGGCTGAAGCGTCAGTCGTGCTTTAGGCGGCTTGGGTGCCGCTCTTTGAATTGTCGTTGGCGACGGTGCAGGTCCGCGCCCATTCGTCGAGTGCTTCGGTGGAATAGACTACGGCTTTGCCGAAACGCATGAACGCGGGACCGCTGGTCCCGTAGCAGCGTGCTTTATCCAGAAAGGATTTCGAAAGGCCGAGATATTCGGCCGCTTCCCGAACCCTGATGTTCGCCACTAGTTGCCTCCGTGTGTTGGCGTTGGAAGCACAAATGGATATCAAATCAAATTCGAACAAAGAGGGCACAAACCGTAAGTGCAATCGCTTTGAAACAAAACGTTATTGCGACTGGGGCTTTTGCCGCCTCTTCGGCGAGGATGTCAATCGCGGGCCATCCCACACATGGAAGGTAGGCGCTGGCTACATAGTGGCTAAAAATCTTTTAGCCAGCTCTTCAGACTTCCGGCTAAGTCCTTGAATTTATTGGTCGGAGCGAGAGGATTTGAACCTCCGACCCCTAGTCTCCCAGACTAGTGCGCTAACCGGGCTGCGCCACGCTCCGAACGTCGTTCCATTAGCTAGGATCGCCGCTTTGCGCAAGGCGAGGTCACAGCATTTTGGCGTCCGCGCCCACAGCCCCCGGAACTGCCGGCAAAGCTCGCGAAAAGCGCCCTAGCCGTCCTTCAGCGCCTGATCCAGCATCTCCCGGCACGCGACGAGGTCAGCGAGCACCCGTCCGAGCCGCTCCCGGTCGATGGCGCTGGGCCCGGCAGGTGCGGCGGGAGTGCCGCCCTTGCGGAAGGTGGTGAGGATGTCCTCGTCGTCGACCTCCGTGAAGCGGAAGTCGATGCCTTCCTCCTCGTCGCCCTGGTAGTCGTCTTCGTCGGCATCCGTGACGCCCTTGATGGGCGCCTCGTCGTCGTCGTCGGGCTCCATCAGGCTGGCGCCGATGGCATCCTCAATGGCCCCGAACGAGACCGCGGCCGCGCCGTCGGCGAGGCCCTGCACCGACTTGACGCCGTGCTCCTTGAGGATCCGCTGCACCCCGCGGATGGTGTAGCCCTCCCCGTAGAGCAGGCGGCGGATGCCCTTGAGCAGATCGACGTCGTCGGGGCGGTAATAGCGGCGGCCGCCGCTGCGCTTCATCGGCTTGATCTGGGAGAATCGGGTCTCCCAGAACCGCAGCACGTGCTGCGGAATGTCGAGTTCCTGCGCTACTTCGCTGATGGTTCGGAACGCATCCGGCGCCTTGTCCAAATGCCTAATCCTTCGCGCAGGCGGTTACGCCTCGGGTTGAGCCTTGCTGGCGTCGCCATTGCCGCGATGCTGGGTGTTGATCCGCTGCTTCAGGATCGCCGACGGCTTGAACACCATGACGCGGCGCGGCGAGATCGGCACCTCGGTGCCGGTCTTCGGGTTACGGCCGATACGCTGACCCTTCTTGCGGACCATGAAGGAGCCGAAAGAGGACAATTTCACCGTCTCGCCCTTCTCCAGGCAGTCGGTGATCTCCTTCAGGACGAGTTCCACGAACGCAGACGATTCCGTGCGCGACAGGCCCACCTTCTGGTAGACGGCCTCGCAGAGATCAACACGCGTTACGGTTTTGCTTTGGTCGGTCATCGCCCTGCCCCACATCACGGCGAACAATTGTTGTCTGAAATTATGAGGTTACGATACGCCGGTCAACAGCGCTCATCAATGCAGGCGCATCGATAATGGCGGCTAATTCCGGCAAAATTTTATCGAATGTGGCGCTACCAGCGCACCAGCGCGGAGCCCCAGGTGAACCCGCCGCCCATCGCCTCCAGCAGAACCATGTCGCCCCGCTTGATACGGCCGTCCTTGCGCGCCACCGACAGCGCCAGCGGGATCGAGGCCGCCGAGGTGTTGCCGTGGCGGTCCACCGTCAGCACCACCTTCTCCGGCGCGATGTGGAGCTTGTGGGCGGAGGCGTCGATGATTCGCTTGTTGGCCTGGTGCGGCACGAACCAGTCGATGCTGTCGGCATTGAGCCCGCTGGTCTGGAAGGCGTCGACGATCACGTCGGTGATCATGCCGACCGCGTGCTTGAAGACCTCGCGGCCCTCCATGCGCAGATGGCCGACGGTCTGGGTCGAGGACGGACCGCCGTCGACGAACAGCTTTGCCTTGTGGCGGCCGTCGGAGCGCAGGTGAGTGGTCACGACGCCCCGGTCGGTCGCGGCCTTGCCCGGCTGCTCCTGTGCCTCCAGCACCACGGCGCCGGCACCGTCGCCGAACAGCACGCAGGTGCCGCGGTCGTTCCAGTCGAGGATGCGCGAGAAGGTCTCGGCGCCGATCACCAGCGCGCGCTTGAAGGCGCCGGTGCGCAGGAAATTGTCGGCGGTAGCGAGCGCGAACACGAAGCCCGAGCACACCGCCTGGAGATCGAACGCCGCGCCATGGTTGATGCCGAGCGCGTGCTGCACCGCGACCGCGGTTGCGGGGAAGGTGTTGTCAGGCGTCGAGGTCGCCAGCACGATCAGCTCGATCGACTGCGCGTCCACGCCGGCGTCGCTGAGCGCAGCCTGCGCCGCCTTGATCGCCAGATGCGAGGTGAACTCGCCCTCGGCCGCGATATGCCGCTCGCGAATGCCGGTACGCTGCACGATCCATTCGTCGGACGTGTCGATGCGCGCCGCCAGCTGGGCGTTGGTCACCACCTGCTCCGGCAAATAAGAGCCGCAGCCCAGCACGACCGAACGAATTTGAGTCACGAAACAGCCTCCTGCGCGGTCTGCACGGAACTAAGTGCACCACCCTCGCGGTTGAGCATCTGATTGATCTTGTTCAGGAGATCGTAGTGAGCCATCTCATAGCCAACATCGATCGCATAGGCAAAGCCTTCGGAGCTGATTCCACCATGGCTCTTGACCACGATCCCGTTCAATCCAAGGAACACGCCGCCGTTGGACTTGTTCGGGTCCATCTTGTCCCGCAGGGCCTTGAAGGCGCTGCGCGCCAAGAGGTAGCCGAGCTTGGACAGCCAGCTCCGCTGCATCTCGTTGCGGAGTAATTCCGCCATCTGCCGTGCGGTTCCCTCGGCGGCCTTGAGCGCGATATTGCCGCTGAAGCCTTCGGTGACGATGACGTCGGCCAGTCCCTTGCCGATACCATCCCCCTCGACGAAGCCGAGATAATCGAGCTCCGGCAGGTTCACCGCACGCAGCCTGTCCCCGGCCTCGCGGATCTCCTCGTGCCCCTTGATCTCCTCGGTCCCGATATTGAGCAGGCCGACCGTGGGCCGGGGCTTGTCGAACAGGACGCTCGCCATCGCGGCGCCCATGACGGCGAGCGACACCAGATGGTGTGCGTCGCCACCGATGGCGGCACCGAGGTCGAGCACGACCGATTCGCCGCGCTTGGTCGGCCATACCCCGGCAATCGCCGGGCGGTCGATGCCCGGCAGCGTGCGCAGGTGGAAGCGCGACATCGCCATCAGCGCGCCGGTATTCCCGGCGGAGATCACGACATCCGCCTCGCCCTTCTTCACCGCGTCGATGGCGAGCCACATCGAGGAGGTCTTGCGGCCGCGCCGCAGCGCCTGGCTCGGCTTATCATGCATGGCGACGGCGACGTCGGTATGGATGATCTTCGAAGCGGCCTTGAGGGCGGGATGCTTCTCGAGCTCGGGCTCGATCTTGGCGCGGTCCCCGACCAGCAGGAATTCGATCTCGCGATGCCTGTGAAGCGAGATGGCGGCGCCTGGAATGACCACGGCGGCGCCGACGTCGCCCCCCATGGCGTCAAGCGCGATGCGAACCTTGCTTGGCATAAAAGTCCTGGAAACCTGGTCTGGTGCGGTCTTGAACGAGCGGTGCCGCAAAATGGGTCCGCCATGGACATGGCGACCGGTCAGGCGCCACGCGGCGCCCGGACCGGGGCGCGACAATAGCGTTTTGTTATCCCGAAACAACCTCTTGCCCCCAGCCTTTTGCATTCGGGGCGATCCGCGGGCGGCGGCGAAGATTCACGATAAGCATATTAAAATCAAATAGATATGGGCGCCCATCAAACCATTCGGACAGGCGGCTTACGCACCTCGCGAAGCGATCCCCCCCGGGAATGCCCAGCTATTTGCCTTTCTTCTTGTCCTGGAGCGCCTTCAGCGCCGCGAACGGATGGTCCTCGGGGTCCAGCGCGGTGACCTCGGCCTCGAACTTGACGCCCGGCTTGCGCGGATAGGGATCAACCGCCAGGAACAGGGCATCGGTGGCAATCCGGCCGAGATCGATGATGCCGTTCACGATTGCCTCCGGCGGATCGATCACTTCCGGCGGCTCCGCGTCGTCCTGCCCCTCCTCGATCAGGTCGGCCATCTTCCGAACCTCGGCTTCCGGGGCAAACACCAGGTCGACCTCCTCCTCGATCTCGCTCTCGATCGGATCGAGGGTGACGACGCAGATCTGGCCGATCCGGGCACGGACGTGCCCCGTAACCTGGATCCGGCCGCCGCTCTTGGGCACGACGTCGAAAGCAGCCTGGGCGGAGAGCACCTCCCGCAAGCCGCCGACCTCGGCGATGGCCTGCAGTTCGGCGGCTGAAGCCTCGAGCTTGCGGTGCAGGCCGGTGTCGGGGATCTGCGCGACGATGACGGGGGACCGCCAGGGATCGGGTCTGGATTCGGCGTTCGGTCGGCTCATCGCGTGATGTCCTCAGTGAGCGCTGGGGGATACTTGAAAGACGCGCGCAGCAGCGTGGCCTCGTCGGTCCGGCCGAGATCGGCCTCGGTGGCCCGGGCGTAGGCCGCGAGCCGCCGCGCCTGGTCCATGCCGGTCCCATTCAGGATATTCTTGCAGATGGCGGCTGCCAGCGCCTCGCCGCCGCCTTCGATGGCCTGGTCATAGGCCTGAACGCGGCCGTAAAACGCCTCGCCGAAGGCCCGCATCCGCTTCGGCACGGTCTGGTCGCCTATCCCCATCTCGCGCAGATTGTCGTCCATGTCCTCGCAGAAGCGGTCGAACAGCGCCTGCGACAGCTCATTGGCGCCTTGGCCCTGGTTGGCGCCTTGGTTGACGCCCTGGACCGTGCGCAGGCGTCGCAGCAGCAGCCAGAGATGCAGCAGCAACAGGTCGAAACGCCCGTTAACCGTATCGGGCACGCCCAAGTCGCGGTAAAATATGGGTTCTCGCGCCTGCGTCACGATCATGCCATAGATGGCTTCAATGGTGCCGCGCGGGGCTTGCCGGGGTTTCCTGAAGTGATTGAACGGCCAAACCATTGTGGGTTCCGCAAGCGGGCGTGCGCGTGTTGCAATTGCAGTCTCCGCCCGGTACTTCAGCGCCTCGCGCGACGCAAGGGGACGGAATCAGTTCCACGATGACGACAACGAACCAGACCAGCCTGCGCGCCAACAAGCCGCGCGGCCTTCATGCACGCTGGCGCGGTTTGCGCATGCTCGCGGCCGTCGCCCTGGTCGGCGCCGCCCTTGCCGGCTGCACCGGCGAGCAGTTCCAGAAGGGTTACATCCTGCCGCCCGGCGCGCTGGAGCAGATTCCGATCGGCGCGAGCCAGGACCAGGTGCTGATCGTGATGGGCACCCCCTCCACGGTCGCAACCCTCGACGGCGAGGTGTTTTACTACATCTCGCAGCGCTCGGAGCGGATGGTCGCCTTCATGAACCAGAAGGTGGTCGACCAGCGCGTCATCGCGGTCTATTTCGACAAGAACCGGCGCGTGCGCAGGCTGGCGAATTACGGCCTTCAGGACGGCAAGATCTTCGACTTCATCAGCCGGACCACGGCGACGTCGGGTCAGGAGATGAACTACCTCACGCCGCTGTTCAAGCTGCTCAGCTTTAACTGAGTCTTCAGCCTGCGGCGTCGTGCCGCCCTCCGCGCGGCGCTTGCCGTCGCGTGCGGCTTGCCGTTGCGCGCCCGGTTCCATACGCTCCCTGCAAAACAAGAAGCAGGGAGTGGATTCGTGCCCAAGACTTTGTTGTCCCGCCGTCGCGTGCTCGCCGGTGCTGCCGGCCTCTCGGCCGCAGCGATCCTGCCGCGATCGAGCCTGGCGGACTGGAAGCCCACCGAAAACGTCCGCATCATCGTGCCGGCTGCGGCCGGTGGCTCGACCGACGTCATGGGCCGGCTCCTGGCCGCGCATCTGCAGACCGCCTGGGGCCAGTCGGCGGTCGTGGAGAACCGCTCCGGCGGCGGCGGTACGATCGGCACGGCCGAGGCCGTCCGCGCCAAGGCTGACGGCCACACCATCCTGATCGGCAACCCCGGGCCGAACGCGATCGCCTACAGCATCTTCAAGAACCTCACCTACAAGCCGGACCAGCTCCAGCCGGTCTCCAACATGATCCGGATCCCGAACATCGTCTCGGCGCATCCGAAGACCGGCATCAAGTCGGTCGCCGAGCTGATCGCATATCTGAAGACCAACCCGGACAAGCTCAGCTACGCCTCGTCCGGCGTCGGACAGAGCCCTCACCTCACCGGCGCCTGGTTCCTCCAGCTCACCGGACTGAAGATGACGCACATCCCGTTCCGCGGCGCGGGCCCCGCGCTCCAGGCCGCGCTGGCCGGCGACATCCAGATCCTGTTCGACAATCTCTATCCGAGCCTGCCGCAGGTGCAGAACGGCACCCTCACCGGCCTCTGCGTCACCACGACCGACCGCAGCGACCTCGCGCCGAACCTGCCGACCATGCGCGAGAGCGCGCCGGAGCTGGCCAATTTCGACGTGTCGTCGTGGTTCTCGGTGTTCCTGCCGAAGGGTGTGCAGCCCGCCGTGCTGGAAGCGCTCAATCTTCAGGTCAAGGCGATGCTGGAGCGCGACGACATCAAGAAAAACATCTCCGCCATGGGCGCCCGCGCCGACTACGGCACGCCGCAGCAGTTCGCCGACTTCGTGGACGCCGAGACGAAGAAGTTCGCCGGCATCATCCAGAAGGAAGGCCTGCAGATGGACGTGCAGTAGGCACCACATCCGTCATTGCGAGCGCAGCGAAGCAATCCAGACTTTCGCCGCGGGAAGATTCTGGATTGCTTCGCTACGCTCGCAATGACGTGGTGAGAGCCTCCAGCCCATCAAACAAAAACCCCGCGGCTCGCGCCGCGGGGTTTTGTCATGTGTCGCTTGCGCCGTTCAGTGCGCGAGGATCGCCAGCAGCAGCAAGGCCACGATGTTGGTGATCTTGATCATCGGGTTCACGGCCGGTCCCGCCGTGTCCTTGTAGGGATCGCCGACGGTGTCGCCGGTCACCGCCGACTTGTGGGCATCACTGCCCTTGCCGCCGAAGTGACCGTCCTCGATGTACTTCTTGGCGTTGTCCCAGGCACCGCCGCCCGAGGTCATGGAGATCGCGACGAACAGGCCCGTCACGATCACGCCGAGCAACATCGCGCCCACCGCGGAGAACGCAGCCGACTTGCCGGCCGGGCCGCCACCCGCGATCGCATAGATCACGAAGTAGACGAAGATCGGCGACAGCACCGGCAGCAGCGAGGGGATGATCATCTCCTTGATCGCCGCTTTGGTCAGCAGGTCGACCGCCCTGCCGTAGTCCGGCTTGTCGGTGCCCTGCATGATGCCCGGCTTCTCGCGGAACTGCCGGCGCACCTCCTCGACGATCGCACTCGCCGCGCGGCCCACAGCCGTCATGCCCATCGCGCCGAACAGATACGGCAACAAGCCGCCGAACAGCAGGCCGACAACCACGTAGGGATTGTTGAGCGAGAAGTCCGGATTGACGCCTGCGAAGTACGGATGGTGCGCGGAGTCCGCAACGAAGAACTTGAGGTCCTGGTTGTAGGCCGCAAACAGCACGAGGGCACCGAGACCGGCGGAACCGATCGCGTAGCCCTTCGTCACCGCCTTGGTGGTGTTGCCGACCGCATCGAGCGCGTCGGTCGACTTGCGCACCTCCTTCGGCAGGCCCGCCATCTCGGCGATGCCGCCGGCGTTGTCGGTGACCGGGCCGAAGGCGTCGAGGGCGACGACCATGCCGGCCAGCGCCAGCATGGTGGCCGTCGCGATCGCGATGCCGAACAGGCCCGCCAGGCTGTAGGTGACCAGGATGCCGGCGATGATGACGATCGCGGGCAGCGCGGTCGCTTCCATCGAGACGGCGAGACCCTGGATCACGTTGGTGCCGTGACCGGTCACCGACGCCTGGGCGATCGACTTCACCGGCCGATAGTCGGTGCCGGTGTAGTATTCGGTGATCCAGATGATCAGCGCGGTGACGACGAGGCCGACGATGCCGCATTGGAACAGCGACATGCCGGTGTAGTCGACGCCGTCGAGCTTGCCGAAGCCGATCAGATAGTAGATCACGCCGGCGATGCCGATCAGCGACAGGATGCCGGTTGCGATCAGGCCCTTGTAGAGCGCGCCCATGATCGACTGGCTCGGCCCGAGCTTCACGAAGAAGGTGCCGATGATCGAGGTGATGATGCAGATGCCGCCGATGGCGAGCGGCAGCGTCATCATGTTCATGAGGATCGGCGTCTTGGCGAAGAAGATCGCCGCGAGCACCATGGTGGCGACCGCAGTCACCGCATAGGTCTCGAACAGGTCGGCAGCCATGCCGGCGCAGTCGCCCACGTTGTCACCGACGTTGTCGGCAATGGTGGCCGGGTTGCGCGGATCGTCCTCGGGGATGCCGGCCTCGACCTTGCCGACGAGGTCGCCCCCGACGTCCGCACCCTTGGTGAAGATGCCGCCGCCGAGACGGGCGAAGATCGAGATCAGCGAGGCACCGAAGCCGAGCGCCACCAGGGCGTCGACCACGAGACGGCTATCAGGCGCCAGTTTCAGCGAGTGCACCAGGAAGCCGAAATAGAGGGTCACGCCGAGCAGCGCGAGACCCGCCACCAGCATGCCCGTGATGGCGCCTGCCTTGAAGGCGAGCTCGAGGCCGCCGGCAAGCGACGTGGTCGCTGCCTGGGCGGTGCGCACATTGGCGCGAACCGAGACGTTCATGCCGATGAAGCCGGCCGCCCCCGACAGGACGGCGCCGATCAAGAAGCCGATGCCGACGTAGAGACCAAGGAAATAGACAAGCAGGACGAAGATGACGACGCCGACAATACCGATCGTCGTATACTGGCGCCGCAGATACGCCTGTGCGCCTTCAGCGACTGCGCCTGCAATTTCCTGCATGCGCGGTGACCCCGCATCCGCACTCAACACCGAAGACGTCGCCCAGATCGCGTAGACGATGGAAAGCACTCCGCAGAGCACTATCAACCATAATGCTGTCATGTGATTTTTGCCTCAGATCCTTGATGTACGTACCCCCGGCGCCTTTTGTTTTTCCGTCATGCGGTTGGCGCCCTTATGTTGAACAGGGCCGCCCCTTGCACGAAGGTGTGGCCCTGGTCGGTCACAAGCTTGCCAAAATCAAATTGAGGGTGCAACGCCGGATGAGGCCGAAAAAGCCGATCTCGGCAAGTATTTAGACCTAATCCCGAGTGCTTGGCCGCCGCTTTGGCGCAATTCCTAGAAGTGGCTGTAGGACAGGCGCTTCAAGGTCAGTTCCTGACCCTGCCCGTCCAGGAAGCGCGGCTGCTCGCGGCCCGCGACGATCGTGCCGATTGCTGTGACGGCCACGCCTGCCGCCCGCCCCGCGGAGATCAGCGCATCGCTCTCGGCTGGCGGTACCGTGCACAGCACCTCGTAATCGTCGCCGCCGGCAAGCAGCGTCTCAACACAAATAGCATTGCACGCGATCAGGCCGGCTGCAGCGGGTGACAGGGGTATGCTCGCCACGTTCACCGTGGCCGAGACGCCGGACGCCGCACAGAGTTTCGTCAGATCGCCGGCGAGCCCGTCGGAGACATCCATCGCGGCCGTCGCGTGGTCACGCACGGCCTGCGCCAGCACATTGCGCGGCTGCGGGATGCGATAGCGCGAGACCAGCATTTCCCTCGCTTGCGGTTCGGACGCGAGCGCCCCGGCTGCGGCGCCGCCTGTGAGCAGGTCGAGGCCGAGCGCGGCATCGCCGATCGTTCCCGTCACCAGGATGCGGTCGCCCGGCCGCGCGCCGGTACGGCCGACCATCCGCCCCTTCGGCACGCGGCCGAAGGCGGTGATCGAGATCATCTGCGGCCCCGGCGTCGACACCGTGTCGCCGCCGAGCAGCGGGCACACGAAGGTCCTGCTGTCCTCGCCGAGCGCGTCCGCGAACGGCCTGAGCCAGGCATCCTCCCGGCTGCGCAGCGCCAGCGTCAGCACGAAGCCGGCGGGCGCCGCGCCCTTGGCGGCGAGATCGGACAGGTTCACCCGCAGCGCCTTGCGCGCGATGGTGTCGGGCGGATCGGTTGCAAGATAATGCACGCCCTCGACGACGGCATCGGTGGTGACCACGATGTCGTCGCCGGACGGGGACAACACCGCGGCATCATCGACCAGCCCGAACGCACCGGGGTCAGTCGCCAGCGGCTTAAAATAGCGCGCGATGAGGGAGTCTTCGGCGGAGGGGTTTTGAGAGTCTGCCATCGGCCTTAGCCACACCCAATGCTGTCATCGCCCGGCTTGACCGGGCGATCCAGTACGCCGAGACGGCAGTGATGAATTACGACCGCCGCGGCGTACTGGATCACCCGCCTTCGCGGGTGATGACAGCGGAGTATGGGGCAGCCGCATCGCATCTCTTCACCGCCCTCGTGGATAACTACCCCCGCCCGAACTCATCGCCGCGGAACTGGCGGCCGATCTGGTCGAGCACGGCGTTGACCATGCCGGTCTCCTCGCGGTCGACGAAGGCATTCGCAACGTCGACATATTCTGACACGACGACGCGGCCCGGCACGTCCTTGCGATGCTGGAGCTCATAGGCCCCTGCCCGCAGCACCGCGCGCAGGATGGCCTCGATCCGCTTCAGCGGCCAGCCCTTCGACAGCGCCTCGTCGATCAGGGGATCGAGCATCTTCTGGTCGCGCACGACGCCGGAGACCACGTCGCGAAAGAAGGCCGCTTCCGCCGGCAGGTAAGTATCGCCCTCGACCTCGTTGCCGAGCCAGTGGCTCTCGAACTCGGCAAAGATGTCGTTGATGCCGGCGCCGGCGATGTCCATCTGATACAGCGCCTGCACGGCCGCGAGCCGCGCCGCACCGCGCCGGTTCGCTTTCTTCTCGGTGCCAGCCAGCGGCTTTTTGCTGTGATCGGCCATGATCAAGCCCGCGCCAGCCGGCGCTTGATGCGCAGCATTGCAAGCGCGGCGCGCGCGGCATCGCCGCCCTTGTTGAGCTCGCTGGCGCGCGCCCGCGCCCAGGCCTGCGCCTCGGTGTTGACGGTGAGGATGCCGTTGCCCAGCGGCAGCTTTCGCAAAACCGCAAGATCCATCAGCGCGCGCGAGGATTCCTGCGAGACGATCTCGAAATGGATGGTGTCGCCACGGATCACGCAGCCGAGCGCGATCACCGCGTCATAGGGCTTGCCGTTCGCCGCCGCGGCATCGATCGCGATGGCGACCGCCGCCGGGATTTCCAGCGCGCCGGGAACCGTGATGACGTCATGCGTCAGACCAGCCGCCTTCAGCTCGGTCACCGCGCCGTCCAGAAGCGCATCCTGGAGATCGTCATAGAACCGCGCCTCGACAATCAGCGCGCGTGCGCCGGAAATGTCGGTCTGGTCCTTCAGGGGTGCGCGTCGCGCGTCTGCCATCGTCTAAATCCGTTCTACAGAGGTCGGCGCTATGTAGTCGCCGGACGCATGTAAGCCAAGTTCAAAGACACTGTCATTCCGGGGCGATGCGAAGCATCGAGCCCGGAATCTCGAGATTCCCCGGTGCGCCATTGCGCACCTGTGGTCTGGTCCTTCGGACCATCCCGGAATGACGGCTCCGCCGTCACTTCATTTCCGTCAGCCGCGCGGCATAGCGGGCCATCAGGTCGACCTCGATATTGACCTCGGCGCCCGCTTTCCAGCCGCCGATCGTCGTGACCGTCAGGGTATGCGGAATGATCAGCACCGAAAAGGTCACGTCTCTCACCGTATTGACCGTCAGCGACACGCCGTCGAGCGTGATCGAGCCCTTGGTGGCGATGAAGCGCGCGAGCTCCCGCGTGGTCGAGAGCTCGAACCGCGCCATGTCGGGCAGGTCCTCGCGACTGACGAGGGTGGCGACACCGTCGGCATGGCCGGCGACGATATGGCCGCCGAGCTCGTCGCCGATCTTGAGCGCGCGCTCGAGATTGAGCCTCGTTCCGACCTTCCAGTGCTTTGCAGTTGTCAGCGCCAGCGTCTCGGCGGCGGCATCGACGTCGAACCAGGTTCTGCCGCCTTCGACGCCGGAAGCAACCACCGTCAGGCAGACGCCGTTGCAGGCGATCGAGGCGCCGTCGGCGATGGTGGTCTGATCGTAGCGGCAAGCGATGCGCAGCCTGTGCAACTGGCCCTGCGCTGTTGGCGTGAAGCCGACGATCTCGCCGATATCGGTGACAATGCCAGTGAACATTACGCGCGCTCGTAGATGGTGAGAGTATCCTTGCCGAATGTCTCGCTAGCATGAACCTTATAGGCCTGCGACTGCGTGATTTTCGACAGGGGCAATGCATCGAGCGCATCGACGCCGCCCGGGCCGACCTCTTCCGCTCCGCGGAACAGCCAGATCTCGTCGGCGAGGTCGGCCGCGACGAAGGACGCCGCGACACGGCTGCCGCCCTCGACCATCAGCCGCGTGATGCCTTTCTCCGCCAGCACATGCAGCACGGCCGAAAGATCAAGCCCGGAAGCGTTTCCTGGCGGTACGCGGATGATCTGAGCGCCGGCCGCTCCAAGCCGCGTGGCGGCGGCGGCTTCCGCAAGCTCCGAGCCGATCACCCAGAGCGGCGTCTCCCGCGCGGAACGACCAAGCTGGCTCGCGGCCGAAATGCGCAGATTCTGGTCGAGCACGACGCGTATGGGAGAACGCGCTTCCATACCCGGCAGGCGACAGTTGAGCTGCGGATCATCCGCCAGCACCGTGCCGATGCCGACCAGGATGGCGTCGCTCTGGGCGCGGAGCAGATGCACGCGATTGCGCACGGCCTCGCCAGTGATTGCAAGCGGCTTGCCGCCAGCCGCACCGATCTTGCCGTCAGGCGAGACCGCGAGCTTCAGGATCACGTGCGGGCGCTTGTCACGGATGCGGCGAAAATGCCCGGCATGGTCGAACGCGGCCTCCGCCGCGCACAGACCCACATCCACCGTGATGCCGGCGGCGCGCAAGCGCGCATGACCCTGGCCCGCGACTTCCGGATTGGGATCCTCGATCGCCGCGACCACCCGCGTGATGCCGGCGCCGATCACCGCGTCTGCGCAAGGCGGCGACTTGCCGAAATGCGAGCACGGCTCCAGCGTGACATAGAGCGTGGCGCCTCGCGCGGCCTCGCCGGCCCGCCGCAGCGCTTCGGGCTCGCCATGCGGCCGCCCGCCTGGCTGCGTCCAGCCGCGGCCGATGATGACCCCGTCCTTCACGATGACAGCGCCCACGGCAGGATTGGGCCATGTGCGCCCCTGCCCGCGCTTGCCCAGCGCCAGCGCAAGCTGCATGAAGCGGCGATCGGCGTCCTTGGACTCGCGGGCCTTCTGCGCGAACTGATCCTCCAGGATCCGGAAGATCATTTGCGGATCGCGGCGAGCCGCGCTTCCTCCTCACCGGAGAGCTCGCCGAGCACATCGGCGAAATCCTTGGCCTCGCGGAAATTGCGATAGACCGAGGCAAAGCGCACATAGGCGACGTCGTCGAGCGTGCGCAGATGCTCCATCACGGTCTCGCCGATCACCTCGGAGGAGATCTCGGCCTCGCCACCGGTCTCGAGCTCACGGACGATGGTGGAGACCATCTTCTCGACCCGCTCCGGCTCGACCTGCCGCTTGCGCAAGGAGATCGACACCGAGCGCATCAGCTTGTCGCGGTCGAACGGCACGCGGCGGCCGTTGCGCTTGATCACCGTGAGCTCGCGCAACTGCACGCGCTCGAAAGTGGTGAAGCGGAAATTGCAGGCGACGCACACGCGCCGCCTGCGAATCACGGAAGAATCCTCGGTCGGACGCGAGTCCTTTACCTGCGTATCGAGACTGTTGCAGTTCGGGCAGCGCATCCGTTTACCCTAGGCTTTACTGATAGATCGGGAACCGATCGGTGAGCGCCTTGACCCGCTCCTTGATCGCGGCTTCGACCAGCGGCGCCTTGCCGTCGTCGGACTGCGCGATCGCGTTGAGGACCTCGGCGATCATGCCGCCGACCTGCTGGAACTCGGCGACGCCGAAACCGCGGGTCGTCGCCGCCGGGGTGCCGAGACGCAGGCCCGAGGTAACGAAGGGTTTTTCGGGGTCGAACGGAATGCCGTTCTTGTTGCAGGTGATGGCGGCGCGGACCAGCGCCTTCTCCGAGACGTTGCCCTTCAGGCCCTTCGGCCTGAGGTCGACCAGCATCAGATGGTTATCGGTGCCGCCGGAGACAATATCGAACCCGTGGCTCTTCATCGCCTCGGCCAGCGCCTTGGCGTTCTCGACGACGTTCTTCGCATAGATCTTGAAGTCCGGACGCAGCGCTTCGCCAAAGGCGACCGCCTTCGCCGCGATCACATGCATCAGGGGCCCACCCTGCAGGCCCGGGAAGATCGCCGAGTTGAGCTTCTTGGCGAGCGCCTCGTCGTTCGAGAGGATCAGGCCACCGCGCGGACCGCGCAGCGACTTGTGAGTCGTCGTGGTGGTGACGTGGGCATACGGCACGGGCGAGGCATGCACGCCGCCGGCGACGAGACCGGCGAAGTGCGCCATGTCGACCAGGAGGTACGCGCCGACGCTGTCCGCGATCTCGCGGAAACGCTTGAAGTCCCAGGCGCGCGAATAGGCCGAGCCGCCGGCGACGATCAGCTTGGGCTTGACCTCTTCGGCCTGCTTGGCGACCGCGTCCATGTCGATGATCTGGTCCTCGCGGCGCACGGTGTAGTGCGCGGCCTTGAACCACTTGCCGCTCATATTGACGGGCGAGCCGTGGGTGAGATGGCCGCCGGCCGCGAGGTCGAGGCCCATGAAGGTGTCGCCGGGCTGCAGCAGCGCCAGGAACACCGCCTGGTTCATCTGGCTGCCGGAGTTCGGCTGCACGTTGGCGAAGTTGGCGCCGAACAGCTTCTTGGCGCGATCGATCGCGAGGTTCTCGGCGACGTCGACCCACTCACAACCGCCATAGTAGCGCGCGCCCGGATAACCCTCTGCGTACTTGTTGGTCATCACCGAACCCTGCGCTTCCAGCACGGCACGGCTGACGATGTTCTCGGAGGCGATCAGCTCGACCTCATGGCGCTGCCGGCCGAGCTCGCCCTTGATGGCGGCGGCGATTTCCGGGTCGGCCTGGTCGAGCGAGGCGGTGAAAAACGAGTCGGGCGCGGAGGCGGTTCTGGCTGAGGTCATCTTGCGAATATCTCCACCGCCGCAGCCTTTTGGCGGGCTACGGGCGGTCTGGTGTGGCGATCGGAAGCGGCGAGCGCGATCTACCACATCACCCGCCCCCGGCCAAGTATTTGCGGGTCGGGGCTGATATTTATGCAAGATATGGTGGGGATTGAAGGATCCGGGCGAGAGGACGGCTCCTTGAACCGTCCGCCCCGATCAGTCCTGAAGGGTCCGATTTGGACCTTAAAATCCGTGCCGACGCGGGCCGGACCTGCCCCCTATAGCCCGGTATACCCCGCCTTCACGGGATCGACGCTGCCGTCGAGCTGGCGCAGATAGGTCAGTCCGCACACCGTCAACCTGTGGGTGTCCTTCTCGCCAGCTTCCATCAACGTATTGAGATAGTTCGTGACCTTGGCCCGCGCCTCCGCGCTCGCCGCGGACGTGCGGTTCGCGAGCAGGTCATAGGTCTGCATGATGCGGTCGATGGCAGCTTCCATGTCACCCTCTGGTTCTGTCGAATTTTGGGAGTTTTGATCAGGCAACCGCGCGGGCGCCGGACTGGGCCTCGAACCGGCCAATGGCCTTGTTGGCGAGCCTGATCTTGTTCAATTCGCCGTGCTGGAGCAGCTTGATGATGATCTCGAGCAGGCTTTCGTTGGTGACCAGCGTGTCGGGAATCGCGCCGGAGCGGCGGAGGTAATTCGCTGCGATGGCATAGGCGTCGCTCACGAGTTCGACGTTCATTGCCTGAAGCCCGCGCTCGACCAGCATCGCATCCTCCGATCCGCAGTAACAACTGCGGTGCGGGGAACTGGTTCCGCCCGGCCGGGTAATTATTTCGCAGTCGCGAAACGACAAAACGCACCGGTCCGGGCAGAGCCGGGCCGGCGCGCTTGGGGAGGTCAGGCACGTTCGGGAGGCTTGCCGGTCTTGTTATGGGCCGGCTTGGCCAAGTCCCGTCGTAAAGAACTCAGAGACGATACAGGATCTGGTCGGTCCAGAACCGCTCGAGGCGGTGCAGCGACTTGTTGAGGGTCGAGAACTCCTCGCCCGAGATGCCGCCGACCTGCTCCACCGTCTTGACGTGCTTCTGGTAGAGGGAGTCGACGATGCGGCGGACTTCCTGGCCCTGCGGGGTCAGGCGGATGCGCACCGAGCGGCGATCAACGCGCGAGCGCTGATGATCGAGGAAGCCGAGCTCGACGAGCTTCTTCAGATTGTAGGAGACGTTGGAGCCGAGATAGTAACCGCGCGTGCGCAGCTCGCCCGCGGTCAGCTCCTTGTCGCCGATGTTGTAGAGCAGGAGCGCCTGGACCGAGTTGATGTCCGCACGGCCGCGGCGATCGAATTCATCCTTGATGACGTCGAGGAGCCGGCGATGCAGCCGCTCCACCAGAGTCAAAGCTTCCAGATAGAGCGACTGCACCGAACCCTGCTGGCCGGAGACGCGCTCTGCGGTATCTGCCGCAGTTGCGACGGCTTTCATCATGACACTTCCCCTGTTGTCGTTTTTATCGACACTCATTCGACGAAACTTGTGCTCCGTCTGATAGGTGCAACTTAAGGGGGGCGTTTGAAGATCGGCTTAAATAAGAGAATAAAGAGATCATGAATTTAAGACAGTGAATTGCGGATTAAGCCTGTGTCACAAGGGCTTTTCGCAACCGTCTGTTGACCCTCGCAAGGTCCTGTTCACCCTCCGTCCGCCACCTCTGTCGCATTCCAGTACAGGGCCGCCCCGTTTCGAAACGGGCGCGTAAGAGCTGTGGCGGAACGCACGGAGTCAATGAAAAGTTACCTCGAATTTTAGGCAACCAACGGTCAACCAAGCCACGACTTCGGAAATGCCGCTCTCGTGTCCCGGACAAGCGCAGCGAAGCGGAGCGCAGAGCCGGGACCCAGAAGCCGCAAACGAGATCGTGGAGAGCTGGGCCCCGGCTCAGCAGCGCATCACTGCGTGCTGCGCTGCGTCCGGGGCACGAGAGAGTGTGCGTTGAAATCGCAAGCGCGCTACGGCGGCCGCTCGCGCGCGGCCATCCAGGCGAGCGCGAGATAGGCGGCCAGCATGAAGGCTTCGACACCGACGACGATCAGGCTGCCGCCGTAGATGCCCGGGAACATCAGTTCGATCACCGCCATCGACACCACGGTCGTCAGCCACACCACCGCGCCCCAGGGCGTCGCGAGCCAGAGGCCGACCGCGGCAACGAGCTCGATCACGGCGAAATAGACCGTGGCGGCCTGCCAGGCCATCGACTGGTTCTCGAACGCCTCGTCCTCGCCGCCGACGAAGCCTGTGACCTGGGCCCAGTGATAGAGGCCCTTCAGAATCGACAGCAGCGCCATCACTCGCAGGAACAGCACGAGCCGGCGCGTCCAGACATTGTCGTCGGACTCGGAGCGCTCCGACGAGATCGCCGCCACCGACATCGCATTGTCTCTGGCGTTGTCTCTGGCGGCGTCCCTGGCACTGGCGCCGTCGCGGGCCGCATCGCGGGTGGAGATTTCGGACATGGTCCCCTTCTGGCTGCTTCGCCCCGCAAAATCAATCGGCTGCCCGAGTGACTTCAATTTTGCCTTGCGGCAGGTCAAGCCGCGGTGGCGGGAACCATGCGAGCTGGTATAAGAATAATTCCAGCCGGAGGAAGAATGATGGCGATCAAATACGGACGTCCGATCGAATTGCGCGAGGTTTCGCGCCGGGATGGCGCCAGTGCCTCCCCTGCCCTCGATCTGACCGTCCGCCCGCGCCGCAACCGGAAGGCCGAATGGGCCCGGCGCATGGTGCGCGAGAACGTGCTCACCACCGACGATTTGATCTGGCCGCTGTTCCTGATCGACGGTGACAACAAGCGCGAGCAGATCGCCTCGATGCCGGGCGTCGACCGCCTCAGCGTCGACCAGGCCGTGCGCGAGGCCGAGCGCGCCATGAAGCTCACCATCCCCTGCCTCGCGCTGTTTCCCTACACCGACCCGTCCCTGCGCGACGAGGAAGGCTCCGAAGCGACCAATCCGAACAACCTGGTCTGCCAGGCGGTGCGCGCGATCAAGAAGGAGTTTCCCGACATCGGCATCCTCTGCGACGTCGCGCTCGATCCCTTCACCAGCCACGGCCATGACGGCCTGATCTCCGACGGCAAGATTTTGAACGACGAGACGGTCGCGGTGCTGGTGCGTCAGGCGCTGGTCCAGGCCGAAGCCGGCTGCGACATCATCGCGCCCTCCGACATGATGGACGGCCGCGTCGCCGCGATCCGCGAGGGGCTGGACCGCTCTGGCCTGCTCGACGTGCAGATCATGGCCTATGCGGCCAAGTACGCCTCCGCCTTCTACGGCCCGTTCCGCGACGCCATCGGTTCGGCCAAGACGCTCACCGGCGACAAGCGCACCTACCAGATGGACAGCGCCAACACCGACGAGGCGCTGCGCGAGGTCGATCTCGACATCTCCGAGGGCGCCGACATGGTGATGGTGAAGCCCGGCATGCCCTATCTCGACGTGGTCCGGCGCGTGAAGGACACCTTTGCGATGCCGACCTTCGCCTACCAGGTCTCCGGCGAATACGCGATGATCGCAGCGGCCGCCAACAATGGCTGGCTCGACGGCGAGCGCGCGATGATGGAGAGCCTGTTGGCGTTCAAGCGCGCCGGCGCCGACGGCGTGCTCAGCTATTTTGCGCCGAAGGTGGCGGAGAAGCTGCGAAGCCAAACGTAAGGTATCGCGGGGTGGGCCAAGCGGCTTGTCCGCCGTAGCTCGAAGAGCGAAGGCGGAAGCGTGCCCACCATGCCAGCTAACGATCGCGGAACGATGGTGGGCACGGCGCTAACGCGCCTTTGCCCACCCTACGACGCCTTCCCTGAACGACAGCGGTAACAGCCCCGCCCCCGAATTGCCGGAATATTTCGGCTTGTTGACGCCCGCACGCCCTTGGCACGGGGATGACTTGCTCCCATGTCCTGCCACGGGAGTTTCCCTTGGGAGAACGGACTATGTCGTATTCGGACTCGGGCAATGCCTGGCGCAATGACGGCGCCATGCAACCGCACGCCTTCGATCCCTATCTGCACCCGGAATTGTTCCGTGGCGTGGCAACGCGGCGGGCGTTCGCGTTCCTGATCGACATGGTCGTGATCTCCGTTCCCGTGATCCTCGGCTACATCTTCATCGCGCTGTTTGGCATCGTCACGCTCGGCATCGGCTGGGCGCTGTTCTGGCTGGCCTGGCCGGCCTCCGTTGTTTGGGCCATCGTCTATTATGGTGCCTGCATCGGCGGTCCGTCGTCCGCGACGATCGGCATGCGCTTGATGGATCTGGAGTTGCGCACCTGGTACGGCGCGCCCGGCTATTTCGTGCTCGGCGCCACCCATGCCGTGCTGTTCTGGGTGACGGTCTCGTTCCTGACACCTTTCGTGGTGCTGGTTGGGCTGTTCAACGGCCGCCGGCGCCTGCTGCATGATGTCGTGCTGGGAACGGTCGTGATCAACAATTCCGTCCGCGCGCCCGTGCCGCAGGCCGCAAGGACCTACTGAGAGCCTGATGATCAAGAACCTATCAACCAGGACCGACTAAACTGACTGATCTGACCTGCCGAGTAGACCGATTGACCGGGGGCCTTCGTAGCGCGATGTTAATGCCCACTTTGGAGGCCCACGACGTCCCTTGACCCAGCACTCGCGCGACACCCCCCAATTTTACCTCACGGCGCCCTCTCCCTGCCCGTATCTGCCGGGCCGGCATGAGCGCAAGGTGTTTACGCACCTCGTGGGGGAGCGCGCGGGCGACCTCAACGACCTTCTGACCCATGGCGGGTTCCGCCGCAGCCAGTCGATCGCCTACCGGCCGGCCTGCGACCAGTGCCGCGCCTGCGTCTCCGTCCGGGTGGTCGCCAACGAGTTCCGCCCCTCCCGCAACTTCCGGAAAGTCATCGCGCGCAACTCCGACATCATCGGCGAGCAGCGCAGTGCGGTGCCGACCTCCGAGCAATATTCGGTGTTCCGCGCCTATCTCGACTCCCGCCACCGCCATGGCGGCATGGCCGACATGACCGTGCTCGACTACGCCATGATGGTCGAGGACAGCCATGTCGAGACCAGGATCATCGAGTACCGCAAGCGCGGCCCCGACAGCGGTATCACGGGCCGCGGTGAGGAGCTGATCGCGGTTGCGCTGACCGATGTGCTCAGCGACGGCCTGTCGATGGTCTATTCGTTCTTCGAGCCCAGCCAGGTCAGCCGCTCGATGGGCACCTTCATGATCCTCGACCATATCGCACGGGCGCGACGTCAGGGCCTGCCCTACGTCTACCTCGGCTACTGGATCGAAGGCTCCAAGAAGATGGACTACAAGGCCCGCTTCCTGCCGCAGCAGCGCCTTGCGCCCTCCGGCTGGCTGCGCATCGATGCGCAAGGTGACGCGACGTCAGAGCCGCAGGACTAGCTCGCTGTCATGCCCCGGCTTGACCGGGGCATCCAGTACGCCGCGGCTTCTCGGCTCAATCACAACCGTCTCTGGAATACTGGGTCGCCCGGTCAAGCCGGGCGACGACGGCGGTGTGTTGGGCGAACACTTACCCGAACAGTGTATCCACCAACAACTTCACGTTCAAAACCACGATCACGCCCGCGACGATCCACGCGATCGCGGCGACGTATGGCGGTATCGCGAACTTCCCCATCTTGCGCCGATCCGAGACGAAGCGCACCAGCGGGATGACGGCGAAGGGCAGCTGCATCGACAGCACGACCTGGCTGAACACCAGCAGATCGGCTGTGCCACGTTCGCCGTAGATCGCGGTGACGACGATCACCGGAACGATGGCGATGCCGCGCGTCAGCAATCGCCGCGCCCAGCTCGGCAAACGCAAGTCGAGAAAACCTTCCATCACGATCTGGCCGGCGAGCGTCGCCGTCACCGTCGAGTTCAGGCCCGAGGCGAGCAGCGCAATCGCAAACAGCGTCGAGGCGATACCGAGGCCGAGCAGCGGCGACAACAGCTCGAAGGCCTGGCCGATCTCGGCGACGTCGGAATGGCCGCTCTTGTGGAAGGTCGCGGCTGCCACGACAAGGATCGCGGCATTGATGAACAGTGCCAGCATCAGGGCGATGGTCGAGTCCGTCGTCGCCCATTTGATCGCTTCGCGCCGGCCGGTGTCGTTGCGCTCATAGGCACGCGTCTGCACGATCGAGGAGTGCAGATAGAGATTATGCGGCATCACGGTCGCGCCGATGATGCCGATCGCGATGTAGAGCATTTCCGGATTGGTGAAGATCTCGGTCTTCGGCATGAAGCCGTGCAGGACTTCCGCCATCGGCGGCGCCGCGGCCACGATCTGGACCACGAAGCAGACCGCGATCACGACAAGCATCGCGATGACGAACGCTTCGAGAAAGCGAAAGCCGCGGTTCATCAGGAGCAGCAGCAGGAACGCATCGAGCGCGGCAAGCAGCGCACCGCCGATCAGGGGAATGCCGAACAGCAGTTTGAGCGCGATCGCTGTGCCGATGACCTCGGCGAGATCGCAGGCGATGATCGCCGCCTCGCAGGCGAGCCAGAGCAGGAAGTTCACCGCCGGCGAATAGGTCGCGCGGCAGGCCTGCGCGAGGTCGCGGTCGGTGACGATGCCGAGCCGCGCCGCCAGCGACTGGAGCAGGATCGCCATCAAATTCGAGAGCAGGATGACCGAAAGCAGCGTGTAGCCGAACTTCGACCCTCCGGCGAGGTCGGTCGCCCAGTTGCCGGGGTCCATGTAGCCGACCGAGACCAGATAGCCGGGGCCGACAAAGGCGAGGAATCGCCGCCACCACACCCCCGCCGTGGGGATGGCAATCGTGGCGTTCACCTCGGCGAGGCTCTTGGTAGCAGGCGCATCAGTGCGCCAGCCGGCGGCATCTTGGGTCAAATCGGGGGAGCGGGCATCCATATCAGCAGAATACCGAAGTCGAAGCTTATTGCAACTCATTTGCAACTGCATCTAGCCGATGAGGTCCCGACGCGGCGGTTATCCGCCGCCCTGTCGGGAAGCGGGTGGGTTTGGCCGTCCTCGGGGGCGGATACTGGCGCCAACACGACTTTGCAGGAAATGCGCCATGTCAAACCCGCTTCGCCTCCCCGACACCTTCAACCGCCTCGCCTGGTCCAACCTGGCGGCGCAATCGGCCGAGCAGATCGCGCTGGCCGCGGCCCCCATCGTCGCCGTGCTCACGCTGGGTGTTGCGGAAGGCCAGACCGGCCTGCTCCAGACCGCCCTCACCCTGCCCTTCGTCCTGTTCGCCATTCCGGCCGGCCTGCTCGCCGACCGCATCTCCCGCCGCTCGCTGATGGCGGGTGCCGAAGCGCTGCGCGCGGTCGCGCTGGCGGCCATCGTGCTGCTGCTTACACTTGGCGCCCTCAATTTGCCGCTGCTGGCTCTGCTCGGCTTTGCCGCCGTATGCGGCACGGTCGTCTACAGCGTGGCGGCGCCGGCCCTGGTGCCCTCGCTGGTGAGCGCGGAGCTGTTGCCGTCGGCAAATGCCCGCATCGAGCTCGCCCGCACCATCGCCTTTGCAAGCGGGCCTGCGCTCGGCGGCGCGCTGGTCGGCTGGTGGGGCGCGAGCCCGGCCTTCGGCTTTGCCGCGGCGCTCTCGGCCATCGCTGTCGTGCTGCTCTCCGGGATCTACGAGCCCACCCGGACGCCCTCGCCGCGGCGCCATCCGTTCCAGGACATCCGCGAGGGCGCGGCCTTCGTGTTCCACCATCCGCTGCTGCGGCCGGTGTTCATCACCCAGTTCATCTTCAACACCGGCTGGTTCCTCCAGATCGCCGTGTTCGTGCCATATGCCGTGCGCCATCTCGGCCTGACGGCCGCAGGCGTCGGCACCGTGCTGACGATGTACGGGGTCGGCATGGTGATCGGCGCGCTGTTCGCCACGCGCGTGATGAAGCGCATCGCCTTCGGCACGGTGGTCGGCCTTGGCCCGGTCACGGGTTTCGTCGCCGCGGTGGTGATGGCGCTGACGGTGCTGGTCCCCTCGCCCTGGCTCGCGGCCTTGAGCTTCTTCCTGCTCGGCGTCGGGCCGATCCTGTGGGTGATTTCGACCACGACCCTGCGCCAGTCCGTGACGCCGCCGCGCCTGCTCGGTCGCGTCTCCGCCATCAACATCATGAGCTACGGCGCTCGCCCGCTCGGCTCGGCACTGGGCGCGATCGTCGGCGGCCTCTGGAGCGCGGAAGCCTGCCTGTATCTCGCAGCCGCCGTGTTCGGCGTGCAGGCGCTGGTGATCTGGCTGTCGCCTGCAGCGGCGCTGGACCGGCAGCCGGCCATGGTGGGGGATGAAGTGCCGGCGCGGTGCTAGTCCGGTACCCAATCAGCGGCGATGGCCCGCGCCAGTCGGGCGACCGCCGGCGCAATGGTCTGCTGCGGGTAGCCGCTAAAGCCCAGCATCAGCGCCGACTGCGCCGGCGCCTCGATATAGTGGCGGCTCATCGCGCGAACGGTGACGCCGTGGTCGCGAGCGGCCCGCTCGATCTTCACGTCGGAAAGTCCCCTTCGCGTGTAGGCAACCAGGTGCATGCCCTGGTCCGGCGGCTCGACCGACAAATGGTCGCCCAGGCGCCGCCTCAGTGCCGCAACGAGGGTATCGCGCTGGCGGCGGTACACTTCCCGCATTCTGCGGATGTGGGCTGCGAAATGCCCCTCTTCCATGAAGGCCGCGGCAACGGATTGGCAGAGGCTCGACGGTTGACGGTCGATCAGATAGCGCGCGGCAACGAAATTCCGCACCAGCGGGTGTGGCAGCAGGGCGTAGCCAAGCCGCAGTCCCGGGAAGAGCGCCTTGTTGAGCGTTCCGACGTAAATGACACGGCCGGCCTCATCCAGGCCTTGAAGCGAAGCGAGGGGACGGCCGCCGTAGCGGAATTCGCTGGCGTAATCGTCCTCGATGATCCAGGCGCCGGACTCGCGGGCCCAGGCGAGAAGTTCGAGGCGGCGCGCCATCGACAGGGGAACGCCTGTCGGAAACTGATGCGAGGCCGTTATGAAAACTGCGCGCGCCTTCGGGGCGCGGCGGATCCCTTCCGTGACGTTGACGCCGTGCTGGTCAACCGGGATGGCGCAAACCTTCGCGCCCGACGCAGCGAGCGTAAGACGGGTCAGGGTATAGCCGGGGTCTTCGATCCAGACCTCCTTGTCCGGCCCGGGCATGACACGTGCGACGATGTCCACGGCTTGCTGCGTGCCGGCGGTGATCACGATCTGGTCGACCTCGCAGCGCACGCCGCGTGCGGCCCGAAGATAGTCGCAAACCGACTTGCGCAGTTCCAGCAAGCCACGCGGATCGCCATAGCCGAGATGATGTCGCTCAAACGATCGCAGCGTGCGCGCCGTGAGTTTGCGCCACAATTCGGCGCTACGTGCATCCAACAGCGTGCGACCCAGGTTGAAGGGACGCTCGTCATTCTGCGTCGTCACATCGACGAAATCGCCGAGGCCGTGGAAGGAGGCCGCGCCTGCCGCGGCCGGTGCCGCCCGCGTCTTACGGCCGTGGGGCGCGGCAAACGGTTCAGGCAGATCGGACGCAACGTAAGTCCCCGCCCCCTTCCTGCCGAAGGCATAACCTTCGGCTAGCAGCTGCTCGAAAGCCGAAACAACTGCGGTACGCGAGACACCGAGCTGCGCCGCAAGGTCGCGCGTCGAGGGCAACTTGGCCGCCGGACGAAGCGCTCCGGACAGAATTGCCGATCGTAGCTCGAGGTAGATTTGGCGGAATACCGGCGCCTCCGCCGTGCGGTCGAGGCTGAAGGAATAGAGTTCTGCCCAGCTCTGCCTGCTCTTCACGGGTCCTCGTCCGACAGGTGAGCGCACGTCGGGAAGTGGTATGCCGCAATAGGGCCAAGTGGACCTTTGCTCAAGACCACTATTTTTCTATCCTGTTTCGGATAACAAGGAAACCTGAAATGTCCGCTCATTCGGATCGCGGCGCGGAGCGCCTTGCACCATGAGTTCACCGCAAATCCGTCGCGAGGACCGCGCCATGTCGCAGGAGCGGATTCTGGAGATGCTGGCACGCGGATATGCCGGCCATATTGCGACAGTCAGCGAGGACGGCTTTCCCTACTGTATCCCGCTCCTCTATCTCTGGCTCGACGGTGAGGTGTATCTGCACACGACGGCCGCCCGGGGACATCTGCGCGCAAACATCGAGCGAGATCCCCGCGTCTGCATCGAGATCGATGAGCACGAAGGTGTCTTCGACTATGGCCGGTTCGAATGCGATTCCGGTCTCGCCTATCGAAGCATATGCCTGTTCGGCCGCATCAGGGTCGTGGGCGACACGGGCATCAAGCAGCGGTTCTGCGAAACGTTGATGGCCAAGTACGGCAAGCCGGATACGACGCGACCGAAGGGGTTCTTCCCGCGGCTCGACGTCATCACCGTCTACGCCGTCGCCGTTGAGCGCATGACCGGCAAGGAGACTTCAATGCCGCCGCTTTCCGAACAATGGCCCGCCAAGGATCGAACGAAAACGCCCAATGTCTCGGCCCCTACGATCCGCCGCTAATTCGCCAGATACCGCTCGTAGCTCCCGGTCACCGGCTCGCTCGTATCGACCTCGGGATCGAGCGTGTAGAGGTCCTGCGCGCGGCCGATGCCGCGCAGCGCGTAGCGTCCGGTGGAGACGAGGTAGCGGCGGCCGGCGGCGTCCAGGCCCTTGTAGAACTCGGCCGAGGCCAGCAGCTCGCGGTCGACCGAGCGGCTCATCGAGGCGATGCGGCTGACCTCGTTGACGGTGGGGCCAACGACGGTGAAGTCGAGCCGATCCGCGCTGCCGATATTGCCGTAAAAGACCTCGCCGACATGCAGGCCGATATAGGCCGACGTTGTGGGACGGCCATCGGCCTCCCGCCGCTTGTTCAGCGCAGCGACGTTCTTGCGGAACAGATGCTCGGCGCGCAGCGCAGCGCGCCGCGCGTCCGACATGTCCTCCCCCCAGAACATCGCGAGCACGCCATCGCCGATCAGCTTCAGCACGTCGCCGCCGGCATCGTGGATCGCGTCGATCACGGCCTGGGCATAGTCGTTGAGGAACGGGATGATCTCGTCGGGGCCGATGCTCTCGCTGATCCCGGTCGAGCCGCGCAAGTCCGAATACCACAGCACGGCGTTGATGCGCTCGGTGACGCCGCGCGTGATGCGCCCGCCCAGCACCTGCGCGGAGGCATCGCGGCCGAGATAGACGCGGCCGAGGGTTCGCGCGATGTCGACCTGCTGCGCCGACTTGATCGCGAGCCCCAGCACCGGCACGAGATCGCGCAGAGCTTCGAGCTCGGGTTCGGAGAAGCCGCTGTCGCGGCGCGTGGTCCAGCAGGAATAGAGGCAATCCATCAGGCCGAGCGCGCCGTTCTCGCCGAAGCGATGCACGAAGGCGAGATAGTGCTTGTGGCCTTTTTCCGCGAGCTCGCCGATCTGTGAGAAATCCATCGACGGCGCGTCGGCAAGGTCGATCACCCTCTCGTCCTCACCGTGCTCGAGCATGTGGAAGAACACCGAGCGGCGCCAGCTCTTGGCGGCATCGCCTTCGGCGGTCGAACCGTATTCGAACACATCGCTCTCGTTGCTCTGCCGGTCGCTCCACCGGAAGCCGCGGCCCTCATAGATCGGATGCAGCGTGTCGATCACGACGAGCCCGCGCGAGAGTTCCAGCCCTTCGGCGCGGCAGCGCTCGCAGAAGCCGCGGAGTAGCTCGTTTTCGGGCAAGCCCGTCAGCCCTTGGCCGGTCAGCCAGTTCATCAGCGCGAGGCGCGAGGTCAATTGCATGCGCCATTATGGCGTGCATTCGTGACGAGCGAAAGGCCACGCGCGAACCGTGCGCAACCAAGGCTCCCGTCCGCAGCAGATCGAATATGTCGCGGACGCTGTTGACGCACTCTCGCCGCGGGCCGCAAATGCAACCGATGACACCGCCACACACCGCGACCAGCATCGCACCGAGATGAGCCAGCGCCAGCTTCCAATCATCCTGGCGCTCGGCACCACGCAGACCCTGGCCTGGGCTTCCAGCTACTACCTGCCGGCGCTGCTCGCCGATCCCATGGCGCGCGACCTCGGCGTCTCCTCCAACTGGATCTTTGGCGCGTTCTCGGCCTCGCTGGTGATCTCGGCGATGCTCGGCCCGCGCATCGGGCGGCAGATCGATCTGTTCGGGGGCCGGCAGGTGCTGTCGGTCTCGAACCTGACGATGGCCGCCGGTCTCGTCCTGCTCGGCCTCTCGCACTCATTGGCGGTGATGGCGTTCGCGTGGCTCGTGCTCGGCATCGGCATGGCGATGGGGCTCTATGACGCCGCCTTCGCCGCGCTCAGCCGCATCTACGGCACCGAGGCGCGCAGGCCTATCACCGGCATCACGCTGATGGCAGGCTTCGCCTCGACCGTCGGCTGGCCCCTCACCGCCTGGGGCCTGTCCCATATCGGCTGGCGCGAGACCTGTTTTGCCTGGGCGGCCGCCAACATCCTGATCGGCCTGCCCCTGAACTTCTTCATGCTGCCGGCGATCAAGGGCGCCAAGCAGGCCGCGGCGACGGCCGAGAAGCCGCATCTGCCGCTCGACCGCACCATGGTGCTGCTCGCCTTCGTGTTCGCGGCGGTCTGGACCGTCACCGGCGCAATGGCCGTCCATTTCCCGCGCCTGCTGGAGGCCATGGGCGCGACGCATGTCGAGGCCATCGCCGCCGGCGCGCTGATCGGTCCCGCACAGGTGGCCGCGCGCATTCTCGAAGCGGGCTTTCTGAGCCGCTTCCATCCGCTGTGGTCGACGCGCCTTGCCTGCGTCACCCACCCCCTCGGCGCCGCCGTCGTCGCCATCTTCGGCGCGCCCGCCGCAACCGCGTTTGCGCTGCTCCACGGCTCGGGCAACGGCATTCTCACGATCGCGCGCGGCACGCTGCCGCTGTCGATCTTCGGTCCGAAGGATTTCGGCTACCGCCTCGGCATCATCGGCGCGCCGGCACGGATGGCGCAGGCGGTGGCGCCGCTGGCCTTCGGCCTGCTCATCGACGTCATGGGCGCCAAGGTGTTGATGGTCTCCTCCGCGCTCAGCCTCTCGGCGCTGGCCGCGCTGTTCATGATCCGCGCCGAACGGCGCCCGGATTGACCGCGCAGCCGCTTTCGCGCACAAGCGGGCCATGAGCGAAGACAACAGCCCGCCCCGCACTTTCAAAGGCCTGCTGCGCTGGGCAACCACGCCGCCACAGGCCTGGGGCGTCTATCTCCTCGCCATCATCCTGGTCTGGCTGCTCTCGTTCTACGCCGGCACGCTCAAGCCGAAGAAGACACCGGACGCCAGCCCGCCCCCGGTCGCGGCACCGCGCAACTAGGCCGGCTTCGCCTGGCTGGTCGCGATCCAGATGCCGGCGAACACAGCAACTAGCCCGATCAGAAGGTTTGCCGTGATCGGCTCGCCGATGAGCAGCGCCGCCAGCAAGGTCGCGGCAATCGGATTGACCGTCATGGTATTGGCAACGCGGGTCGGCGTCGCCCGCGCCAGCGCCATCACCCAGAGGATGAAGGCGAGCGCGCCGCCGCCGATGCCGAGATAGATGCCGGCGATCCACTGCGCTGTCGTGAAATGATCGAGCGCCGCAAAGCTGCCCTTCACGAACCCCGCCAGCACCAGCACGGCGGCGCCCGCGCCCATGCCGACGGTGAGAAAACCCAATGCGCTGGAGCGCTGCATCAGCGGGCGCGACAGCACGTTGTAGAACGCCATGCAGAACACGGCACCGGTCATGATCAGTTCGCCGCGCCAGGCGCCGGGCGGGCTCTGGGCAAGCCCCGCTGCCAGCGCGGCTGTCACACCGAGCACGGCGATGCCAACGCCAATGATCTTGCGCGCCGTCAACCGCTCGACGCCGAGGATCGCACCGACGACCATGGTGTGGAGCGGCAGCGTCGCCAGCGCGAGACTGGCGCGCGCGGCGGTCGTGTAGGACACCGCGATATTGTAGAGGATGAAGAACAGGCCGAAGAAGCAGATGCCGAGCAGCGCCACCGCCGGCCAGTCGGGCCGCTGCGGCCAGCGTACGCCGAGCAGGAGCGCACACGGCAGGAGGCAGAGAAAGCCGCCCCCCCAGCGCAGGATCGCGAGCAGAACCGGATCGGCGCCACCGACGAGATAGCGGGTGATCGCCGCGGCGGTGCCGCCGAGGCTGCTGGACGCCAGCGCGATCGCAACCCCGGCCCACTCTCCCACGATCATCTCCTGTCGCGGAGCTTTCCCGGGCCGTAGCACGCTGCTGCTGCCAGCGTCATGGCAGCAGCCTCGGCGCAAACGTTAGTCGTAAAACTCAGGCGCCATCTTCTGGCTGTCGCGCTGGGCCTTGTCGTGGTTGATCCAGAGCTGCGCCTTCTCCTTGGTCAGCGTGTCGGCGATCTTCTGCATCGACGCCGCGCTCTGGTCCTTGTTGGCGTTCATGCTGGGGACGCGGCGGTTGTCCCAATTGTCCTTGAAGTGGACGGCGTCGCCCGACAGCACCACCGCCCCGGTTTTCGGCAGTTTCACCAGCAGCGACTGGTGTCCCGGCGTGTGGCCGGGCGTCGACAGGATGGTCACGCTGCCGTCGCCGAACACGTCCTTGTCACCCGCGAGCAACTCGACCGGATGCGAGGGCTTGAAGCGCGGTTCGTTGTTGGCGCCGGGCCAGTCATATTCGGCCTTCTGCACGTAGAGCATGGCCTGCGGGAACAGCTCGACATTGCCGGTGTGATCAGGATGCGTGTGCGACACCGCCATCGCCTTGACGTCATCCGGCTTGAGGCCGAGCTGTTCGAGCTGGGCGGCAAGCGTCTTCGGCCGGCGCCAGGTGACGGCCTTGGGATCGGCGGGGACCAGGCCATTCGGCATGGCGGCGACGGCATCGGCGATGCCGGTGTCCCACAGGAACCAGCCCTTGCTGCTGTGCTTGATGAGATAACAGCTGTCGACGAAATCCATCGCCTTGCCCTCGTTCAGGCCGGGCGTCCAGCGCGAGATGTCCCCGGCGGTGCCCTCCCCGCAATTGAGGACGTAGAGCTTTTCGACGCCCGATTTCTCGGACCGCGCAACGGCCGCGTGGCCGGACAGAGCCAGCGCGGCAACGGCGAGAGCAAACTTGATCCTGGGCATCATCCTTGGTCCCTCTTGCAGAGCCGTGTATGGCTGCGACCGAGGATCAACCCCGGCCGCGCCGCCGAATTCCGTTTCGGCAGATCACATCAATGCGGGCAGGTCTCGACCTCGACCGTGACGTGGCTCAGGCCCTTCAGCCCAGCGAGCCGCTTCTTGTAGACGGCCGGCTGCTTCGGCTTGTCCGACACCACGGAGACCAGCACGGCGCAATGGCCGGGCCCGACCTGCCAGAGATGCAGGTCGGTGACGCGGTCCTCTCCGACCTCCATGCGGGCGCGGATGGTGCGTTCGAGCTTCTCGTCGGCGCGCACGTCGAGCAGCACCGCGCCTGATGACTTGACCAGGCCGAACGCCCAGCTCGCGATCACGGCGCTGCCGATCAGGCCGACGGCCGGATCGGCCCAGACCCATCCCGAATACATCGCGACCACCAGCGCTGCGATCGCCAGCACCGAGGTCGCCGCATCGGCCATGACGTGGACATAGGCCGCACGAAGATTGTTGTCGTGATGATGGTGGTGATGACCGTGATCGTCGTGATCATCATGCGCATGCCCATGGCCGTGGTCATGGCCGTGATGATGGTGATCATGGCTGTCGCGCAGCAGCCACGCGCTGGCGAGGTTGACGCAAAGGCCGAGGGCGGCGACCGCGATGGCCTCGCCATAGACGATCGGCACCGGCGTGAACAGCCGCAGCACACTCTCATAGGCGATCTCGACCGCGATCAGGCCCAGGATGATCGCGCTGGAGAAGGCGGCGAGATCGCCGAACTTGCCCGTGCCAAAGGTGAAATGCGCATTCCCCAGGTGCCGGCGCGCGAAACGGTAGGCGAAAGCGGTAATGCCGAGCGCGGCCGCATGCGTGCCCATGTGCCAGCCGTCGGCCAAAAGCGCCATCGAGCCGAACAGCGAGCCGGCAACGATCTCGCCGACCATCATGACCAGGGTCAGGACGACCACGAGCCAGGTGCGCCGCTCGTTCTCGTCGTGCTTCTCGCCGAGAAAGGCGTGGTCATGGGTCCATTGCTCGATCGAATGGGAATGCATCGAAAAGTCTCCGAAAGGTCCGGTCCGTTGACCCGCAATATAGACCTGCGGAATGTCCGGGCAAAATCAAGTCAACGAGCCGATTGACAGCCCGGGGCGGTTTCGTTGTAATGACGCTCATGGGGACTGAGCGATCTCCCCACGAGGCGACAAGCCCAAGTATCGCGTCCCGTTTGTTCTTACGAGGGCGCATCATGTCTTCCTACACAACGATATCATCTGACAAATTGGCACGGCTGATCGGCACGGCGAACGCACCTGTCCTGATCGACGTGCGCACCGACGAGGATTTTGCCGCCGACCGGCGACTGATTCCCGGCTCGATCAAGCTCAGCCACGACAACGTTCCGGATTGGGGCGGCGAATTCTCCGGCCGTTCCGCCATCGTCGCCTGCCTGCGCGGCGAAAAGCTCGCACAGGGCACGGCCGCCTGGCTGCGCCAGCTCGGCGTGCAGGCCGAGACGCTGGAAGGCGGTTTCGAGGGCTGGAAGAACGCAAAGCTGCCGCTGGTCGATGCTGCAAAACTGCCGCCGCGCGACGCTAAGGGGCGCACCGTCTGGGTGACGCGGGCGCGGCCCAAGGTCGACCGCATCGCCTGCCCCTGGCTGATCCGCCGCTTTGTCGATCCCAACGCGGTGTTCCTGTATGTCGCGCCGTCCGAGGTCGTCGCCGTGGGCGAGCGCTTCAACGCGGCGCCGTTCGACATCGAGAACGTGTTCTGGAGTCACCGCGGCGAGCTCTGCACCTTCGACGTGATGATCGAGGAGTTCGGGATTGCAACACCGCCCCTGCTGCGGCTTGCCACGCTGGTCCGTGGCGCCGACACCGCGCGGCCGGACCTCGCGCCGGAAGCGCCCGGCCTGCTCGCGGCCTCGCTCGGGCTGTCGCGGATGTACGATGACGATCTCGAGCAGCTCGAAGCCGGCATGACGCTCTACGACGCCTTCTACCGCTGGTGCCGCGACGCGACGGCCGAGACCCACAACTGGCCGACCAACAAGGTGAAGGCGTGATGGACACCCGCGCCAATCCAACGGGAGCTGATGCCGGTCACGGCATCAGCTTCGGCGAAGCCTTCCGTGTCTGGCTCCGCGTCGCCTGCCTGAGCTTTGGCGGGCCCGCGGGCCAGATCGCGGTGATGCACCGCATTCTGGTCGAGGAGAAGAACTGGATCTCCGAAGGACGATTCCTGCATGCGCTGAACTACTGCATGCTCTTGCCCGGACCGGAGGCGCAGCAGCTGGCCACCTATGTCGGCTGGCTGATGCATCGCACCGCCGGCGGCCTGATGGCGGGCGGGCTCTTCATCCTGCCCGGCATCATCGCCATCATGGGCCTCAGCTATATCTACGCGGCTTTCGGCAATGTCAGCTTCGTCGAGGCGCTGTTCTTCGGGCTGAAGGCGGCCGTGCTGACCATCGTCCTCGAAGCCGTGGTGCGCGTCGGCAAGCGCGCGTTGAAGAACCGCATCATGATTGCACTCGCCGCAATCGCCTTCGTCGCGATCTTCTTCTTCGCGGTCCCCTTCCCGATCATCATCATCGCCGCCGGCGTGATCGGATATGTCGGCGCGCGAGCCGGCCGTCCGGAGTTTGCCCCGGCGGCCCACGGCCCCGGCGGCAGCACCGCCGTGATCGACAGCATGCTCGGCGAAGCCGTTCCCGAGCATGTGCGCCCCAACACCGCACGCGCGATCCGCGTCGGTGCGCTCTGGCTCGCGCTCTGGCTGGTGCCGGTGATCGCGCTGCTTTTAATCCTCGGGCAGGCCAGCGTGTTCAGCCAGATCGCGCTGTTCTTCTCGAAGATGGCGCTGGTCACGTTCGGCGGCGCTTATGCGGTGCTGGCCTATGTCGCCCAGCAGGCGGTCGAGCATTATCACTGGCTGAAGCCGCACGAGATGCTCGACGGTCTCGGCATGGCCGAGACCACGCCGGGTCCGCTGATCATGGTGCTTCAGTTCGTTGGCTTCATGGCCGCCTATCGCGATCCAAGCGGCCTGTCGCCGATGCTTGCAGCGACGCTCGGCGGACTGCTTGCGACCTGGGTCACGTTCACCCCCTGCTTCCTCTGGATCTTCGTCGGCGCCCCCTACATCGAGCGCCTGCGCGGCAACACGGGCCTCGCCGGCGCACTCAGCGCGATCACCGCCGCCGTCGTCGGCGTGATCCTTAACCTCTCGATCTGGTTCGCGCTGCACACGCTGTTCCGCGAGACCGTGCCGGTGCACGCCTTCCCGCTGTCCTTCGACAGGCCGGTGCTGACGAGCGTTGACGTCCCGGCGCTGCTGCTGTCGATCGCGGCCGCGACCGCGATCTTCCGCTTCAAGCTCGGCATGCTCACCGTGCTCGCCGGCAGCTGCGCCGCGGGCGTGGCATTCCGGCTGGCGGGGGTGATCTGAGCAGCAGCTTCATCGAGCTGTCATCCTCAGGCCGCAACCTCATTGCGTGACATTTGCGCCACGCTCTACCAAAACTTGTATGGATCGCATCGATGCGACCTTCCGCCACGCCCACCATATCTGGCAAAGATGCATGCACGTTTTGGGCATGTGGGGACATTTCAGAAATGACGCGTTGCATCAATCTTTGCGCCGGTATGCTTTTGGCATTGGGATTTTCCAGCGCGGCCTTGGCGGCTGATCTGGCGGTGAAGGCACCTCCCCTCGCGCCTATCCCCTTCACCTGGACCGGTTGCTACGTCGGCGCACACGTCGGCGGTGTCGTCAGCGACGACCGGACCACCAACTCGCTTGGAAACTCTGTCTCCTTCAGTTCAACAGGCTTCGTTGGGGGCGGACAGGTCGGCTGCGACTATCAATTCGCGAGCAGATGGGTCGTGGGTGCCGAAGGCCGTGCGGCCTGGAACAGCCTCCGCAACTCGCACGCCGGCACGGTCAGAAACCTCGTGACGGGCGTCGTCGTTCCCAGCCAGTTCACGATGAGCAACGACTTCCTGGCCTCGGCCACGGCGCGGCTCGGCTACGCGTTCGCTGATCGCTGGCTGGTGTTCGTTCGGGGCGGCGGCGCCTGGACGCGTGAAAAGCTTGACGATGCCTTCACGCCCGCTGGTGGCGTCCCCGTCAATCCCAGCGGAGCCAGCACCCGAACCGGCTGGACCGCCGGCACCGGCGTCGACTGGGCGTTCGCGCCGCATTGGTCCGCGGTTTTCGAATACGACTATTACGACTTCGGCGACCACAGCGCGTTCCTGAGCAACGGGGCCGGCACGACCGTCAACATCTTCAGCCTGAAGGATCGCATTCACGCAGTGACGGCAGGCGTGAACTATCACTTCTAGCGCTAACGCATCATCATCCGCGCAATCGCCTCGCCGATCACCACCGTCGTGAAGTGGGTGTTGGCGCGGCAATCGGACGGCATGATCGATGCGTCGGCGACGCGTAGGCCCGAGATACCCTTCACGGTGCCGTCGGGGTTGACCACGCCATCGGGGTCGTTGACCCCAGTCATGCGGCAACTGCCGGCGGCATGCTGGATGTCTCCGGTCTCGCGGCGCAGCAGCGCATCGAGCTCGTGATCCGGCAAGGCCGCAGCTTGCGGCAGCGTCAGATCGGTGTCGGTCAGCCTGATCCAGTCAGCAATGCCTGAAAGCGCCGGCTGCGAGGTGATCACGGCCAGTCGTTTCACCGCGTCCATCATGCGCAGCATGTCGCGGGGATCGGCGAGCATGTTCTCCTCGACGATGGGATCGATCGCCGGATCGGTCGAAGCCAGCTTGAGCGTGCCGCGCGAATAGGCGTTGAACAGGCCGGCGCCGATCGCACCGGGCACGCCGATGCCACGGTGGTTGAAGGCGATCAGGATCATGTCGCGCTTGCCGCCATCGGCGAGGCCGGAGGAATAGGTCACGCAGCAATTGGTGTGGCGGGTGTCCGGATCGGTCGGCCGCAGATTTTCGTGGAGCTGGATCGTGGCGCGAAACAGCGGGTGGTCGAAGAAGTGGCGGCCGACCGGCAGATCGCGCTCGACCGCAATCCCCATCGCCTTCAGCTCATCCGCCGGTCCGATGCCCGAACGCAGCAGGATCGCCGGACTGTGGATGGCGCCGGCGCAGAGCACGATCTGGCGCGCGCTGATCTCGTGGGTGCCCTGCCCTTCGATGTGAACACGAAGGCCGGTCGCCCGGCCGTCGCTGATCAGCACGCGATCGACCAGCGCGTGCCCGCGAATCTCGAGATTGGCACGGCCGCGCGCCGGCTCGAGATAGCCCTCGTTGGTCGTGATGCGGCGGCTGTCCCGGCTGTTGATGGGATAGCAGGCGACGCCCTCGCCATCAGGACCGTTGAGGTCGGCGCACCAGGCATAGCCGCTCGCCAGCGCCGCATCGCGCAGGCCGCGATCGATCGGGCCCCACTTCTCGGGCGGAGCGCGATAGACCGGCAGCGGTCCGCTGCGTCCATGGCCCGGGGCGTCACCAAATTCCAAATCATCCTCGATCACCGAGAACAGCGGCATCACGTCCTTGGCCGACCAGCCGGTGCAGCCATTGGCCGCCCATTCGTCGAACGCGTCAGCGACGCCGCGGATGGCGATCTGGCCGTTCATCATCGATGAGCCGCCAAGCCCCTTGCCGCGCCAGTAGAAGCGCGGCTCCTGCCCCGCCACCCGGCGCGTCAGGAGATCGGGCCATTGCCATTTCTCCTGGTACTCACGCTTGTGGATGATCGGGATCGGATTTGGCGTCATCACCTCCCAGGGCGCCTCGTCCGCGCGCCAGTCCAGCCCCGCCTCGAGCAGCAGGACACGCCGTGCGGGATCTTCGGAAAGCCGTGCCGCAACAGCGGCGCCGGCGGAGCCGCCGCCGACAACAATGACATCGTACATCGCGTTACTTCTCAACGTTCCAGAACACCGGGATGGCGGACGGTATCAGACCACGCAGGGTGGCGCGATAGGCCGCCGGCTGCGCAAACTGGCCCCACGGGATCGCGGGCGCCTGATCGTACATGACGCTCTGAATCTCGCCGGCGATCTTCTTGCGATCCTCCTCGGCAGGCGCCTTGGCGAAGGCTTCCATCAGCGGCGTGATGCGCGCATCGCACTGCCAGCCGGTGAAGTCGGCGCAGTTGAAGGCGACCATGACGTTGGTCAGCGGCGAGCCCAGGTCAAAACCGCCGGCGTGGACGCCATAGACGCTCCAGCCTTCCTTCTTGGCGCGGCGCGCCAGCACGCTCGCCCAGTCCATCACCTGGAGATCGACGTTGAACCCGGCCTGCTTCAGCCGCTCGGCCAGCACCTGCGCCGAGACACGCGGGGCTTCGAGATCGTTGGCTTCCATGACGACCACGGGCTCGCCGGCATATTTGGTCGCCTTCAACGCGGCGTTCGCCGCTTCAATCGACGTCTTTGCGGCCGCTTCCGTGCCGGCCTTGCTCTCATAGGTGGTGCCGCAGGTGAAGAACGTCGCGCAAGGAGCGGCGTATTTGGCATCGAGCCCGAGCGCATCCAGCACCTCGCGCTGGTCGACCAGCTTCCACAGCACGCGGCGAATTTCCGGATCATCAAACGGCTTCGATGCGGCGTTGAGGCGGTAGGCGCCTGCGAACATGTTGCCGCCGGTGAAGTTCACGAGTTTTACGCGGGAATTCTTTTCCAGCTGCGGCAGCAGATCGAACGGCGCATATTGCATGAAGTCGACCTCGCCCGCCTGCAGCGCAGACGCGGCGGTCGCACCATCAGGGATGACGCGGATCTCGAGCGTGTCGATGCCGACGCGCTTGCCGCCGGCGAGGAAATCGGCGGGCTCGGGGCGCGGCACATAGTCGGCGAATTTCTTCAGGATCATGCGATCGCCGGTGCGGTGATCGGCCTTGCTGTAGACGAACGGGCCGGAGCCGATGATCTCCGTGATGCGCTGGTCGCCGGGTGTTTTCGCGATGCGCTCGGGCATCATGAAGGCGACGGGGCTGACGGGATTGCCGAGCGCATCGATCACGAGGCCGGACGGCTCCTTCAGCGTCAGCACGAAGGTTTTCGCATCCGTCGGCTCGAGCGAGGCCGTAATCGCGAAGATCCGACGGCCGAGCGCGCTCCGGGTGCCCCAGCGGCGCAGCGACGCCACGCAATCGGCCGCCGTGACCGGCTGGCCGTCATGCCATTTCAGGCCATCGCGCAGCGTGAACGTATAGGTCAATCCGTCGGATGAGACTTTCCATTCCTGCACCATCTGCGGCTTGATGTCGCCCTTGGAGTCTTTCGCAAAGAGCGTGTCGAACACCATGTAGCCAAACGTGCGCGAAATGTAGGCCGTGGAAAAATGCGGATCGAGCGTGACGATCTCCGCCTCGAGCACTGCAACGAGATTACCAGCGGCATGCGCGGGCGCCGCGACCAGCGCGAGGCCGAACAGCGCCGGAATGAAAGCCTTCAGTTTGAACATTGTGCCTTTTGCTTCTTCTTGAGAGTTCATTTGCAGGCAAAGAAAAAGCAATGTTCGTGCCCGATCAACGCAGGCACTTATGCGCTCACGCCTATCTGCCAAGCGTTTGCGCCACACTCGCTGTCATCGCCCGCCTAGTGCGCACTTGCGCACAGGGGCGGGCGATCCAGTATTCCAGAGAGGGGCGTGATGAAACCGAGAAGCCGCGGCGTACTGGATGCCCCGGTCAAGCCGGGGCATGACACCTGTGTTGTGGCGTCCCGGTTCTGCGCAGCAGCGTTTCACGCTGCAGCGCGTCCGGGACACGAGCCTGCTTACCCGATCACCTTGCCGAACTTGTTCGACTTCGGGAAACCCTTCGGCGGCATGCGGCCGGCATCCGCACGGGTGCCTTGCCACTCGGCAAGCTCCTTCATGGTCGCGGAGAATTCGCGGCCGGCGGAGTCCTTCCAGGTCAGGCCCGCCTTGGCCTCGAACACGGCGACGTCGGACAGGCCGCCGTCCTTGTACTTCTGCAGCCGCACGCCGCGACCGCGGGCCATCTCCGGCACCTGGTCGAGCGGGAAGATCAGCATCTTGCGGTTCTCGCCGATGACCGCGACGGTGTCGCCGATCACCTCGGTGACCGTGCGCGCCTCGTTCGGCATGTCGACGTTGAGGACTTGCTTGCCCTTCTTGGTCGTGCCGACGCAATCGTCCTCGTTGACGACAAAGCCCTGGCCCTCGTGGCTCGCGACCAGGAACTTGCGCCCGCCCTTGTTGACGAACAGCGCAACGGGAGCGGCCTCCTGCTCGAGGTCGATGAACAGACGGATCGGCTCGCCGTGACCGCGACCGCCCGGAAGCTTTGCGACATCGAGCGAGTAGAACTTGCCGTTGGTGGCGAACAGCAGCAGCTTCGAGGTCGTCTCCGCAAAGAAGGCAAAACCGAGCTTGTCGTCCTGCTTGAAGGCCAGCCCCGAGAGATCCTCGACATGGCCCTTCATGGTGCGGATCCAGCCCTTGTCGGAGACCACGACCGTCACCGGCTCGCGCTCGACGAGGGCTTCCTCCATTGCGGCGAGGTCGTGCTCGGGCGCATCCGCAAAGGTGGTGCGGCGCTTGCCGAGCGGCGTCTTCGGTCCGAACATGTCGCGGACCTTGCCGACCTGCTCGCCGACCTTCTTCCACTGCTCCGGCTCCGAGGCGAGCACCGCGTTGATGCCCTTGAGCTCGGCTCGGAGGTTCTTTTCCTCGGTGCGGATCTCCATTTCCTCGAGCTTGCGCAAGCTGCGCAGGCGCATGTTGAGGATGGCCTCGGCCTGCACCTCGGTAAGCTTGAACGCCTTGATCAGCGCCGGCTTCGGCTCGTCCACGGTGCGGATGATCCTGATCACCTCGTCGAGGTTCAAGTACGCGATCAACAAACCGCCCAGAACTTCAAGCCGGTTCTCGATCTGCGCCTTGCGGAAGTTGGTCCGGCGGATCAGGACGTCGCGCAGATGGTCGAGCCATTCGCGCAAGCACTCCGCGAGCCCGACGACCTTGGGGATGCGGCCCTTGATCAGCACGTTGAGGTTCAGCGGAATCTTGTTTTCGAGCTCGGTCAGCCGGAACAACGATTCCATCATCAGGGCGGGATCGACGTTCTTCGACTTCGGCTCGATCACGATGCGGACGTCTTCGGCCGACTCGTCCCTGATGTCGCCGACCAGCGGCAGCTTCTTCTGGTCCAGCAGCTCGGCGACCTTCTCGATCAGGCGCGACTTCTGCACCAGGAAGGGAATCTCGGTGACGACGACGACCCAGGTACCGCGCGTACCCTCTTCCTGCTCCCATCGAGCGCGAACACGGAACGAGCCGCGACCGGTCGTGTAGGCTTCAGCGATCGCCTGCTTGGAATCGACGCAGATGCCGCCGGTCGGGAAATCCGGGCCCTTCACCCACTTCAGCAGCGCCTTGGATTTCGCGTCGGGCTTCTCGATCAGATGCAGCGCGGCGTCGCAGAGCTCGGCGGCGTTGTGCGGCGGGATCGAGGTCGCCATGCCGACCGCGATGCCCTGTGCGCCGTTGGCGAGCAGGTTCGGAAAGCCGCCGGGCAGCACGACCGGCTCTTTCGACTGGCCGTCGTAGTTGGGCCGGAACTCGACGCCGTCCTCGTCGATGCCCTCGAGCAGAAGCCGCGCGACGTCGGTCATGCGCGCTTCGGTGTAGCGGTAGGCAGCCGGGTTATCGCCGTCGATATTGCCAAAATTGCCCTGGCCGTCGACCAGCGGGTAGCGCGAGGAGAAATCCTGCGCGAGGCGTACCATGGCGTCGTAGATCGCCTGGTCGCCATGCGGATGGAACGAGCCCATCACGTCGCCGACGATCTTGGCGGATTTCTTGAACGCCGTGCCGGGGTCGAGCCGGAGCAGGCGCATGCCGTAGAGGATGCGCCGGTGCACCGGCTTCAGACCGTCGCGCGCATCCGGCAGCGCACGGTGCATGATGGTGGAGAGCGCATAGGCGAGATAGCGCTCTTCCAGCGCCTCACGCAGCGGCACCTCGTGAATTTCGGCCGGTTCCTCCGGCGGAATCAATCGTTTTCCCATGCCGCCCGGTTAAACCGTGGAAGCGAATCGGGCAAGGATCGATTGGTTCCCTGTGGGCGGCTATTGCCCTGCCCAGCCGGCGGTCACTGGCTGCTGGGTCTTGGCTTGCGCGGTGACCGGCGCATTCGTCAGGCAACGCCGGGCGACCTCGATTTCGGCCTCCGTTGCCCCCTTGGACCGCGCCCAACTCTCTGCGGCCGCAGCGGAATATTTCGCCACGTAATACCGGATCACGGTGCAGGATGCCCGGCGAAAGACACCCGGTTGCGGCTCGCCAGCCACGGCGTCAGGCGCGAACGCAAGCAACGCCGCCGACACGGCGAATCCCTTGATCAACATTTTTGGCTGTCCCCGTTGTGGAACCCTGCGAGGGCCAATTCAGCCAGGGGGATTTCGTTCCCGGGAAATATCATGCCCGCGGGCAAGGCAGAGGCGCCCTCAGGTCATGGCGCCGGAATAGCCGCCTTCGCCTGCTGCCGCGTCAGCGCATTGATGAAGCCGGCGCGCGCGTCGGAATGGCCCTGGCCGCGGGGCTCCAGCACATGGCGCAGCAGGAACAGGCCGGTGAGCCGGAAGCCGTCCTGGAGATCCTGGTCGGTGAGGTCGCTCGCGGCCTCGCCACGACGCAGGAACGGCGGCAGGCGCAACAGCCGGTCGCGCCACGGTTCGCCGGCCCCGCGCGACACCGCGCCGCCGGATTTCGGCGAAACATAGATCAGGTCCGTGGTCTCGCCGGTCACCGCGCAGTTTTCCAGCGCGAGCCCGAAGCCGAGCTCGGCGAGCATCGCCAGCTCGAAATGGATGAGGTGCACAGCGGCACTGCCGATATCGTCGAAATCATCGAGCGAGTGTTCGAGCATCGCAAAGATGTCTTCGTGCGGATCGCGCTCCGGCAGCAGCCGCGCAATCGAGGCGAGATGGGTGACGCCATAGACCCCGTGGGCGGATCCCAGCAGCGTCGCCGCGCGCAGCTTGAGGCCCTCAATCGCATAGGTGCCGAGATGCTCGTCGAGCCGCGCCCGCCACACCACACCGACGCTGTTGCCGGGCTGCAAGAGCGGCCGCATCCGCGAACCGGCGCCACCGCGCACGAGGCCGAGATGCCGGCCGTGCGCACGCGTCAGCAGCTCGACGATGGCGCTGCTCTCGCCATGCCGCCGCACGCCCAGCACGATGCCTTCGTCGGTCCATTCCATGGAACGGAGCTTATCGCATTTCAGGTGAGTGTAGGACGGGCAAAGCGAAGCGTGCCCACCAATTTGATCCGCAGCGCGATTATGGTGGGCACGGCGCGCAAGGGCGCGCCTTTGCCCACCCTACGGCATCGCGCAAGACGTTAGGCGTTGAACCAGCCCTGGGCGTCGCCGCTGAACGAGAAATACAGCCCCATCGCGGTCAGCACGCAGGAGACGATCTCGATGACGCTGTCGAGCTCCAGGCCCTTCTCGCCGATGATCTGGCCGAGCGAGATCACGGACAGCACGAGGGCCGCCGCCAGCACCCAGCGCGGCCAGTTCTTGCGCCAACGCGCAGCCAACCAGACGAAATAGACCAGCAGCAGGATCATGCCGCCGGCGAGCATGGTCGCCATCATGATCATCTGCTCGGTCATCTCGGCATTGGGCGTGCGGTCCTGCACCGCGACCGACAGGGCATCCAGCATCAATGACGCATAGAGCAGCGCTTCGAAGCGCCGGACGTTGCTGGGTACGCTCATCGGTGACCGATCTTTTCTTGGTTATTCTTTGGGAAATTCCAGGCCCATCTCGCGATAGCGATCGGGATCGTCGCCCCAGTTTTCGCGCACCTTGACGAACAGGAACAGGTGCACCGGCACGCCCAGGATCTCGCCGATCTCCTTGCGCGAGTCCGCGCCGATCGACTTGATGGTGGCGCCGCCTGCGCCCAGCACGATCTTGCGCTGGCTCTCGCGCTCGACGAAGATCGTCTGCTCGATGCGCACCGACTTGTCCTTGCGCTCCTCCCACTTGTCGGTCTCGACCGTGGATTGGTAGGGCAATTCCTGGTGCAGCTTGCGATAGATCTTCTCGCGCGTGATCTCGGCCGCAAGCTGCCGCATCGGCGCGTCCGACATCTGGTCTTCGGGGTAGAGGAACGGGCCCGGCGGCACGATTTCGGCCAGCGTATGCCTGAGGTCGTCGACGCCGTCGCCCGAGATCGCCGCGATCATGAAGGTCTTTGCAAAGGCCATGCGCTCGTTGGCGGCCTGCGCCAGCGCCAGCAGCTTCTCGCGCTGGACCAGATCGACCTTGTTGATGACCAGGATCTTCTCGTGCTTGACGCTGGCGACCTTGGTGAGGATCGCCTCGGCCTCTTCATCAATCCCGGCCTTGGCGTCGAGCAGCACGCAGACGAGGTCGGCGTCGTGCGCCCCGCTCCAGGCCGTCGAGACCATGGCGCGGTCGAGCCGGCGCTTGGGCAGGAAGATGCCGGGCGTGTCGACCAGGATGATCTGCGCGTTGTTCTCGATGACGATGCCGCGGATCAGCGCGCGCGTGGTCTGCACCTTGCGCGAGACGATCGTGACCTTGGCCCCGACCAGCGCATTGACCAGCGTGGATTTTCCGACATTCGGCGCGCCGATCAGCGCAACGAAGCCGCAGCGCGTTGTGGAGGGCGCCTCGCCGCTTGCTTCAGCCGTCATTGCCGCCGCCAACACCTTCACGTTCGATCATCACTGAGGCCGCCACCTTCTCCGCTGCACGCTTGCTGCCACCGATGCCTTCGGCCGACGCCAATCCCGGCAGATCCACCGCGACGCGGAACTGCGGATCGTGATGCGGGCCGGTGCGCTCGACCTCGCGGTAGACAGGCGTCGGCAGCCCCTTCCCCTGCGCCCATTCCTGCAGCACGGTCTTGGGATCGCGCAAGGGACGCCGCGGCTTGTGCATGCGTTCGGTCCAGTTGCGCCTGACGAATTCCGCCGCCGCCGCGTAGCCACCGTCGAGGAAGACGGCGCCGATCACGGCCTCGCAGATGTCGCCGAGCACGCTCTTGCGCAGGCGGGCATCGGCGCTCGGTCCGACCGAACCGAGCTTGACGTCGTCGAGCAGACCGAGCGACTTGGCAACGTCGGCGCAGCTCTCCTTGCGCACCAGTTCGGCAAGTCGCTTGGACAGCTCGCCCTCATCAGCATTCGGGAAGGCGTGATAGAGCATGTCGGAGACGACGAGCCCCAGCACATGGTCGCCCAGGAATTCCAGCCGCTGATAGCTGTCGCCGCGCTTGCGCCCCGACTTCAGCGCCGAGACATGCGTGATCGCCTGCATCAGCAGATTCGGATCGGCAAAGCTGTGGCCGATGCGCGCCTCGAGCGCCGCGTTCGCATCCGAGCCCTTGGCCTTGCTGCTGCGCACCCGCTTCTTCTTTGCAGGCGTCTTGGTTTCAGGTCTCTTGGCTTCAGGCGTCTTGGTCGCAAGCGTCTTGGTCGCAGCTTCGCCGTCGGCGCCCGCCGCGGGCTCGGTCGATTGGATCGGGATGTCCTTGGCTTCGTCTTTCATCGGACGATTTTGAAGAAACGGTTCCAGCGCACCGCCCAAGGCCAGCGCCAGAACATCCAGGCATGTTCGCCTTCGGCGATGGAGAAGAAGATCATCTGGGCGCGGCCGATCAAATTCTCCTGCGGCACGTAGCCGACCTGGCCGAGGAAGCGGCTGTCGGTGGAGTTGTCACGGTTGTCGCCCATCATGAAGAAATGGCCCGGCGGCACGTTGTAGACGTTGGTGTTGTCCATGTAGCCGTTGTCGGCGCAGTCCAGCGTCTCATAGGACACGCCGTTCGGCAGCGTTTCCTTCCAGCGCTTCACCCGCGAGATGCCCCCGCCTTCGGATCCGCAGGGATCCTCGCCGAAAAATTCGCTCATGCGCTGCCGTTCGACCGGGATGTCGTTGATGTACAGCAGCCCATCCTTCATCTGGACGCGGTCGCCGGGAAGGCCGATGACGCGCTTGATGTAATCGGTGGAGTCGTCCTTCGGCAGGCGGAACACCACGATGTCGCCGCGGTTCGGGTCCGAGCCCCAGATCCGCCCCGAGAACAGCGGCGGCGAGAACGGGATCGAGTAGTGGCTATAGCCGTAGGAATATTTCGAGACGAACAGATAGTCGCCGACCAGCAGCGTCGCCTTCATCGAACCGGACGGAATATTGAACGGCTGGAACAGGAACGTGCGGATCACGAGCGCGATCAGGAGAGCATGGATCACGACGCGGATCGTTTCGCCGACGCCGCTTTCAGTTTTCGTTCCCGAAGTCACGCTCATTGCTCTCTCAATTCCGGCCGGCGGTCACAGAGCGCCCTCCTTCCGCGAACAGCCCATCGCTTCGCGGCCCAAGGAGATTGTCCTGATTCTGATAATGAGGGCCAATTCCGGCGTAAAGCCGAATTCGCCCAGCCTGATTTGCGTTCGCGGACTTTTAGACGGTTGTCGGGGGCCACGCAATCAAGGATCGCATCAAAACTGCATAAGACATTGATTTTTAATGTGAATTATAAAAACAGCCCGCCGACGGTCAGGGCTTGGCCAGCGGCACCGCGGAAATGATGACGAAGGCCTGCGCCAGCGGCCAGTCGTCGGTGATCGACAGGTCGATTTTCGCCTCGAACCCCTCGGGCGTCAGGGCCTGGAGCCGGGCCAGCGCCCCGCCCGTCAACTGCATGGTCGGCCGCCCTCCCGGCAGGTTGACCACCCCCATGTCGCGCCACCAGACACCGTTCCGGATGCCGGTACCGAGCGCCTTCGAGCAGGCCTCCTTGGCCGCGAAGCGCTTGGCGTAGGTTGCGACCACCATCTTCTCGCTCTTGGCGCGCCGCTCCGCCTTGGCCCGCTCGGCCGCGGTGAAGATGCGGTCGAGGAACCGTTCGCCATGGCGCTGGATCACCTTGCCGACGCGGGTGATGTCGATCAGGTCGGAGCCGATGCCGATGATCATGCCCGGCTCCGGCCACGGTCCATCGCCGCGCGCATGGTCCGCACCGTCTCGGCAAGCCCGACGAACAGCGCCTCGCCGATCATGTAGTAGCCGATGTTGAGCTCCATGATCTCCGGCAGCGCCGCGATCGTCTCCGCCGTCGCGTAGTCGAGCCCGTGGCCGGCATGGATTTCGAGCCCGGCTTGCTTCGCCAGCTTCACCCCCGCCACGATCCGCTTCCACTCCGCCTCGGCCTTGTCGGTATGACCGTCGACGACGGCGTCGCACCAGGCGCCGGTGTGGATCTCGATCACGGGCGCCTTCAGCCGCGCCGCCATCTCGATCTGAGCGGGATCGGCGGCGATGAACAGCGAGACCCGGATGCCGGCATCGTTCAGCCGCGCGATGTAGGGCGCGAGCGCATTGTGCTGGCCGACGACGTCAAGGCCGCCTTCGGTCGTCACCTCCTGGCGGCGCTCCGGCACGAGGCACACCGCGTGTGGCTTGGTCGCGAGCGAGATCCGCATCATGTCGTCGGTCGCCGCCATCTCGAAATTGAGCGGCCTGGAGATCTCGGCCTTCAGCCGCGCCATGTCCTCGTCGCGGATGTGGCGGCGATCCTCGCGCAGATGCGCGGTGATGCCGTCGGCGCCGGCCTCGATCGCCAGAAGCGCGGCGCGCACCGGATCGGGATGGCGGCCGCCGCGCGCGTTACGCACGGTTGCGACGTGGTCGATATTGACGCCGAGGCGGAGCGGAGAAGCGGACATTTCAGGACTCTCGAAATCAGGGAGATGGAGCCTACGAAAGGCGTCTATCCATTAACACGTTCGACGCGAGCGACGACCGCCTTCGCGCGCAACTGGGCGAGGATCGCGCTCAGATGCTTGAGATCGTAGACCTCGAGGTCGATCGTCGTCTCCGTGAAATCGGGCGAGCGGCGCTGCATGCTGATGTTGTCGATGTTGCCGTCGTGCTCGGCGATCACAGTCGCGATCTGCGCCAGCGCGCCGGGCTCGTTGACGTTCTCGACCTTGATGCGGGCCGGGAAGCGCTGCGGCGCGGAATCCTCGATGTCCCAGCGCACGTCGAGCCAGCGCTCCGGCTCCTCCTCGAAATCCTTCAGGGCCGGCGCCTGGATCGGGTAGATCGTGATCCCCTCGCCCGGCGTGACGATGCCGACGATGCGGTCCCCGGGCACGGCGCCGCCGTTCGGCGCGAACTTCACCGGCAGGTCGGAATTGATGCCGCGGATCGGGATCGCGACCGGGCTGCGCGGCGGCTCCGACGACTTCTCCCTGAGCTTGGCGGCGAGCCCCTTCTTGACGCCGTAGCGCGCGATGCGCTCCTCCTTGTAGTCGGGATACATCGCACGCGCGACGTGGGAGGCCTTGATCTCGCCGCGGCCGACCGCCGCCATGACGTCCTCGATCGAGGTGCGCGCCAGCCGCGGCAGCGCGCCCTTGAGCTTGTCGTCGGCATATTCGATCTTGGCGCGCTCGAACAGGCGCTCGACGATGCGCCGGCCGAGACCGACATATTGGTCGCGCACCGCGGTCCTGGTGGCGCGGCGGATCGCGGCGCGCGCCTTGCCGGTGACCGCGAGCGTTTCCCAGGCCGAGGGCGGCGCCGCTTGCGCCTCCGAGGTCAGCACCTCGACCTCGTCGCCATTCTGGAGCTCCGAGGACAGCGGCGCGAACTGGCCGTTGATCTTGCAGCCGACGGCGCTGTTGCCGACGTCGGTGTGCACGGCATAGGCGAAGTCGATCACATTGGCATGGCGCGGCAGCGCGATCAGCTTGCCCTTCGGGGTGAAGCAGAACACCTGGTCGTGGAACAGCTCGAGCTTGGTGTGCTCGAGGAATTCCTCGGGGTTGGCGCTCTCCGAGAGGATGCCGATGGTGTGGCGCAACCAGGCGAACGCATTGGACTCGCGCTTGAGAAACTCGGTCGGCGAGCCCACGTCTTCCTTGTAGAACACGTGTGCGGCGATGCCGCGCTCGGCGATCTGGTCCATCGCCTCGGTACGGATCTGGAGCTCGACGCGCTGGTTGCCGGGGCCGATCACCGTGGTGTGGATCGAGCGGTAGTCGTTCTGCTTCGGCGTCGAGATGTAGTCCTTGAAACGCCCGGGCACGACCGGCCAGTTGGTGTGGACGATGCCGAGCGCGCGATAGCAGGCCTCGATGTCGTTGACGACGAGGCGGAAGCCGAAGATGTCGGACAATTGCTCGAAGCCGACCGACTTGCGTTCCATCTTGGTCCAGATCGAGAACGGCTTCTTGCGGCGGCCATAGACCCGCGCGCCCAGCCCCCGGTGGCGCAGATTGTTGGAGAGCTGGTCCTCGATTTCGCCGATCAGGTTGCGATTGCGCTCGGCGAGCGCGTCGAGCCGCTGCATCACCACCGAATAGGCTTCCGGATCGAGGGTGCGGAAGGACAAATCCTCCAGCTCCTCGCGCATTTCCTGCATGCCCATGCGGCCGGCCAGCGGCGCATAGATGTCGAGCGTCTCCTCGGCAATGCGCCGTCGCGACTCCGGCGGCACGAAGTCCAGCGTACGCATGTTGTGCAGGCGGTCGGCGAGCTTGACCAGCAGAACGCGGACGTCGTCGGCAATGGCCAGCAACAATTTGCGCAGGTTCTCGGCCTGCTTGGCCTCGCGCGACACCAGTTCCAGCCGCTTCAGTTTGGTCAGGCCCTCGACCAGCGCGCCGATCTCGGGCCCGAAGATCTGGTCGATCTCGGCACGCGTCGCCTCGGTGTCCTCGATCGTGTCGTGCAGCAGGGCAGCCACGATGGTGGCGTCGTCGAGCTTCAGATCGGTGAGAATCGCCGCCACTTCGAGCGGGTGCGAGAAATACGGATCGCCCGAGGCACGGGTCTGCGAGCCGTGTGCCTTCATGGCGTAGACATAGGCGCGGTTCAGCAGGTCTTCGTTGGTATTGGGATTGTAGGACCTGACGCGCTCGACGAGGTCATATTGACGCATCATGCGCGCGCGAGGCTTGGCCGGGCGCCCCACCGGCGCAGTCGGGGCCACGGCAACCGATTCGGTTGCGGCCAGCATCTGCGTTTGTCTCCGGCGCCGATACACCATGCCATCCTGCCTTCAAACGGACCATGAGCCGTCCGTTGCATACATCTTAGCCCCGATCGCGCGTGCGTCCGATCAATTCGGTGACAGGCGCGCAACGCGATGCGGCAACGCTATGGTAACCACGAAAACGCCAACAAAAGCAAAGGCCCGAACACGGGTTCGGGCCTTTGATAAGATCACAAGAAATCGACGACTGCGACGGGACGATTACTCGTCCTCCTCGGGCTGTTCTTCCGGCGGCGCGAGGCCCTCGAGGCCCTTCAGGAGCTCCTCTTCGGTCATGCGCTCAACGGCAACTTCGGTATCGTCCGCATCGACGCTGGCGCCGGCGGAACCGATCAGCGGGACCGTATCGGGCTCAGGCTCGTCGACCTCGACGAATTTCTGGAGCGAGTGGACCAGCTCCTCGCGGAGGTCCTCCGGCGAGATGGTTTCGTCCGCAATTTCGCGTAAAGACACAACGGGGTTCTTGTCGTTATCGCGGTCAACCGTTAGTTGTGAACCGGACGAAATCATGCGGGCCCGGTGGGCGGCCAGCAGGACCAAGTCAAACCGGTTGTCGACCTTGTCGATACAATCTTCTACGGTGACGCGAGCCATGGACTGTCGCTCCGTTGTGGGTGGGACGAAATATGTGGATGATTGGGGCTAGTTATAGGGGACAGGGCGATTTCGCAAGGCCAATTTGTGATTTGGCCTCGCCAAACGGCTCTGCTACCCCCACATTGGGGCTGGGATGGGTGGTTTGCCGGGCTGCTATTGAGGGTGGCACCGGGCGTATGCAGGTCCGCCATAACTATACCTTGATTGCCACGACTTCTCCGGATTTGCGGTTTCGACGGGCTTCGGCGGCACCATAGACCTGCGCGGCTTGCTGTCGCCGCGCCAACAATAAACGATCAATCACGAACGCTACGCGAGCAAACTGAATGTCACCTTCTGCCACTAACAAGATCGCGCTCTTCATCGATGGGGCCAATCTCTACGCGACGGCGAAAACTCTCGGCTTCGACATCGACTACAAGCGCCTGCTGAAGGAGTTTCAGAGCCGCGGGACGCTGTTGCGGGCGTTCTACTACACCGCGATCATCGAGGATCAGGAGTACTCCTCGATCCGCCCGCTGATCGACTGGCTCGACTACAACGGCTACACGGTCGTCACCAAGGCGACCAAGGAGTTCATCGACGCCTCCGGCCGCCGCAAGGTCAAGGGCAACATGGACATCGAGCTCGCCGTGGACGCCATGGAGCTCGCCGAGCACATCGACCAGATGGTGCTGTTCTCGGGTGACGGCGACTTCCGCTCCCTGGTCGAAGCCGTCCAGCGCCGCGGCGTCCGGGTTACCGTGATCTCCACCATCGCGAGCCAGCCGCCGATGATCGCCGACGAGCTGCGCCGCCAGGCCGACGTCTTCACCGACCTCGTCGAGCTGCAATCCAAGCTCGGCCGCGACCCGTCCGAACGCCCCGCCCCGCGTGACCGCGGCGAGCGTGGCGAGGGACGCCATCACGCCCCGCAGTTCCTCCAGCGCGCGACCACGATGGCGCCGAGGGGCGATGACGACTTCGAGGAGTGAGGCGGCTCGGTCAAGCCGCCAGCCTCTCACCCTCGTCCCCGACCGTGACTGTCCGCTTTGTCCGCGCCTGGTCGCCTTTCGCGAGGCGAACCGCGCGCGCGAGCCGTTGTGGCACAACGCCCCGGTCCCCCCCTTCGGCGACATCAAGGCGCGCCTGCTGATCGTTGGCCTTGCACCAGGCATGCAGGGCGCCAACCGCACCGGCCGCCCCTTCACCGGCGACTATGCCGGCGACCTGCTCTACGCCACGCTGCTCGAATACGGCTTCGCCAAGGGCACCTATCAGGCGCGGCCCGACGACGGCCTGAAGCTGGTCGACTGCCGGATCGCCAATGCCGTGCATTGCGTTCCGCCGCAGAACAAGCCGCTGCCGGTCGAGATCAACACCTGCCGCCAGTTCCTCGGGGCTACCCTCGCGTCGATGCCGAAGCTGCGCGCCATCGTCGCGCTCGGACGCATTGCGCACGACACGGTGCTCAAACCGCTGAACCTGAAGGCCTCGCAAGCTCCCTTCGGCCACGGCGCCGTGCATCAGGCTGGCGCATTCAGGCTCTACGACAGCTATCATTGCTCGCGCTACAACACGAACACCGGCGTGCTGACGACAGACATGTTCCGCAGCGTGTTCGCGAAGGTGAAGGCCGACCTGGACTAGGGCTCGGCTGGATTGGCCTTGAGCCAGTCCAGGACATCGCCGGCGTTCCGGTCGGGCGGAAACACCGGATAGAACACATGCGTGATCTTGGCGTCGTCGATGATCAGCGCAAGGCGCTTGATCAAGGTCAGGCCAGCGACCTCCATGGTCGGCAGATTGAGGGCGCGCGTCAGCGCCAGCTTCTCATCCGACAGCACGGGGAACGGCAGGTGCAGCCGCGATGCCATCTCGGTCTGGTACGCATTGCTCTGGGTCGAGAGGCCGTACACCTGGGCGGCGCCGGCGGCTTTCAGCTCGGCAAACAGATCACGAAACGCGCAAGTCTGCGGCGTGCAACCGCGCGCGCCCGGGATCATGTCCCAATCGTCCACCAGCCCGATCTTGCCGGGCTCGCCGGTGCGCGGATAGGCGAACACCACGGTCCGGCCGGAGAGCGCTGACAGATTCACCGACGTATCGTCGGTCGCGAGCAGGCTGACCGGAGGCAAGGTCAGGCCCTTGAGATGCGCGGCGCCGCCGTCGTCGGCGGGTGCGGGAATCTGGCTCCAATCGACCTCGAGCAGGTTCTTCTGAGTCATCCGCCAACCTCTTGCCGCTATCCCCTCGCCCGCAACAGCCGGCCCTTCTCCCGGCTCCAGTCGCGCTTCTTCTCGGACTCGCGTTTGTCGTGCAGCTTCTTGCCCTTTGCAACCGCCAGCTGCAGCTTGGCCCGCCCGCGCTCGTTGAAATAGAGCTTGAGCGGGATCAGCGTCATGCCTTCGCGGTCGACCGCGCCCATCAGCTTGTTGATCTGCTTGCGATGCAGAAGCAGCTTTCGCGGCCGCTTGGGCTCGTGATTGAAGCGGTTGCCCTGGAGATATTCGGGAATGGTGGCGTTGATCAGCCAGATCTCGCCGTCCTTGGAATCGGCGTAGGACTCCGCGATCGTGCTCTTGCCGTTGCGGATCGATTTGACCTCGGTGCCGGTGAGCGCAATGCCCGCCTCGATCGTGTCTTCGATCGCATAGTTGAAGCGGGCCTTGCGATTTTCCGCCATGACCTTGATTGGACGTTCGTTCTTGTCGGCCATGGAAGACAAACCTGATCGAGATACGCGCGTAAGCTAACAGCTCGGATGAAGCGCGCGCGTCACTTCTTGAGGAGATCGCGGATCTCGGTCAGCAGTTCGACCTCGGCCGACGGCTTCGCTGGAGCAGCGGGCGCAGCCTCTTCCTTGCGCTTCAGCGTGTTCATGGCGCGGATCACCAGGAACAACACGAAGGCAACGATGATGAAGTTGATCGTCAGCGTCAGGAAGCTGCCGTAAGCAAGTACTGCACCTTGCTTTTTCGCATCCGCTAAGTTGGTGGCGGTCACCGCCTTCGACAAGGGGGCGAAGTAGTTCGAGAAGTCGAGGCCGCCGGTCGCGGCGCCGATGATCGGCATGATGACGTCACCGACCAGCGACGTGACGATGGCGCCGAAGGCCGCACCGATGATGACGCCGACGGCGAGGTCGACGACGTTGCCTTTCATGGCGAACTCGCGGAACTCCGTGAGCATCTTCCTGCCCTTCTCGTCGACGCTCATGAACGGCTCCCCGGTTGGCTAAATCAGTTGATCAGCCCAGCATGAACCATCGCGCTGCGCACGGCAACGCGCGTCGGCTCGGTGACCGGAACCATCGGCAGGCGCAGCGTCTCGTCCAGCTTGCCGAGCAGCGACATCGCGTACTTGATCGGCGCCGGATTGCTCTCGATGAAGAGGTTGTTGTGCAGCGGCATCAGCTTGTCGTGGATTGCGAGCGCCGCCTTGGTGTCGCCCTTCGCCCAGGCGGCCTGGAATTCCGAGCACAGGCGCGGCGCGACGTTCGAGGTCACCGAGATGCAGCCATGGCCGCCATGCGCCATGTAGCCGAGGATGGTCGCGTCCTCGCCGGAGAGCTGGTTGAAATCCTCGCCCATCGCCGCGCGCTGCTGCGAGACGCGGACCATGCTGGCGGTGGCGTCCTTGACGCCGGCGATGTTCTTCAGCTCCCACAGCCGCTTCATGGTGTCGACCGACATGTCGATCACCGAGCGCGGCGGAATGTTGTAGATGATGATCGGGATGCCGATCGCATCGTTGATTGCCTTGAAGTGCTGGTACATCCCTTCCTGGGTCGGCTTGTTGTAGTAGGGCGTCACGACCAGCACGGCATCCGCGCCAGCCTTCTCGGCGTGCTGCGCGAGCTCGATCGCCTCCTTCGTCGAATTGGAGCCGGCACCCGCGACCACGGGTACGCGCCCCTTGGCTTCAGCGATGCACCATTCGACGACCTTCTTGTGCTCGTCATGGCTGAGCGTCGGGCTCTCGCCGGTGGTGCCGACCGGGACCAGGCCGTTGGTGCCTTCCGAGATCTGCCAGTTGACCAGCGAGCGGAACGCCGCCTCATCCAGCGAGCCGTTCTTGAACGGCGTGACCAAGGCGGTGAACGATCCCCGGAATTTCGTCTTGGCTGCCATGGACTTCCTCCGTACGCGGCTATCTCTTGAGCAAGCTGCATTCATATCGGGTCTATCCCGCCGGTAAAAGACCCGCTTCCGTGTGACGCACCGTTTAGGCCGCGATTTTGCCGCGGTGGTGGTGCAAACCGGGCAAAGGTAAGCAGCTGTTGGTATTTTGTCCGCATATTCAAGCGAATACAGCTAGGTCTTGAGCCAACTGACTGATTCGGGGCGACCAAACGCCGTGACCTCCTTTCCTCGTTCCGCATGGCGATCCACCGGTCTGGCCGTGTGCCTCATGGCCGGGCTGTCGGTCGGCTGCGCCGCCCTGGCCAAGTCCAATGAGACGACCGCGGACGGGGCCAAGGACACCGCGAAGCCGGCGGCCAAGGACGCCGCGAAGGGATCAGCCAAAGAAACAACGAAGGGAACCGGCAAGGAAACACCGAAGAGCGCGAGCAAGGGAGCAGCTGCCGCCCCGGCCAAGGATGCCGCGAAGAAACCTGGCAAGGATGCTGGCAAGGACGCCGCCAAGGATGCAGGCAAGAGCGCCGGCAAGGAACCCGCCAAGGACAAGCCCAAGCCCGCAGCCGCCGCGCCAAAATCACAGCCGGCCGCCAATGGCTCGCCCCCCAAGACCGCACCCGCGCCGGCCGTGACGGCTACCGTCAGGCCTGCCGCCCCGGCGCCCGTCGCCAAACCCGTCGCAGCTCCTCTGCTTGCGCCGGCGACCCGCCAGCACGCCACGCCGCGCAAGCCAGTCACGCCGGCCGCGGTCGCTGCGACCTCCTCGACGTCGCAGGCCGACAAGGACACGCTCGAGAACGTCATCGAGCTCGTGCGCAAGCGCAAGGCGGCCGACGCTACCAATTACGCCGCCTCGATCTCGGATCCCGTCGCACGAAAGCTCGCCGAATGGATCATCCTGCGCAGCGAGGACAATGGCGCGACCGTGGAACGCTATCGCGCCTTCCTCTCCGCCAATCCGAGCTGGCCGTCGCAGACCTTCCTGCGCCGGCGCCTGGAGGCCGCGATGTGGGACGACAGGCGCGACGATTCGGTCGCGTGGTCGTGGTTCGAGAATGAATCGCCTGTGTCCGCCAAGGGCCGCTTCACGCTCGCCAAGGCGATGCTGGCGCGCGGCGACCGCGCCAACGCCGAGCGGCTGGTGCGCGAGGCCTGGCGCAGTGATCCGATGTCGGAGGAGACCGAGAACAACGCGCTCGACCAGTTCGGCGCCCTGCTGACGCCGGGCGACCAGAAGGCGCGGATGGACACCTTGCTCTACGGCAGCGAGAACGAAGCCGCGCTCCGCGCCGCAAAACGCCTCGGCGCCGGCTATGTCGCGCTGGCCAAGGCCCGCATCGCCTCCGTCAAGAAGGCGCCGAATGCGCGCGCGCTGCTCGACGCCGTGCCGCGCGAGCTGCACAACGATCCCGGCTTCATCTTCAGCAAGATCCAGCTCCTGCGCCGCGAGGAGAAGTTCGCCGAAGCCGCCCAGCTGATGTTGTCGGCGCCGAAGGATCCGAACCGTCTCTACAATCTCGACGAATGGTGGATCGAGCGGCGTCTACTGGCGCGCAAGATGATCGACACCGAGGAATTCCGCAGCGCCTATCTGATCGCGCGCGACGCGGCCCTGCCCTCGCGCGACATCTACAAGACCGAGCAGGAGTTCACCGCCGGCTGGATCGCGCTGCGCTTCCTCAACGACCCCGCGGCCGCCACCCAGCATTTCGCCCGCATCGGCGTCGGCAGCGTCAATCCGACCACGCTGGCGCGCGCCGGCTATTGGCAGGGCCGCGCGGCGGAAGCGGCGGGCCGCCAGCAGGAGGCGCGCAACGCCTACGCCCGGGCGGCCGAGCAATCCACCAGCTATTACGGCCAGCTCGCGCGCGCAAAACTCGGCCTGCCGCAGATCGAGCTCAACAGCCAGCCGCGCGGCCGCGGCGCCGAACGGCTGGAGATCGTGCGCGCCGCGCACCTGCTCTACGAGCTCGACGAGCGGGAGATGGCGATACCTGTTCTCGCCGACATGGGCGAGAACGGCGATCCCGAGGCGCTTGCCGGCCTTGGCGAGCTCACCCAGCGCTACAGCGACGCGCGCGGCATGCTGCTGCTCGGCAAGGCTGCGCTCAACCGCGGCCTCCCCTTCGACTTCTACGCCTATCCCGTCAACGGCATTCCGCAGTTCACGCCGATCGGCCCTGAGGTCGAGCGCAGTATCGTCTATGCGATCGCGCGGCAGGAAAGCGCGTTCAACCCCTCCGTGGTCTCGCCGGCGCAGGCTTACGGCCTGATGCAGGTGACGCCGGACGCCGCGCGTTACGTCTGCAAGCGGCACGGCGCGACCTACGATCTGGGGCGGCTGAAGAACGATTCGGTCTACAACGCCACGCTCGGCTCGGCCGAGCTCGGCGGACTGCTCGAGGACTACCGCGGCTCCTACATCATGACCTTTGCCGCCTACAATGCCGGCCGCGGCAGCGTGAAGAAATGGGTCGACCGCTACGGCGACCCGCGCGATCCCAAGGTCGACGCGGTCGACTGGGTCGAGCTGATTCCGTTCTCCGAGACGCGCAACTACGTGCAGCGGATCATGGAGAATCTTCAGGTCTACCGCGCCCGCTTCGGCGGCGGCACACGGTTGCAGATCGAAGCTGACCTGCGCCGCGGCACCGGCAGCGTGGAATAGAGCCATCCTCCTGTGCGCTCCCGATTGACCACCGAGAGCGTCGGCGGCGAGCGCCGCAGCGCGTCCGGACGTGAGCTGCTGAAGAAGAGCTGAAGCTCGCGCGTGATCTTCAGGCGAGCCTTGCTCGACGCTGAGCCCTGAGCGCTCCCTGGTCGTAGTCCGATCGGCAAGCTAGCCGTTCCACGTCCTCAAACATGAAGGGGTCGATCGCCGCCTGCTGCAGCGTCAGGACGGTGGGGCGCTTGCAAGGCCATGCCGGTCAACGGCAGGCGGCCCGTTGCATACATTGCGCGGAGATGCCCGCAGCGCAGAGGCCCCTCCTCCGTAACAGCCTCGTCGAGATCGTCACGGACGATGGAGCACGGGAGCAACGTCGCCCTCCGCCAGCCCTCCGCGGCGTTAGAACAGCCATGCCGCCAAAAGAAAAGCCCCGGCGGTTTCCCGCCGGGGCTCTCTGTCAGGTCGTTAGACCGAACTTACCAGTTGCGCTGAGCGCGGAGCAGCAAGCTGACCGTGTTCTGATCCTTCAGCTCGTACACAGCACCCGGCTTTGCGACAACTGCCGCAGGGCCAGCAGCGAGCGTGCTGATCGTGCCCGCGAACTTCTGGTCGAGCATGGTGTAAGCCACGTCCGCCGAGAAGGTCAGGTTCTTCACCGGCGTCCAGCGGGTGATCAGACCGATCGTGCCGAGGTTGAAGTTCGGGTTGCAAGAGGTGATACCCGCAGTGGCGGCACCCAACGTAGCGAGTTGGTTGCAAATGAGAGTCGCACCACCGTTGCTGTACGTCAGCTGAGCGTACGAACCGTAGATCGCGGTGTTCCAGTAAGGATCCCAGTTGTGGGTGTAGGCGCCGCGCATACCCCAGCTCGTAACCGTGTTGATACCGGTTCCGTTGGCGAACACACCGTCAGCCGCACCGGCAAGGCCAATGCTCTGATAGGCACCAGCCAGGTTGGTACCGCCGAACATTGCATAGTTCTGCGAAGCCAAGCTCTGGAAGTTGTAGCGGGTCGCACCATCGGTGTAGACCGCCTGGACGTTGATCACGTCGCCCGCACCAGTCGGAATGTTCTTGATGGACAACGCCGCCTGGACAGCCCAGCCCCACTTGTCGCCCGGATGACCGGCCGCTTCGGTTCCGACAAGCCCCGGAGTCGCGTAGTACGCTACGTGGTTGTTGTGCGCCGCGGCGGACAACTGGAACAGACCCCAAGCCTGGTCAATACGGACCATACCCTGGATGTCAGGAGCCCGCGTGCCGCCGAAGGCATTGATGCCGTAGCCGCCGGTACCAAAATTCGCGACCGAAACGCCGGCGCTGGTGTTGTACAGGTTGCTCTGATAGTAGGCCGTCGGATCCACCGCCGAAATCGCGGCAGTGATGCCCTGACCGAAGTCGGCAGTATAGGTGAACTGGTTCACACCAGTGACCGTGCCGCCGCCGCCAGTCAGACCGTCGAAGTTGTTACCCGGATAGTTGGTCCAGGGAGCGTCGAACTGGGCAACAGCTTTACCCATCGTGAAGCCCGCGAACTGGATGAAGGCGTAGTACACGCCGAGCGTACCGCCGGCGATTGCGCCTGAGGTAGCATTGTTGGGTCCGCCAACGCCGGTGCTGCCGAGCTGCGAGTAAACGGTGGAGCCGTTGCCGGTGCCGTTGCCCGAGTAGTTATCCGTCGTCCACGAGAACACCACGTCGGCGAAGGTACGAACCACGCCGTATTCGGTCGCGGTGCGCGTGTCGACGTTGAAGTCTTCACGGGCGCGAGTGACGTAGTAGTTCGTCAGACGGTTCGCAGAACCGTTAACACTGCTGAAGTTACCGTTGAAATCGGTAGCGTTGATCGCGACTTCAGCACGCAGGTAACCACCCAGCTTGATGCAGGTGTCAGTGCCCGGGATGTAGTAGAATCCGGCACCGTACAGGGAGCAGATCTTCACGTATTCGACCGCTTTGGCCTTCACGGGGAGATCGGCTGCCTGTGCTCCGCCAACGGCAATCAGACCTGCCGCTGAACCGAGCAAAAGGCTCTTAACCAACTTCATGTTAAACCTCCAAGTTTGCTCTATAGGGAAGGTTCCGGATCCGCTGGGTGACGACACCCTAAGGTTGGTTCCCTTGTCCCTTAACTCACCGCTTAGTCGCTTCGCGCCTTCGGACACACCCGCTGAACGCGAGGGACTTAAGCGAACCACCTAAAACGGGACGACCTCGGGATGCCCCCCTCCGTCGCTCAGTCACAATTACCGAACGTCTTTGCACACACAACAAGAGAACGCTCCGTAGCGAACCCATGACGTTTGTTTTCCGAAGGGTGTTGCACAAATAACACGCAGATGTGATCGAAGCGCTCTCGCAACATATTGTTTTTGCTTATTTTTCTAGGACGGTTCCGTTTGCCGTCAAAATTCCCCACCTGAGGCGTTGTGGACGGAACTCCGGCCTGAACAGGCTTTGACGCGCACGAATCGTGGAATCAGAAGGAGACTCAACGAGAAGGCACACAGGTCTTCCCGCGACTCTCCACCAGGCGCAGACATGGTCGCGGCAACACTCAAGGCGCGCTGCGAAGGCTCTTTATCGATGGTGGGGATGATTGAGACCGGAGCGGACAGCTCGGCTGGCGGAGACGGAGGGATTCGAACCCTCGATAGGCCTTTACAAGCCTATAACGGTTTAGCAAACCGCCGCCTTCAGCCACTCGGCCACGTCTCCAATATGCCGGGTATGCCCGACACGGCGGCGAGCCGCAAGCGGCAGAATCAAGGTCTGTGCGTTCTTTCACCTGAAAGCGACCGCCGGACGGCTGCGAAAGCCTGGCGCATGGATCAGCGCGGCACGCGCAGCCGATTCGCGCTCTCTATATATGTGTGCATCCATCCACGGGATTGCCGGATCCGCCGCTGCCAGGGCGCATTCAGCACCACCTCGCCGGCTCAGATATTGAACCAGACGCCGGAGCTGCGCCGGGACGGAAGGCCCAAGACCTCTGTATCCCCGGCAAGAGGCCCGTCTTGTGCGGCCGTCCGGGTTCCAGAGCGGAATCGTCGGGCGGCGGCTCGGTCATGCCGCGCGGGTCGATGCGGCGACACGACGAAGGAACTTGATTGAGCGCAATCCGTCCCCGTGAAGACAAGGGTGTGGATGCGATTCTCGGCTCAGTGAGCCGAGACCCACGCCCTCGCCTCGCGCTGCGCGGCCGAGATCTCGGCGTCCGACATCTGCCCGGCGACTTCCTGGCGCAGCGCCACGGCGTCCTTGCGGCCCTTCAGCGCGGCGAGGTTGAACCATTTATGTGCGGCGACGAGGTCGACGAGGCCGGAGCGGCCGCTCGCCCAATAGATCCCGCGCTCGAACAACACGTCCGACAGCGCGCTCGCGTCGATCGGCGTCGCCGTCTCCAGATCGAAAGTACCCTGAAACATAACGCATCCCCTTTTTTTCTGCCGCCTCGTTCCCCCGAGCGCGGCTCCCGTCCAAAGACTTGTTCAACTCATCCCCATGCCGTTTGCCGGCTTGTTGAAGGCGATGATGGCGGGCAAATTTGAATGGCAGTTTAAGTATCGCGATGAAGCAGACGTAAACGCACCCGCACGGGGCGCACGCGACGAATGCAAGAAGTCCGCGCTTTGCAGGCACTTCTGCGATTCGTCAGATTCGGTTTACCCTGGGATTTTGGGAGAACGATAACCATCGCGCGCGGTGACGCGTGTCCTGCGGTTACAATTCGTGGGAGGGGCGCGTTGTGGGAGGGGCGCGCTGGCAAGGCCACACAGGCGCCTCGCGCGGCGGCGCCACCCCGTGGCCGGCAGGCCGCGCAGCACGAAGCGCGCGACTTTAGGAATCGGAGCGACGGCCTCGCATTGCGCCTGCGCGGCGAACGTCGCGGCAAACGACAGTTCGCCGCAGCCCTCGCCTGCCCCACGGCAGCGCGGCCACGTCACGGTCAGATCAGCAATGTGGGAAAAGGGAATGCCGGCAATACCCCGGCCTCAAAAGAACGAGGGCGTCGGCGAACACGTCAGGACCAGATTCCACGTTGGCCCGAAGGCCGCTTGTGAAATTGCGGAGCCCTTGAGAAGGAGAACCGCACCGAACGAAGAAAACTTGTTTCTTCTGCCGGACCGTACTTTGGCGAGCGAACCCGCGAAAGAGAACGATCCGACCGTTGGCCTGATGTCTCGCCGACACCCTCTATCGCCGACCAGAACCTGTTAGAAGGCGCTGATGACGTGCCGGCTCTCTAGGAGCCGGCAACTTCAGAAGCGAAGTTACTTCTTCTTCGCGACCTTGCGGGTCTTCTTCGCAGTCTTCTTCACTGCGCTCTTCGCCTTCTTCGCCTTCTTCGCCTTCTTCGCTTTCTTGGCCATGTTGCCCTCCGATGTGTGAGATGGCTGTAATCGCTGCATGCAGTCGGGGATCGAATGCACACTCATCCCGAATACACCAACACGACGAAAAAAACAGCTTCTCGCTTAAAGAAGTGTTGACGGCACAACGCGCCTGCGCTTGGCGAGCGCGATGCGGGCGCACTGCATGACGCGTGCTTGCGATCGCGGGGAGTGCCCGCATCGTCGATGTTTGCGCGAGATGCGATTGCAGAAAAACACTACACGGCAAGTATTTTTCTGCACGCGCGCATTGCGCATGCGCGATGCGATGATGTGCATCGTCGATCCCGCGATCGCCGCGCAAGGGCGCTTCGCGGACTCTGAGTCGCGAGTTTTGGCAACGAAAATATTTTCATGCTTAACGGCGCAAGCGCTCGTCAGCGCGTGTGGAAGCCGCCGTTTTGCGCGAATCGCGTGGCGGCGATTCGGCCGCCGCATCGCCGTCGGTCGGGATGGAGTTTGCCGCCGAGGGTGCGCGCGAGCGTCGCAGCGCGAACCGGAAACGAGGTGACGAAGCGTATCCGTCACCTCGTTCGAACGTGTGACGTCAGATGCCGAGCTTCGACTTCAAGAGGTCGTTGACGCTCTGCGGGTTGGCCTTGCCGCCGGACGCCTTCATCACCTGACCGACGAACCAGCCGAGCGACTGCGGCTTGTCCTTGACCTGCGCGGCCTTGTCGGGATTGGCCGCGATGATGTCGTCGACCACCTTCTCGATCGCCGAGAGGTCGGTGACCTGCTTCATGCCGCGGCTTTCGACCAACGCGCGCGGATCGCCGCCCTCCTGCCAGACGATCTCGAACAGATCCTTGGCGATCTTGCCGGAGATCGTGCCCTCGCCGATCAGGTCGATGATCGCAGCCAACTGCTCGGCGTTGACGGGAGAGGCCGTAATATCCCGGCCTTCCTTGTTGAGACGGCCGAACAGCTCGTTGATCACCCAGTTCGCCGCCATCTTGCCGTCGCGGGCGCGGTTGCCGAGCGTGTCCAGCACCGTCTCGTAGAACACCGCGCTCTCGCGCTCGGCGACGAGCACGCTCGCATCGTAAGCCGACAGGCCGAAATCAGCGACGAAGCGCGCCTTCTTCTGGTCCGGCAGCTCCGGCAGCTCTGTCTTCAGCTCGTCGACGAAGCTTTGCGAGAATTCGAGCGGCAGCAGGTCGGGATCGGGGAAGTAGCGGTAGTCATGCGCCTCTTCCTTGGACCGCATCGATCGCGTCTCGCCCTTGTTGGGGTCGTAGAGCCGCGTTTCCTGGTCGATCTCCCCGCCGTCCTCGAGGATCTCGATCTGGCGCCGCGCCTCGTACTCGATCGCCTGGCCGATGAAGGTGATCGAGTTCATGTTCTTGATCTCGCAGCGGGTGCCGAGCGGTGCACCCGGCTTGCGCACGGAGACGTTGACGTCGGCGCGCAAAGATCCCTTCTCCATGTCGCCGTCGCAGGTGCCGAGATAGCGCAGGATCGAGCGCAGCTTGGTCACATAAGCCTTGGCCTGCTCGGCGTCGCGGATGTCGGGCTTGGAGACGATCTCCATCAGCGCCACGCCGCAACGATTGAGATCGACATAGGACATGGCCGGCGACTGATCGTGCAGCAACTTGCCGGCGTCCTGCTCAAGATGAAGGCGCTCGATGCCGATGATCGCGGTCTTGCCGCCATCCAGTTCGACCACGACCTCACCTTCGCCGACGATCGGCGACTTGTACTGGCTGATCTGGTAGCCCTGCGGCGAGTCTGGATAGAAATAGTTCTTACGGTCGAACACCGAACGCAGATTGATCTGCGCGTTCAGCCCGAGCCCGGTCCGGACAGCCTGTCTGACGCATTCCTCGTTGATGACGGGCAGCATACCCGGCATCGCGGCATCGACCAGCGACACGTGGCTGTTCGGCTCGCCGCCGAACGTGGTCGAGGCGCCCGAGAACAGTTTTGAATTCGAGGTCACCTGGGCATGGATCTCCATGCCGATGACCATCTCCCAGTCGCCGGTGGCGCCCTTGAGAAGCTTGCCAGATTTACGCTCTACGGTCTCGTGCATGTCAGATATCTTCGAAATAGAGAGGCTTAGGTTGGACATGATCTGTTCCACCGCTGGTAGGAAGCCCAAAGCGGCAAGAATGAACAGACCGTTCTTATCGGGATCTCGCTCGTCTGAGAAATGATACGTCTCCTTCGGCAAATCTAACCGACCAAACAAATAGGTGTGCCCCAGAGCATTAGGGTGGCACCGTTCAGAGAGATCGAGATATAGCTTCTCAGCACCGGGATGCTGCTTGTCGAAGTTTTTCAGGCAAGTGAGAACGTTTTTGGCCTTAACCTCAGGGGCCTGCTCCAAGACTTCGGAGTCTCGAATCGCGAAAACTCCCTTTTTCGCAAGCTCATCTAATCCATTGATGTCCTTCTCAGCGAGAAGTGGACCCGTAAGCTTCTCTAGTTCGGCCAGCACCGAGACCGTTTCAAGGAGTGCTCTGCTAGCGAGAAAAGCCGAAACGATGGATCGGCCGTTCCAAGCTAAGGCTATTCCATCAGTCAAAGCTACGATGCGATAAAGAAGCCCTTGCTGCAAAGCAGCCAAATTCCAAGCGGCCCGTGAGCGAAGTTGCCCTGAGTGCCTTACTTCTCGAACTCTAAGCTTCGCGAGACGCTCTGCGCAGGCATTGAACTCAGCAACCGACTCCTTGTCGGCGGTCTCCAGGCGATCGTCCCAATTCATCGAAGTTGGGACTTTCAAGCCTTCCTGAGGGTGATGGGCCGGTCCTCTCGCCATCACCCCACCCCGAGCAGCGTGGCAGCGATCCGCTCCCACTCCGCCTCCAATGAATCCTTTGCCGCGGGTTGGCCGGCCTGGCGATACCAGTAGCCGGCATTGCCGAGATCGCCTTCGACCCGGTGCAGATAGGCGTGCACCCAGGCGGCGTCGCGGCTGCTCTCGTCCTGAACGATCTTGTGCGCCTGATCCCAGTCGCCCTTCGCGGCCCACCAGAGGCCGGCGAGCGGCGCGCTCAGATCCGGCGCGGGCGCCGCGCCGTCGAGGCTCGCGATGAACGCGGCGACATTCACCACCACCTCGCGGGCGTGAAGCGGCCGGCGGCCTGCTCGATCACCTCGCCGAGCGAGAACAGCGTCTCCTCGTCGAACGGACGTCCGATCAGCTGCAGGCCGAGCGGCAGGCCTTGCGCGTCCTTGCCGGCGGGCACGGCGATGCCCGGCAGGCCCGCCATGTTCACGGTCACCGTGAAGATGTCGTTGAGATACATCTCGACGGGATCCGCCCCGCCCTTCTCGCCGATGCCGAAGGCCGCCGACGGCGTCGCCGGCGTCAGGATCGCGTCGACGCCCTTGGCGAAGCAGTCTTCAAAATCCTTCTTGATCAGCGTCCGCACCTTCTGCGCGCGCAGATAATAGGCGTCGTAATAGCCGGCCGAGAGCACATAGGTGCCGATCATGACGCGGCGCTTCACCTCCGCGCCAAAACCCTCGGCGCGGCTGTTCTCGTAGAGCTCGATGATGTTCTTGCCCTGCTCGCGCAGGCCGTAGCGGACGCCGTCATAGCGCGCGAGGTTGGAGGACGCCTCCGCCGGCGCCACGATGTAATAAGCCGGCAGCGCGTATTTGGTGTGCGGCAGCGACACCTCGACGAGCTCGGCGCCGGCCGCCTTCAGCCAGGCCGCCCCCTCGCTCCAGAGCTTCTCGATCTCGGCCGGCATGCCGTCGAGGCGATATTCCTTGGGGATGCCGATCCTGATGCCCTTCACGGACTTGCCGATCGCGGCCTCATAGTCCGGCACGGCAATGTCGACCGACGTCGTGTCCTTCGGATCGTGCCCGGCCATCGAGCGCAGCAGCATCGCGCTATCGCGCACGCTGCGCGCAATAGGACCGGCCTGGTCGAGCGAGGAGGCGAAGGCGACGATGCCCCAGCGCGAGCAGCGGCCGTAGGTCGGCTTGATGCCGACGGTCGCGGTGAACGCCGCCGGCTGGCGGATCGAGCCGCCGGTGTCGGTCGCGGTCGCACCCATGCACAGCAGCGCCGCCACGGCCGAGGCCGAGCCGCCGGACGAGCCGCCCGGCACCAGCGTCGTGTTGCTTCCGTCACGCCGCCAGGGATTGCCGACGGGACCGAAGCACGAGGTCTCGTTGGCCGAGCCCATCGCGAATTCGTCATTGTTGAGCTTGCCGAGCATCACGGCGCCGTCGCGCCAGAGCTGGGAGGTGATCGTGGACTCATAGGTCGGCACGAAATTGCCGAGGATCTTTGAGCACGCCGTGGTGCGCACGCCCTTGGTCGCGAACAGGTCCTTGATGCCGAGCGGAATGCCGGCGAGCGGGCCGCCCTCACCCTTGGCGATCTTCTCGTCCACGGCCTTCGCCATGTCGCGCGCGCGATCGGGCGTCTCCATCACGAAGGCATTGAGCACGCGTGCGGCTTCGATCGCGTTCAGATGCGCGTCGGTCAGCTCGAGGGACGTGAAAGTCTTGGCCGCGAGACCCTTGCGGGCCTCGGCGAGCGTCAGCGATGTCAAATCGGTCATTTATTGATCGGGCTGCAGAAGAACGGGGACAGGGTTTTGTCGTTGGCCGGGTCGTCTTTTTTCTTGGCGGCGGCGTTCGCGGCGGCCTCGATCTCGTCGAGCACGGCATTGACGGCGACGTTGGGATCGGCAGCCTTGCCCTGCCGCTCCATCTTGTCGAGATAGTTCATGTAGGCCTGATAGGCCTTCTCATCGTCGCAAAGCATGCACATCGGACTTGGTCCTAAGGCTCTTTAGTTTGACGCGTTTTCTTTACGCGAACCGGCTTCCACTTCGCTCGAAAACGCTACGTCACTCGACCACCTTGGGCACAAGAAAGAAGTGACCTTCGGTCGCGGGCGCGTTGGCAACGATATCGTCGGCGATCTCGCCGTCATTGACCACGTCCTGCCGCTTCTTCATCTGCATCGGGGTGACCGAGGTCATCGGCTCCACGCCCTCGACGTTGACCTCCGAGAGCTGCTCGACAAAGGCGAGCATGGCGTTGAGCTCGCCCTGCAGATGCGGAACCTCGCCCTCGGAAACCGCAATGCGCGCCAGATGCGCGATGCGGCGGACGGTAGTGGCGTCGACGGACATTATATAAGGCCTCTCACGGCAAAATCTAACTGCCGTATAGCAGAGGCCGGTTTTGCGCCGCAACCGGCGGCGCGACCTTAGCCAGCCAGTCCCTTCATGCGGGCCAGGGCCGATTTGGCGAAATCCCGGGTCAATTCGGCTGCGGGGACCTCGCGGCCCAGGGCCACGGCCTGGCCGGCCCAGAGATTGGTGAAATCCACCCTGCCCTGCTTTTCGGCAGCCGCCTTGAGCGGCCCCAGCGCGGTCGCGGCATGGGGAAACGGCGGCGCCTCGGGCGAGATCGGGCCGGCTTCGCGCATCAGGCGGTTCTGGACGCCGCGCGCCGGACGCCCGGTCATGACATTGGTGATGACGGTGGAATCGTCCCGCGCTTCAGCCAGCGCCTTGCGCCCGCCCGCGCTGACCTTGGATTCCGGGCAGCGCAGATAGGCGCTGCCGATCTGCACGCCGGATGCGCCGAGCGCGAAGGCTGCGGCGATGCCGCGCCCGTCGGCGATACCACCGGCCGCGATGACAGGCACCTTCACGGCGTCGGCGACCTGCGGCACCAGCGCAAAGGTGCCGGGCTGCTCGGAGATCTTGTCGGTCAGGAACATGCCGCGATGGCCGCCGGCCTCGGCGCCTTGCGCAATGACGGCATCGACGCCGCGCTCTTCCAGCCAGACTGCTTCCTTCACCGTCGTGGCGGACGAAATGACGAGGCAGCCGGCAGCCTTGACGCGCTCGAGCAGCGCCTGATCCGGCAGGCCGAAATGAAAGCTGACGATCTCCGGCTTCAGCTCCTCGACGACCTCGCAGAACGCGGCGTCGAACGGCGCACGGTTCGCGGCGTTGATGGGCGCTGCGGGATCGAGGCCGTGCTCGGTGTAATAGCCCGTGAGCCGCTGCTTCCAGCGCGCTTCGGCTTCGGCCGTGAGGTCAACCGGCGTGTGGCAGAAGAAGTTCATGTTCACCGGCGCCTTCACCCGCTGGCGAATGATGTTGACCTGCTCGCGCGCCTTCTCCGGCGACAGCATCGCGCTCGGCAGCGAGCCAAGCCCGCCGCCCTCTGCCACGGCAATCACCAGTTCGGCATCCATCACACCGGCCATCGGCGCCAGCACGATCGGGAATTCGGTCTTGAAGAGATCGATCAGTCGACGGTCAGGCCACATAATTCTTGCCTCATGTTCGCTCTTCCCTCTCCCCTTGTGGGAGAGGGCGGATCGCCGCGCAGCGGCGAGACGGGTGAGGGGTTTGCATCCGCGGAGACAGACCCCTCATCCGGCGCGGATTGCATCCGCGCCACCTTCTCCCACAAGGGGAGAAGGAAAAGAAGAAACCGAGTTGCGCCGGCCGGCGAGCAATTGCTCCGCTTCAATCGCAATCCGCTCCACGATCTCGGCCGCCGGTGGAATATCATGAATCAATCCGACCGCTTCGCCTGCGATCACCGCCGCGACATCGAAATTGCCGGTTGCTTTCGCGGCCACATAGTCCACCGCGACTGCGGCAACATTCTGCATCAGCTCGACCTCACGGCCGATCCAGCGCCTGGCGTGGTCGTTGATGAGGCACCTTCCCGTGAAAGGCGCCGGCCAGACATTGTTGCGCGAGAGATCGAAGATGATGCCGCGCACGGTCGTGCCGCTGTTCGCTGCGCAGATACGCCGCTTGGCCTCCTCCGCGCCATCAGCCTCCTGGCTCGCATAGAAGCGCGTGCCGAGCAGCACGCCGCTCGCGCCCAGCATCATCATGGCGGCGAGACCGCGCCCGTCGGCGATGCCGCCGGCCGCGACGACAGGCACGTGGCCCGCGGCAAGATCGACGATTGCAGGCACGAGATCGACGGTAGTGCGAGAGGCGCCGTGACCACCCGCCTCCGTGCCCTGCGCGATCAGGATGTCGGCGCCGGCATCGAGCGCCTGCCGCGCCATGGCTTCATCCTGCACCTGGCAGATCAGGCGTGCACCTGCGGACTTGATCTTCGGCGCGAACGGCGCGGGATCGCCAAACGACAACATGATCGCAGACGGTTTTGCGGCAAGAGCGACATCGAGAAGCTCGGGCCGCTTGGCGAGGCTCCAGGTGATGAAGCCGATCCCGAATGGCGCCGACAAGCCCGCAAGCTTCGCAGTCTCCTGCTCCAGCCACACCTTCTCGCCATAGCCGCCGCCCAGAATGCCGAAACCGCCGGCACGGCTCACGGCCGTCACAAGCCGGCTGCCGGCACGATGTCCATCGGCGCCAGCAGGATGGGATGCTCAATCTTCAGCAGCCTGGTCAGCGACGTCTCAATGGGCATAGCCCCTCCCTGATCTGGACAGGGAGACTAGGCGCGACTAACATTCTCGAAAAATGAATTGTTACGAACACTGCCATCACAAAAGCGAAACGACGCCACCATGGAACTCAGCGATATCCAGACCTTTGCCGCGGTCGCTCGTACCGGCGGCATCACCCGCGCCGCCGAAGAGCTCAACACGGTGCAATCCAACGTCACCCAACGCGTGAAGGCGCTGGAAGCGGAGATCGGCACACCGCTGTTCGAACGCCACAGCCGTGGCATGACGCTGACCGGCGCCGGCAAACGCCTCCTCCCCTACGCACAGCGGATGGCCGCGCTATCGCGGGAGGCCGTGCTCGCCGCGCGTGACGACGGCGAGCCGAAGGGACCGCTCGCGATCGGCTCGATGGAGACGACGGCAGCCGTGCGCTTGCCGTCCCTCCTCGCCGATTTCCACCGCAGCTTCCCTGCCGTGCGGCTGAGCCTACGCACCGCGACCACCGCCGACCTCGTCGCGGGCGTGCTCGAAGGCACGCTCGACGGTGCCTTCGTCGCGGGTCCCATCGCACATGCCGACCTCACTGCGACGAGCGCGTTTCGTGAAGAGCTGGTGCTGGTCAGCGCGCGGCGCTGGGCCTCACTTGCCGAGCTGCGCGCCGGCACGCCGGAGTCCGGTCCGACCGCGCTGGTGTTCCGTACCGGCTGCACCTACCGCCAGCGTCTCGAACAGATCTTTGTCGAGTTCGGCTGGCCGTCGGCGGCACGCTTCGAGCTCGGCACGCTCGATGGCATGATCGGCTGTGTCGCCGCCGGCATGGGCGTAACGCTGCTGCCGCGCGCCGTGGTCGAACGCAGCGCGATGGCCGGCAGCGTGTCGATCCACGCGCTGGGCCCGTCACATGCGCGCGTCGAGACGCTCTTCATCCAGCGCAGCGGCGGACATCAATACAGCGCGCTCGGCGGTTTCATCTCCTGCCTGAAGAAAGACAACGACGTCATCGCGGCCTGAGATACCATCGCCGCAATGCAACGAAGGCCCAGATGGCTTCGACGAGGCCAAACGGCCAGGCGCCTTGCAGGAAGCCGTAAGCCGAGCCAAGCGCGCAGGACACCGCGAACAGCAGCACGAACCAATGGCTGCGATCCTCCAGAGCATAGCAGACCAGCATCGCCGTCACGGCAAACAGGCCGAATAGTGTCAGTGCATCCATGTTCCGGGTTCACTCCGCAGCGCGACGCGTGATAAGCGCTAGTCCCATGCCGGCTCTTATCCTGCCCCTGATCGATGCTGCAACCCACTGGCCCGAACGCGGCGGGTTGGTCGGCCTTGACCTCGGCACCAAGACCATTGGTGTTGCCGTGTCCAACCCGGACCGGCGCCTCGCGACCGGCGTCGAGACCATCCAGCGCAAGGCGTTCAAGCATGACGCGGCGCGGTTGCTCGCGATCGCGGCCGAGCGCAAGGCGGTCGGCTTCGTGCTCGGCCTCCCCATCAACATGGACGGCAGCGAGGGCCCGCGGGCGCAATCGACCCGCGCCTTCGCCCGCAACCTTGCCGGGCTCACCACACTCCCCATCGGCTTCTGGGACGAGCGTCTGTCGACCGCCGCGGTCGAGCGCGAGCTGATCGGCATGGATGTCAGCCGCGCCAAGCGCGCCGAAGTGATCGACGAGCACGCCGCGATCTTCATCCTTCAAGGCGCGCTCGACCGCCTCGCCAATCTTCGCGCGGCATCGGGCTGATCCATGGCCGTCGTGATCGCGGCGCTGCTGCCGGTCTTCATCCTCATCGTGCTCGGCATAGTGCTCAGACGCACCCTGATGCGGCTCGACACGCAATGGCACGGGCTGGAGCGGCTGACCTATTTCGTGCTGTTTCCGATGCTGCTGATCCAGACGCTGGTGAAGGCCGACCTCTCCAGGGTGCCGGTCGCCGGCGTCGGCGGCGCTCTGCTGCTGTCGGTGCTCGCGATGTCGCTGCTCTGCCTCGCGCTCCGCCCGGCGCTCGCGCGGTTCGACATCGACGGTCCCGCCTTCACCTCGATCTTCCAGGGCGCGACGCGCTGGCAGACCTATGTGGCGCTCTCGGTGTCCGCCAACATGTTCGGCGATGTCGGACTGGCGCTGGCGTCGGTGGCGATGGTCGCGATCATTCCGCTGGTCAACGTGTTCAGCGTCGCCGTGCTCGCGCACTATGCTTCGCCCGAGAAGCAGTCCGCGCGCGCCATCGTCATGACGGTGGTCCGCAATCCCCTGATCTGGGCCTGCGTGATCGGCCTCGGCATCAACGTCATCCATCTGCCGCTGCCAAAAATCTGGCACGAGGTCGCGGACGCGCTCGGCCGGTCCTCGCTCGCCATCGGCCTGCTCGTCACCGGCGCCGGCCTGCAGCTCAACGGCCTGCTCCGCCCGAGCGTGAGCGCAACCATCGGCGTGGCGTTCAAGCTGGCACTGATGCCCGTGCTCGCGCTGGCGCTCGCCGCCTGGTTCGGGCTCTCGGGCGACAGCCTGGCGATCGTCGCAATCTGCGCGGCGGTGCCGACCTCGCCCAGCGCCTATGTGCTGGCCCGCCAGATGGGCGGCGATGCGCCGCTGCTGGCGCAGATCATCACGCTGCAGACGATCTTGGCGGCGGTCACGATGCCGATCGCGATCGCGCTGGTAGCTTAGGCCTCATGCGAGGCCTCAGCTCCCCAGCCACATCGTCAGCACCACCGCAGTCAGATTGTTCAGCGCATGCAGCACGATGGTGAGCCAGAGCGAGTTGGCGCGGTAGCGCATGTAGCCGAACCACAGGCCGATGGAGAAGACCTCGGCGAGGAAGTACATATCGTACTGCAGATGCACGACCGTCCACACCAGTGACGACAGGATGATCGCGCCGGGCACGCGCAGGAAGCTCGCCGACCAGCCGCGAAACAGGAAGCCGCGCGCCAAAACCTCTTCCGACATCGGCGCAGCGACACTGAACGCGAACAGCAGCATCACAGCCGCGCCCTTGTCGCGGCCCGATTTCAACAGATCGGTCATGAAGCCCGGCGTCGCCTCGCGGCCCAGGCTCCGCGACATCGTCTCCCAGGCGACCACGATCAGGACAAGCCCGATGGCGCCGAACAGCATTTGCTTCCAGGACGGCCAATGCAGCGCGAGGTAATCGACGAACGAGGCCTTCTTGATGCGGATGGCGAGCCACACCGCGGCCAGCGTCGCCGGCAGGCCCATGGTCACCGACAGTGCGAGCGCCGCGGGCTCGCGACCGACACGCTGGATCGACATCAGGTCGAGGGGATCGCCACGGTCCCAGGCCAGATAGAGGATGGCGCCGACCTGGCCGAGAAACATCGCGACGAAGATGAGCAGACCCCACACCGCCGTGCCCCAGAATTTCCAGACACGCGGCGCGGCTGGCGTCACGGTCATCGGCGGGAGATCGGGATTGAGGGAGTCCATTCAAGCGCTTTCGTTGGGACGGCACCGTCATTCCGGGGCCGTTCGCACGACGATCTACTTCGTTCGCGGCGGAATCGGGAAATCATAGGCCGCCCCGCCCGCCCCCGGCAGGGAAAAATGCCACCACTCCTTCGCATAGTTCACAAAGCCTTGCTTCGCCATCGCGGCCACCAGCCGCTTGCGCCAGGCGCGCTGGTCCGGATTGATCGACGTTACAGCGGTATGCCCCTTCACGTCCGTGCAGTCATAGCCCGTGCCCATGTCGACGCTGCCCTCCGGCAATCGTGCCTCGACCGGCGCCGTGCAATCGGCATAGGTTTTCGACGGGTCGTATCTGGCGGAATTGTCGGCCTTGAGATCGACCAGCGTGAGATCGAGCGCCGCGCCCGTGGAATGCTGCGAGCGGCTCGCGATGTAGCCGAGGCGGAACAGCTCGCTCTTCGGGATCTTCGGATTGTAGCGCCGCTCGGCCGCCGTCTCGTTGCCGTTCTGCGACCACTTCACCATGTCGAGCGAGGCCCGCGCCGGCCGGTAGCAGTCGAACATCTTCAGCGACAGGCCTTGCGCCGCCAGCTCCTGCTGGACCGCCTTCAGCCGCAGCCCCACCTCCCGCTTCACCACGCATTCGCCGGCGCCGTAACCGGCCAGCGGACGGCCGACGAAATTGTTCGAGGTGGCGTAGCGGATGTCCTGGATGATGCCGGGATCGATGTCGCGCAGATAGACGAAGCCGCCGGGGAGCGACTGGGCGTGGGCTTCGCTGATCACGGTTGCTGCCAAGAGCGCGGTCAAAATTGTTTTCAACTGGAGCTCCCCACATCGTGATGGCCGGGCTTGTCCCGGCCATCCACGGCCTTTTACGTCAAATGCGAATGAAGCACGTGGATGCCCGGGACAAGCCCGGGCATGACGGAGAGGATGAGCCCGCACCGACAGATCAGGGGATAACTCCCCGCCCCGGCATTGGCCCTTGCCCCCCCAGCCATCCCCGCCTATAGCTCTCGTTTTAATGACATCGAAATCGACCTTCGTCCTCGGCCACCGGCATTTGCTGGGCATCGAGGGCCTTTCCGCGGCCGACATCACCGGCCTCCTCGACCTGTCCGAAGAATATGTCGAGCTCAACCGCCAGGTTGACAAGAAGCGCACCGTCCTGCGTGGACGGACGCAGGTGAACCTCTTCTTCGAGGCCTCCACCCGAACCCAGTCCTCGTTCGAGCTCGCCGGCAAGCGGCTGGGCGCGGACGTCATGAACATGTCGGTCTCCTCCTCGTCCATCAAGAAGGGCGAGACGCTGGTCGACACCGCGATGACGCTCAACGCCATGCATCCAGATATCCTGGTGGTGCGCCATCACGCCTCCGGCGCGGTGGAACTGCTGGCGCGCAAGGTCGACGGTTCCGTGATCAATGCCGGCGACGGCGCGCACGAGCATCCGACGCAGGCGCTGCTCGACGCCCTGACCATTCGCCGCAACAAGGGCCGGATCGAGGGCCTCGTGGTCGCGATCTGCGGCGACGTGCTGCATTCGCGCGTCGCCCGCTCCAACATCATCCTGCTCAACACCATGGGCGCCCGCGTCCGCGTCGTCGGCCCCTCGACGCTGCTGCCGCCCGGCATCGAGCGCATGGGGGTCGAGGTCGCGCGCGACATGCGCGAAGGGCTCAACGGCGCCGATATCGTCATGATGCTGCGGCTCCAGCGCGAGCGCATGAACGGCTCCTTCGTGCCGTCGACCTCCGAATATTTCAACTATTTCGGGCTGGACCAGAAAAAGCTCGCTTACGCCAAGCCGGATGCTCTCGTCATGCATCCCGGCCCGATGAACCGCGGCGTCGAGATCGACACAGCGGTCGCCGACGGCGCGCAATCGCTGATCCGCGAACAGGTCGAGATGGGCGTGGCGGTACGGATGGCCGTGCTCGAAGCGCTCGCCCGCAATTTGCCGAACGCGTGATGCTCATGCTGACTGACCGCCGTCCCATCCTGCTCGCCAACGCCCGCGTCGTCGATCCCTCCAGGGATTTCGACGGCCCCGGCGATGTCCTGATTGCCGACGGCATCATCCGCGAGACCCGTCGCGGGATCGGAGCGGCCGGCGTCCCCGAGGGCACCGACGTCGTCAACTGCGCCGGCAAGATCGTGGCCCCCGGCCTCGTCGACATGCGCGCCTTCGTCGGCGAGCCCGGCTTCAGCCACCGCGAGACCTTTGCCTCCGCGAGCCAGGCGGCTGCGACCGGCGGCATCACCACCATCATATGCCAGCCCGACACGTCTCCGGTGATCGATAACTCGGCAACCGTCGACTTCGTGATGCGCCGCGCCCGCGACACCGCGATCGTCAACATCCTGCCGATGGCGGCGCTCACCAAGGGCATGCACGGCGAGGAGATGACCGAGTTCGGCCTCCTCAAGGCCGCCGGCGCGATCGCCTTCAGCGACAGCGACAAGAGCGTGATCAACGCGCAGGTGATGCGCCGCGCGCTGACCTACGCGCGCGATTTCGACGCGCTGATCGTGCATTACACCGAGGATCCCGATCTCGTCGGCGAAGGCGTGATGAACGAGGGCGAGTTCGCCTCGCGGCTCGGCCTGATGGGCATCCCGAACGCGGCGGAGGCCGTGATGCTCGAGCGCGACATGCGTCTCGTCGCGCTCACCGGCGGGCGCTATCACGCGGCATCGCTGACCTGTATCGACTCGCTCGACGTCCTCAAGCGCGCCCGCGACGCCGGCCTCGCCGTGACCGCCTCCGTCTCGATCAATCATCTTGCGCTGAACGAGAACGACATCGGGCCCTACCGGTCGTTCCTGAAGCTGTCGCCGCCGCTGCGGACCGAGGACGACCGCCGCGCGCTGGTCGCAGCGGTCGCCTCCGGCCTCGTCGACGTCATCATGTCCGACCACAATCCGCAGGACGTCGAGGTCAAGCGCCTGCCGTTCGCGGAAGCAGCACCCGGTGCCATTGGGCTCGAGACCATGCTGCCCGCGGGCCTTCGCCTCGTGCACAATGAGGAACTCGACCTGAAGACGCTGATCCGGGCCATGTCGACGCGGCCGGCCGAGATCCTGGGCCTGCCGGGTGGAACCCTGCGCACGGGCAGCCCGGCCGACGTCATCGTGATCGACCCCGATGTGCCCTGGATCGTCGATCCCGCCGACCTCAAATCGCCCTGCAAGAACACCCCGTTCGACGAGGCCCGCTTTACAGGCCGCGTGGTCCGCACCATTGTCGGCGGACGGACGGTCTACGAACATGTCTGACGGGCAAATTCATGCGTGGCGTCGCAGTTCAGCATGGAGATGCGCCCATGGGGCTTGAAGCCTTCCTGCCGGTGGCCTTCGTCATCGGCTACCTGCTCGGCTCGATTCCGTTCGGGCTGGTCCTGACCAAACTCGCCGGCACGCAGGATATTCGCTCGATCGGCTCCGGCAGCATCGGCGCCACCAACGTGCTGCGCACGGGCCGCAAGAGCCTTGCCGCGGGCACCCTGCTGCTCGACGCGCTCAAGGGCACGGTCGCGGTGGTGATCGCCGGCTACATCGCGGGACCCAATGCCGCCATGGTGGCCGGGCTCGGCGCCTTCCTCGGCCATCTCTTCCCGGTCTGGCTGAAGTTCAAAGGCGGCAAGGGCGTCGCCGTCTATATCGGCATCCTGCTCGGCCTGTTCTGGCCCGGCGCAATCGTGTTCTGCCTGCTTTGGCTCGCCACCGCCTTCACCACCCGCTACTCCTCGCTGTCCGCGCTGGTGGCGGCATTCATCACCCCGATCTTCCTGTGGTGGTTCGGGCACCTCGCGCTTGCATCGCTGTTCGCCGCGCTGACGCTGCTCTTGTTCTACGCGCATCGCGAGAACATCAAGCGACTGCAATCCGGCAAGGAAAGCCGGATCGGCGAGAAGGCCTAGAGCGTTTTCGAGCGAAGTGGATACCGGTTCGCGTCAAGAAAACGCGTCAAAACAAAATCCCAAGGCCGGAAAAAGTACGGATATCGCCGCACCGCCTCCGCATTATGTGCCAATTCCTGTTCGCAACTCGGAAGCTGCTCGCGGCCGGAGTGGCGAACGAGTTCCACGCCTGTCATCCTGACAGCGGAAATGGCGTTACGCGGTAGCTCAGAATGAGCGAGAAGATTGTCGGCGCGCATGACGGGTCCGGTTCGCACGGTGCTTCCAGCACCGCAGCAAGCCGGCTGCTCTCAGCGACCAATGTCTGGTGCGATGCGCCCTCGCCGCGGCCCGCGCCCGAACCTGCTCCCGTTCCCCCGCCAGTGACCCAGCCTGCGCCCGTCGCGCAAGCCGCAGCGCCAGTCGAGATTGTGACCATTGCCGCGCCGGTCGCGCCCATGCAGCCGCACTCCGGCCAATGGCCGCCGCAAAGATTGTCGCTAGCCCTTCAGGGCGGCGGCACTTTTGCCGCCTTCACCTGGGGCGTGCTGGAGCGGTTGCTGGAACACCCGACCATCCAGATCGACACCATCAGCGGCGCCAGTGCCGGCGCCATCAATGCGCTGCTGCTCGCCTCCGGCCTCGCCGAAGGCGGACGCGAAGGCGCCCATTCGCGGTTGAACCGGTTCTGGGCCCGCCTGATGCACGAGGCCTCGTTCCGCTCCTTGATGCTGGTCGGTGGATTCTCGCCGGCGGGAAGCTCGGTCGCGTTCGGTCCGACGCTGCGCTCCGGCCAGTTCGATCCGTTCGATCTCGATCCGCTGCGGCTGGCACTGTCGCGCGACATCGATTTTGCCGCCTTGCGCGACGCGGCCTGCCCAAAACTGCTGATCGCCGCGACGCGAATCCGCGATGGGCAGCAGCAGATCTTCCGCAACGATTGCATTACCGCCGACGTCGCGCTGGCCTCGACCTGCCCGCCTTTGGTTCACTGCGCCGTCGAGATCGACGGCGAGGCCTATTGGGATGGCGGCATTGGCGGCAATCCGCCGCTGGTGCGCCTGGCGCAGGAATCGACAGCCTCCGACCTGCTGCTCGTCCAGGTCACGCCCACGCGTGACAGCTACGTGCCGATCACGCTCGCCGCGATCGACCGCAGGCTCGACCAGATCGCGGCCAACGCCGCTCTCAACGCCGAGATCGCGGCGCTGGAATGGGCGCGAGCCACGGCCGCACCTTCGCTTCGGCTCTCCAAGATCGCGGCCGAAGACTCCATTGAGGGCCTGGCGCAGCGCTCATCCACCGATCTCGGCCGCGGCTTCATTCGTGCGCTGCACCGGAGTGGCCGCGAGGCCGCCGAGCGTTGGCTCGGACAAGGCGCGACAGGCGCCGAGGCCGAACGCGTGCTGCCCGCCGCTGAGCCTGCGCTAGCCTGATTTCGCCAGCGCATCCTCCAGGAACCACGCCGCCGCAAGCGCGCCCGGATCGTTGCCGAACCGCGCGATCACCTGCACGCCGATCGGCAGGCCGCCGACCTTCAGCACCGGCACGTTGACGCAAGGATTGCCCATCAGCGTCCAGAGCCGGTTGTAGCGGGGCGAGCCGGTCGAGGCGAGCTCCTTGGCCGGCGCGGTGCCCGGCGCCGAATAGGTCAGCAGCACGTCAAAACCCTCGAACAGTTCGCCGAGCTCGCGGCGGCCACGGCGGGCGATCCGACGCGCGTCGTCATATTGCTTCGGCGTCAAGCCGACGGCGTCATCGAGGCTGGCACGCAGCATCGGCGCGATCTCGTCGTGATGCTCCGAAAACTCCCAGGCCAGCGCGCGATGCGCCTCGAAATCCTGGATGATCGGGTGGATGCGCCAGGCTTCCTGCACCGACTCCGGCAGATCGATGGTCTTGACACTGGCACCGGCCTTCTCGGCCGCCTTGATCGCAGCCTGCAAGCCCTCTTCCGCCGCCGGCTCGACGGCCTCGGCAAACTCCTGCCTCACCACGGCGATGCGCGGCGCCTTGGCCGCGGCGATGCCATCGAATTCAGTGCGGCCGGTGATCGCCAGCAGCCCGCGCGCGAGATCTTCCGCGCGCGATCCGAACAGGCCGACAGTATCAAGCGCCCATGAGTAGCACTTCACGCCGATGGTCGGCAGCATCCGGAACGACGGCTTGATCGCGGCAGCCCCGCAATAGGCGGCGGGCCGGATCACCGAGCCGCCAGTCTGGGTGCCCAGCGCCAGCGGGATCATGCCGGCGCCGACGGCCGCGGCCGAGCCCGAGGACGAGCCGCCCGGCGTATGGCCGAGATTGTGCGGATTGAGCGTCGGGGTCGGATCGCGCGAGGCGAACGCCGTGGTGGTGGTCTTGCCGATGATGGTGGCGCCTGCCCGCTTCAGCATCATCACGACCGGCGCGTCCGAGCGCGGCTGCCAGCCGCGATAGATCTCCGAGCCCATCTCGGTCGGCATGTTGGCGGTGTCGATGATGTCCTTGATGCCGACGGCGATGCCGCGCAGCGGGCCGGAGGCTTGCGCCTTCGCGGATTTGTCGTGACGGACGAAGGCGTGGACGTCCTTCTCCCTGGCCTCGATCGCCGCGTGCGACTGGGCGATTGCGTCATCGGGCGAAAGCTCGCCCGCTTCGATGCGGCGCTGGAGGTCGGCGAGTGAGATCATGGCAATACCCTTCTTATTGCCATCGCTTTTAGCATCGGGACGAGGTCGCGCAAGCGCACGTGGACGCGGTCGATCCATGCGTGCAGTCGACCGGGACCAGCGGCTCGACCAGAGCATCCGCGTCCGCGGGCGCCGCGCGGATGAGATCAAAAATGGAAACAGTATCTTTCAATTATTTCTATTTTTATCGCGATTCAATCGAGCCAGTGTGAGGTCACAACGCAGGGCCCTGCGGCGCGCACTCTCTTACGAACCACAAACGCCTGGTGCGTCACCGCCGTCGGACCTCAACCAAGCACAGGAGCGATGACCATGGATACGACCCGTTATGCTTCCCTCGTTGGCCGCCTGCTGATCGGCCTCCCGTTTGCAATGAGTGGCTTCAGCAAGCTCACCGCTTATGGTGCGACGACCGCTTACATCGCCGCTGCGGGATTGCCGGTGCCCCCGTTGGCATATGCGATCGCAGTTCTCGTCGAGCTCGGTGGCGGTCTCCTGCTGATCGCGGGCTATCAAGCCCGCTCGGTCGCGCTGGCGCTCGCCATATTCTCGCTGGCCGCGGCAGTCTCGTTCCACAACAACTTTGCCGACCAGAATCAGATGATCCACTTCCTCAAGAACGTGATGATGGCAGGCGGCCTGCTCCAGATCTTTGCCTTCGGTGCCGGTGCGCTCAGCCTTGACGCTCGCGTCTCGCGGAGCGGCGTCGCTGTCGCTCAGGCGGCCCACGCGCGTTGAATCGACGACCTTGCGGAAGACCCGTCGACCACGTCGGGTCTTCCGGCAGCGCCTTTGAAGCCCGATCAAGCGCACGCAGCTGTTGCCCACGCCCTCAGGTTGTTCCATGCTGCCTCCACAAGGAGACGCCGTGGACGCCATCAATCCGAGCGTTGAGCTGACCGAGGCTGAGCGGATCGACCGCCTGCGGCTGATCCGTTCCGACAATGTCGGGCCGCGCACCTTCCGTTCTCTGGTCGATCATTTCGGCGCGGCGCGCGCCGCGCTGGAGCGGCTGCCCGATCTGGCGCGCCGCGGCGGCGCTCAGCGATCGGGGCGCATCTGTAGCGTGGACGAGGCGAAGGCCGAGCTCGCCGCGAGCCGCAAGTTCGGCATAGCTTGGCTCGCGCCCGGTGAGGACGGTTATCCGGCGCGGCTCGCCACGCTCGACGATGCGCCGCCGCTGCTCGCCGTGCGCGGCGACACTACGACGCTGATGCGGCCGATGATCGCGATCGTCGGTTCGCGCAACGCCTCCGGCGCTGGCCTCAAATTCGCCGGCCAGCTCGCGCGTGAGCTCGGCGAAGCTGGCTTCATCGTCATCTCGGGCCTTGCCCGCGGCGTCGACCAGGCGGCGCACCGCGCCAGCGTCGACAGCGGCACCATCGCCGTGCTCGCCGGCGGACATGATTGCATCTATCCGCCCGAACATGGCGATCTGCTCGCCTCGATCCTCGATCACGCGGGCGCTGCGATCTCGGAGATGCCGCTCGGCCACGAGCCGCGCGCCCGCGACTTCCCCCGCCGCAACCGGCTGATCTCGGGCGCAGCCCTCGGCGTGGTCGTGGTCGAGGCGGCGCACCGCTCGGGCTCGCTGATCACCGCGCGCATGGCGGCCGAACAGGGCCGCGAGGTATTCGCGGTGCCCGGCTCGCCGCTCGACCCGCGCGCTGCCGGCACCAACGATCTGATCAAGCAGGGCGCAACGCTCGTCACCGAAGCCGCCGACATCATCAACGCTGTCGCACCGATCATGGAGCGGCCGCTGATGCATCCGGCGAGCGAGCCCGACAGCGAACCGTTCGAGAGCGATCCGCAATCACACGACCGCGACCAGATCACCGGCCTGCTCGGCCCCGTTCCCATCTCGATCGACGATCTCGTGCGGATGTCCGGCGCCTCGCCGGCGATCGTGCGCACCGTGTTGCTGGAGCTCGAGCTTGCCGGGCGCCTCGAACGCCACGGCGGTGGTCTCGTTTCTCTTCTCTAGGTCTCGTTGCGCTCATCGAACCGCGTGCGTGCCGCCGCGATCTGCGCCTGGTGCTCCTTCGCCCATAGCCCAAGCGCCATCACGGGCTGCTGGAGCCCGCGGCCAAGATCGGTCAGCTCATAGTCCACGCGCGGCGGAATGGTCGGGAAAATCGTGCGCGTGACGAGACCGTCGCGCTCCAGCCCGCGCAGGGTCAAGGTCAGCATCCGCTGCGAGATGCCGTTGATCATCCGCTTCAGTTCATTGAAGCGCTTAGGCCCGTCGCTCAGCATCATGATGACGAACACGCTCCATTTGTCGCCGACGCGCGCCAGGATCGAGGCGACCCCGCGGCAGTCCGCGTGGTCGCGATCCGGCATCTGGGGCGCAGGAAAATCGGTGTGTGCAGGTCTCAAAGATGTGCCCATGGCTCAAAAAAGTGCGTTCTTGCGGGGAATTTGACAGTCACTCATGTAGTGCGGGTTACAAATCTATACCATAGGTGAACCCCAATGAAACTCCTCCATATCGACTCCAGCGTGCTCGGCCCCCACTCCGTCTCACGGCAGGTTTCCGCCGCCATCGTCGACCGTCTCAGGCAGGCGACGCCGTCGCTCGACCTCGTCTACCGCGATTTGACGCAGATTCCGCTCGCCCACCTCTCCGGCTCGCACCTTGCGGCCGCGCAAGGCGCGCCGGCGCCGGCGGAACTCGGTCCCGACCTGGCCGCGAGCGCGGCCGTGCTCAACGAGTTCCTCGATGCCGATATCGTCGTGATCGGCGCGCCCATGTACAATTTTACGATCCCGAGCCAGCTCAAGGCCTGGATCGACCGCGTCCTGGTGGCGGGGAAAACGTTCAAATACGACGCGAACGGCCCGCAGGGCCTTGCCGGCAACAAGCGCGTGATCGTGGCGATCTCGCGCGGCGGCTATTATGGCCCGGGCACGCCGGCCGCCTCGCTCGAGCACCTCGAAACCTATTTGCGTGGCGTGTTCGCGTTCATGGGCATCACGAGCCCCGAATTCATCGTCGCCGACGGCATCCAGGTTGGCCCTGAGCATCGTGAGAAAGCGCTGGCCGGAGCGCTTCAGGCTGCCACCAGCCTGCAGGCGGCGTAAGACTTACGCCGACACCAGCCGCTGCCGGAGCCCGGCGGCGGCTGAGAATTCGACAGCGCTAAAACCAGGCGCCCTGAACGCCAAGAATGACGGCGACGAGCGAAATGAAAAGCCCGATGCCTGAGAAAAGTGCCACCCCGATGAACTCGGACGTATCGGAGTGCTTGGCTGGAATGGCGGAATGTTCGGTGTAAATACGTGGTTCTGAAATCGACGAAGAAATACGAGCTGCTTTTGACATCGCGGGCTCCCTGAAAGTGAGTCTTATGACCCTGCCCGCAAAAGGGTCTTGGCAGCGCAAGCGAAGGTTCAACGCCTCACGGAAGGTTCAGAGGAATACAGCCACCGAGGTGTAGGAACTGGCCGGCGCAACCGATGTCGTCGCGCCGACCGATTCAATTTTCGCAAACGTTGATCAGCCGCGATAGATCGGTGCGCCCGCGGGAGAGGCAACCGCGCCACCATCGACGAAGATCTCCTGACCCTGGATGTGCCCGGCATCGTCGGAGGCGAGGAACAGGACCGTCTTCGAGATGTGATCCGGTTCAGCAATGCGGCCGAGCGGCGTGGATAGTCCAAGGCGCTTCTCGAACGCCTTCTCCGCTTCAGGCGTTGCGATCGCGGCGCCCCAGATCGGCGTGCGGGTCGCGCCGGGCGCAACCACGTTGACGCGGATGCCGCGCGGCGACAGTTCCGAGGCCATGATCCGCGCTAGCGCGCGCACGCCGGCCTTGGCGGCTCCGTAAGCGGAGTAGCCGGGAACGCCGAGCACGGAGATTACCGAACCGTTGAGGATGATCGAGGCGTTGTCGTTGATATAGGGCAGTGCCGACTGCACCGTGAAGAACACGCCCGTGAGGTTGGTGCTGATCACCTTCTCAAAGACATCCAGCGTCGTCGAGCCCAGCGGCGTGCTGCCGGGGATGCCGGCATTCGCGAACACGATATCGAGCTTGCCGAATTTTTCGGTGCCCTTCTTGATCGCCGCTTCAGTCGCGGCGACGTCGGTCGCGTCCGCAACCAGCGCGATCCCGTTCGGCCCGAGTTCCTTTGCTGCGGCCTCCAGCGTCTCCTTATTGCGCCCGGTGATGATCACCTTCGCGCCCTCGGCCACGAACAGCTTTGCCGTTGCCAATCCAATTCCGCTGTTGCCGCCGGTGATGAGTGCCGTCTTGCCGCTCAGTCTCATGCTCGCCTCTCCAGTAGTTTCATTATGAAACCGTATTGCAATCTAGGCGTATGGTTTTATGATGCGACCACACAAGCGCGTGATTGGCGCCGACATCGTGCGAATGTGAGGAGACCTCAGACGATGGTGAAACGAACGAGTTTTGAGGGTGACGGCTGCCCGGTCGCGCGGTCGCTGGAGGCGATCGGCGACTGGTGGACTCTGCTGATCATCCGCGAAGCGATGCTCGGTATGCGCCGCTTCGGCGAGTTTCAGGGCAAGCTCGGCATGGCCAAGAACATCCTGTCGGCGCGGCTGCGCTCAATGCTCGAACACGGCATACTGGCGACCGCCCCCGCCTCCGACGGCAGCGCCTACCAGGAGTATGTGCTGACGCCGAAGGGACTTGGCCTCTTCCCGATCCTGGTCGCGCTCCGGCAATGGAGCGAGGAGTTCGACGACACGCCCGAGGAGATCGACACCGTCATGGTCGATCGCGTCAAAGGCCGCCCGGTGAAGAAGCTCGAGCTGCACGCCGAGGATGGACGGTTGCTCAGCCTGGCCGACATCACGCTGAAGCCCCGACCGGCACCGCGGCGGCGGTCAGCCTGATCGCGGCACACTGCCACCACACCGTCATTGCGAGCGCAGCGAAGCAATCCAGGATTTCACCGCGGAGGGATTCTGGATTGCTTCGCTGCGCTCGCAATGACGGGATTGAAGCAGCGCGCTCCGATCCATCGCCGTCACCCTGAGGTGCTCGCCTCTTCGGCGAGCCTCGAAGGGCGACGGAGCTGATAAAGGCGCAAGCCCATCACGACAGCTTGCGCTTGCTCCGCAGCCGCAGATGCTCGTCGGCCTCCAGCTTGGTCATCCCCAGGAGATAATGCAGCACATCGAGCTTGTGGCGCTCGGCGAGCTTGCGCAAAGCCCCGACCTGCTCGGCGATGAAGGCGACGGCCTCATCGACGCCGCCCTCCCCTGGTTCCTCACCGCGCGAGCCTCCCGCCACGCCTGACGCGGCGCGCGCCCGTTTCTTTCCTGGCTTAGTCACCAGACCCCACCCGAATCCATGCCCCGGGCGACTCTACGCCGACATTGACCGCAACTCCAAGGTGGTATTTTGCAACTTTCTCGATATGAAACTTTTCCCATTTGTGATGCTTTCAACACCCCTCGATTTGACAGCGAGGGCCTCACCACCCATGTTCGGGTCGAAACGGCCGATCCGAATCTCATCGAAAGCGGCTCGTAATTTCCCCGTAAGCTACTGGAACTACATGAATATCGTCATTGTGGAGTCGCCGGCGAAAGCCAAGACGATCAACAAGTATCTGGGCTCGTCCTACGAGGTTCTGGCCTCGTTCGGCCATGTCCGCGACCTCCCGGCGAAGAACGGTTCCGTCGATCCGGACGCAAATTTCAAGATGATCTGGGAGGTCGACCCCAAGGCGGCCGGCCGGCTCAACGATATCGCCAAGTCCCTGAAGAACGCCGACCGCCTGATTCTGGCGACCGACCCTGATCGCGAGGGCGAGGCCATCTCCTGGCACGTTCTGGAGGTGCTGAAGGAAAAGCGCGCGCTGAAGGATCAGAAGATCGAGCGCGTGGTGTTCAACGCCATCACCAAGCAGGCGGTCACGGATGCGATGAAGAATCCGCGCCAGATCGACGGCGCGCTGGTCGACGCCTACATGGCGCGCCGCGCGCTGGACTATCTGGTCGGCTTCACCCTCTCCCCCGTGCTGTGGCGCAAGCTGCCGGGCGCCCGTTCGGCGGGCCGCGTGCAGTCGGTGGCGCTGCGGCTGGTCTGCGACCGCGAACTGGAGATCGAGAAGTTCGTCGCGCGCGAATATTGGTCGTTGATCGCGACCCTGCTGACGCCGCGCGGCGACGCCTTCGAGGCGCGGCTCGTCGGCGCCGACGGCAAGAAGATCCAGCGGCTCGACATCGGCACCGGCGCGGAAGCGGAAGACTTCAAGAAGGCGCTGGAAGCAGCCGCCTATGCCGTGACCGCGGTCGATGCGAAGCCGGCCCGGCGCAATCCGCAGGCCCCTTTCACCACCTCGACGCTGCAGCAGGAAGCCAGCCGCAAATACGGCTTTGCGCCGGCGCACACGATGCGCATCGCCCAGCGCCTTTATGAAGGCATCGACATCGGCGGCGAGACCACCGGACTCATTACTTATATGCGTACCGACGGCGTGCAGATCGATCCGTCCGCGATCACCCAGGCGCGCAAGGTGATCGGCGAGGATTACGGGAACGCCTATGTGCCGGAGGCCCCGCGCCAGTACCAGGCCAAGGCCAAGAACGCCCAGGAAGCGCACGAAGCGATCCGCCCGACCGACATGTCGCGCCGCCCCGACAGCATGAGCCGCAAGCTCGATGCCGACCAGGCGCGCCTCTATGAGCTGATCTGGAAGCGCACCATCGCGAGCCAGATGGAATCGGCCGAGCTCGAGCGCACCACCGTCGACATCACCGCGAAAGCCGGCTCCCGCACGCTGGAGCTGCGCGCGACGGGTCAGGTCGTCAAGTTCGACGGCTTCCTCGCGCTCTACCAGGAAGGCCGCGACGACGAGGAGGACGAGGACTCCCGCCGCCTGCCCGCGATGAGCCCGAACGACGCGCTCAAGCGGCAGTCGCTCGCCGTCACCCAACACTTTACCGAGCCGCCGCCGCGTTTCTCGGAGGCCTCGCTGGTCAAGCGCATGGAAGAGCTCGGCATCGGCCGTCCCTCGACCTATGCCTCGATCCTCCAGGTCCTGAAGGACCGCGGCTACGTCAAGCTGGAGAAGAAGCGCCTGCACGGCGAGGACAAGGGCCGCGTCGTGGTCGCCTTCCTCGAAAGCTTCTTCAGCCGCTACGTCGAATACGACTTCACCGCCAATCTGGAGGAGCAGCTCGACCGCATCTCCAACAACGAGATCTCCTGGCAGCAGGTGCTGAAGGATTTCTGGACCGGCTTCATCGGCGCCGTCGACGAGATCAAGGATCTGCGCGTCGCCCAGGTGCTCGACGTGCTCGACGACATGCTTGGCCAGCACATCTATCCGCCCCGCGCCGATGGCGGCGATATCAGGCAGTGCCCGAGCTGCGGCAACGGCCGGCTCAATCTCAAGGCCGGCAAGTTCGGCGCCTTCGTCGGCTGCTCGAACTATCCGGAATGCCGCTACACCCGCCAGCTCGCCGCCGACAGCGAGGCCACCGCCGACCGTTCGCTCGGCCAGGACCCTGATACGGGTCGCGATGTCTGGGTCAAGGCCGGCCGCTTTGGCCCCTACATCCAGCTCGGCGAGCCCAAGGATTACGAGGAAGGCGAGAAGCCGAAGCGCGCAGGTATCCCGAAGGGCACCTCGCCCGGCGATGTCGAGCTCGAGCTTGCGCTGAAGCTGTTGTCGCTGCCGCGCGAGATCGGCAAGCATCCGGAGACCGGTCAGCCGATCACGGCAGGTCTCGGCCGCTTCGGACCGTTCGTGAAGCACGAGAAGACCTACGCCAGCCTGGAGAGCGGCGACGAGGTCTTCGACATCGGCCTGAACCGCGCGGTGACGCTGATCGCGGAAAAGGTCGCCAAGGGCCCGAGCCGCCGCTTCGGCGCCGACCCCGGCAAGGCGATCGGCGATCATCCGACGCTGGGCACCGTCACGGTGAAGAGCGGCCGTTACGGCGCCTATGTCACGGCAGGTGGCGTCAACGCAACGATCCCGGCCGAGTTCGAAAAGGACACCGTCACGCTGCCGCAGGCGATCGCGCTGATCGACGAGCGCGCGGCCAAGGGCGGCGGCAAGATCAAGGCGAAGAAAGCCGCGAAACCGGCCAAGGCCAAGAAGGCTGCGGCGAAGGCCACCGACGGCGATGACGCCGCGCCGAAGCCGAAGAAACCGGCCGCGAAGAAGGCGGCCAAACCCAAATCCGAATCCACCAGCAAGGCGCGCGCCGCCGTGTCGTCGACCGCAAAAACGTCGCCGACCAAGGCCGCCGCCCCCAAGGCTCCGGCCAAGAAGAGTGCCGGCAAGACCTAGATCAAGAATTAGAGGTTAAGTGAAACGCAAGAATGACCATGGCTTTCCCGACCGGAGCGCCATCGTCGCCTTCATCAAGGCAAATCCCGGAAAGGTCGGGACCCGCGAAATTGCGCGCGAGTTCGGCCTGAAGAACGCCGATCGCATCGAGCTCAAGCGCATGCTGCGCGAGCTCGCCGACGACGGCACCATCAAGAAAAAACGCCACAAGGTTTCCGAGCCGGACGCGCTCCCGTCGACGCTGGTCGCCGACATCACCGGCCGCGACAGTGACGGCGAGCTGATCGCCTCCCCCACCGAATGGGACGAGGTCGAAAGCGGCGAACCGCCAAAAATCCTCATCGTCATGCCGCGCCGGCCAAAGCCCGGCACCGCGGCCGGTGTCGGCGATCGCGCGCTGCTGCGCGTCGAGCGCTCGGACGAGAACGAAGGTCCGGCCTATCGCGGCCACATCATCAAGGTCTTCGACAAGACGAAGAGCCGCATCCTCGGCGTGTTCCGCGAGCTTCCCGAAGGCGGCGGACGGCTGGTCCCGGTCGACAAGAAGTCCGCCGACCGCGAGCTGAACATCGCCGCGGCCGACACGCACGGCGCCCGGGACGGCGACCTCGTCAGTGTCGATATCGTCCGCACCCGCAGCTTTGGGCTGGCCTCGGGCCGGGTCAAGGAGAAGCTTGGCTCGGTCAAGTCGGAGAAGGCGATCAGCCTGATCGCGATCTACGCGCACGACATCCCCCTGCAGTTCCGGCCCGCGGCAGAGCGTGAAGCCGAAGCGGCAGAGCCGGCCAATCTGAAGGGACGTGAAGACTGGCGCGACGTGCCGCTCGTCACCATCGACCCGCCGGATGCGAAGGATCACGACGACGCGGTGCATGCGCAGCCCGATCCTGATCCGAACAACAGAGGCGGCTTCATCGTCGATGTCGCCATTGCCGATGTGAGCTTCTACGTGCGGCCGGGCACCGCGCTCGACCGCGACGCGCTCGATCGCGGCAACTCGGTGTATTTCCCGGACCGCGTTGTGCCGATGCTGCCCGAGCGCATCTCCAACAATCTCTGCTCGCTGGTGCCGGGCGAGCCGCGCGGCGCGCTCGCGGTGCGCATGGTGCTCGGCCCCGACGGGCGCAAGCGCTCGCACAGCTTCCACCGCATCCTGATGCGCTCGGCGGCGAAGCTGAACTATGCGCAGGCGCAGGCCGCGATCGACGGCCGGCCCGACGACACCACCGGACCCCTGCTCGATCCGATCCTGAGGCCGCTCTATGCCGCCTATGCCTGCGCCAAGCGCGCCCGCGACGAGCGCGATCCGCTCAATCTCGATCTGCCCGAGCGCAAGATCCTCTTGAAGAGCGACGGCACGGTCGATCGCGTCGTCGTGCCTGAACGTCTCGACGCGCACAAGCTGATCGAGGAGTTCATGATCCTCGCCAACGTCGCGGCGGCCGAGATGCTGGAGAAGAAGTCTCTCCCGCTGATCTACCGCGTGCATGACGAGCCGACGCTGGAGAAGGTCCACGCGCTCGCGGAGTTTCTGGAGACGCTGGACGTTCCGTTCGCGAAAGGCGGCGCGCTGCGGCCGGCTTTGTTCAACCGCGTGCTGGCGCAGCTCGAAGGCCACGACCACTTCCCGCTGGTGAGCGAGGTCGTGCTGCGCGCCCAGGCCCAGGCCGAATACTCCTCCGAGAATTACGGTCATTTCGGCCTGAACCTGCGCCGCTACGCGCATTTCACCTCGCCGATCCGCCGCTATGCCGACCTCGTCGTGCACCGCGCGCTGGTTCGCGCGCTCGGCCTCGGCGAAGGCGCCCTGCCCGACAGCGAGACGCCGGAAAGCCTTGGCGAGGTCGCAGCCCATATCTCGGTGACCGAGCGGCGCGCGATGAAGGCGGAGCGCGAGACCGTCGACCGGCTGATCGCCCATCACCTCGCCGACCGCATCGGCGCGAGCTTCCAGGGCCGCGTCTCCGGCGTCACGCGCGCTGGCCTGTTCGTCAAGCTCGCCGAGACCGGCGCCGACGGCCTGATCCCGATCCGATCCCTTGGCACGGAATATTTCAACTATGACGAGAGCCGGCACGCGCTCGTCGGCACGCGCAGCGGCACCATGCATCAGCTGGGTGACGTCGTTGACGTCCGTCTGATAGAAGCTGCTCCCATCGCAGGCGCGCTACGCTTCGAGCTGCTGTCGTCGACCGGCGAGACTGCGCCGCGCGGCCGCAGGCCATCCGGTCCGCAGCGCCGCCCCTCGTTCAAGGCACATCCTGGACGCAGTCCGGATAAAAAACGCAAGCCGCCGAAGCAAAAGTCCGGCAAACCCAAGAAGGGCAAGGGCAAGAACAAAGGAAAAGGCGGGGGTCAGAAGGGCAAGGCATGGTGACGACGAGCACGGCCCCAAAGATCTGGACGCGCGATACCGGTCTCGTCGAGAAGCGCGACGTCTGGACGGCCATGAAGCGCGGCTTTCGCAGCCGCTGCCCGCGCTGCGGCGAGGGCAAGCTGTTCCGTGCCTTTCTCAAAACCGCGGACAATTGCTCGGTCTGCGGCCTCGATTTCACGCCGCATCGCGCCGACGATCTGCCGGCCTATCTCGTGATCGTCATCGTCGGCCACATCGTGGTGCCCACGATCCTCTGGATCGAGACCAACTACACCACGCCGGTCTGGCTCAGCTTCGCGGCCTATCTGCCCTTCACCTTCGTCGCCTCGCTCGCGCTGCTCCAGCCGGTCAAGGGAGCTGTGGTCGGCTTGCAATGGGCTCTGCGCATGCACGGCTTTGACGACAACCCTCCGGATGGTATTCCGCCGGTCTAAGCAAATAATCAAAAAGCGGTTTGGGTGAGGACATGACGGATACGTCGCAGGGAGCCGAGAAGGCCAAGATCCACGAGGGCAAGGAAGCCGACCACCATCCCTATTTCCGCCCCCGCGATGCGGCGACGCTGATCCTGGTCGATCGCAGCGGCAACATTCCAAAAGTCCTCGTCGGCAAGCGCCACGACAAGGTGGTGTTCATGCCCGGAAAGTTCGTCTTCCCCGGCGGCCGCGTCGACAAGGACGATTACCGCGTGCCGTGTGCTGCACCCATCACCACTGAGCTGGAAGCCAATCTCGCCAAGGGCAGCCCGAAGACTCCGGCCTCGCGCGCAAAGTCGCTTGCGATTGCAGCAATCCGCGAGGCCTGCGAAGAGACCGGCCTCTGCCTCGGACGCAAGTCCGAGGGGAAAGCAAAACTCGAGGGTGCCTGGAAGCCGTTCGCGGATGCGGGCCTGCTGCCCGACCCCTCAAGCCTGTTCCTGATCGCACGCGCGATCACCCCGCCCGGCCGCGTCAAGCGCTTCGATACCCGCTTCTTCACCGCGGATGCCTCTGCGATCACCCACCGCGTCGAGGGGGTGATCCATGCGGATGCCGAACTGGTCGAGCTGGTCTGGGTCGAACTCGGCTCAAAGCCGCTCGCCGATCTGCACCCGATGACACGCAACGTGCTCAACGAGCTCGACACGCGCCTTGCCACAGGCCCGCTCCGTCACGACGCGCCGGTGCCGTTCTTCCATTTCTACGGCGGCAAGATGCAGAAGGATATTTTGAGCTGATCCAGCCACCGAACTCTCCAGGCTCGTTCACGCGATCAGCAAACTCAGCGCGGCACCTCTGAAGGCGCGGTCTTCGCTGCCACCTTGTCCGTGGCCGATCGCCCATTGCTGCGGCCACGCCAGCTGATCCAGCCCTCGCGCCGTCGCAGAGGTGAAAGACGACCAGCGCGTGGAATCGTGACGACGGTACAAGAGACCGCCCGGACCCATGTCCGGGTAGATCGCGACGTGAATATCGAAACCCTCGCCCGCCGGAAGATCAGGTCCAAACCAATAGGTTGGGCTTCGCCCCGGCTCACGAGCAACGATGGCTGTCAGGGTTTGCCTCGGTCCCCTGAGACCAAGCCAGAACGGCGCGATCGAACCCGGCGCGAAAGCCGTGAAAATCGTCTGGGCCGATGCGACATCGGTCGCAGCGCTTTGCCCCACGAGCCTCAGCTCGATCCGGCGCCCGCTTTCCACACGTCCGCTAAACGGTGCTTCGACATCTCCGCGCCGCAGCTCTCTCCATTTGGCGGGATCAGGATCCGACAGCGGCCATTCCATCCTCTCCCTGACAACGCCGTCGGTATCGAGCACCTGATAACGCAGGCCTTCCTCGTCAAGCGCGGCTTGAACGCAATGCAGATACTCGACGCCTTCCGGCATCCTGTGAGCCGTTCCCGCGCCCGCAGTGCAGATCTGCAGGACACCGCGATGCGCCTGCACGTCGAAGGCGAGGATGTGGCTGCACAGATAGGCAAGCACGTTTTCGTTCACCAGGATGTCCCAGAACGGGCGAGCGTATTCGTGGCCGATCTCGCGCTGATACGTCCCCGTAAAGCCGTTGACGGGAAACACCGGGTGATGACCAAGGACGAGCTTGTGTCGGGCATCACCATGTTCTCTGAGGGTTGTTTCCAGCCACCCGAGCTCGACATGGCCCTCACCTCCCAGGCCGCTCCAGAGCGTGTTGACGAACACCATCAGCAGGTCGCCGCGCCGCACGAAGTAGGAGAGGCTCGCCTGTCCCGGCGGTCCATTTTTCGGCAGCTCGAGCACCGCACGAAACACCGCCTCGCTCATCAAATCATAGGTCGTGTGATTGCCGGTTGTGTGCCACATCGGAATGGCCGCACGGTCGAGCCATGCCATTTCCGTATCCAGCCAATAGCGCCACTGCGCGCGGAGCGCGTCCGGATCCGGCGTCAGCCCGATAATCTCATCGCCCGGAAAGAGAATGAATTCAGGCTGGGGTCTCAGGCGTTAAACGACCGCATTGACCGAGGCGAAGGTGGTTTCGTGCAATCCACCCGGCACGCCCGAACAGGAGTCGCCATACAACAGGAATTGGTGGCCCTTGCCGCGCGGCAGAAGCGCGGGAATGGAGTTATTCGCTGAGGTCATGGCCTTCCATTGCGGTGTTCGGCCGCGAGGATGGCAATTTCCGCGACGCGTAGCAACAGGTCGTGGCTGGACCTCAATCAGGAATCATCAGGCTCGGTGCCGACATAGTCGCGCGCCGGCAGCTTGAGGACGCGGCCGATCTCGCTTGCGAGCTTGTCCGCCTCCTCGCGCCTGGTGAAGCTCTGAAGCGTGATCGGCTCGATGCCTCTGTTGCCGCAGAGATTGACGTCGTAGGTCGTCAGATCCGCATCGTAGTCGTCGGTGATGCTGACGAAGTGATAGTCGGCGAGATCGCGCTGGCTGCGGATATTGAGCGGGCCGAACTGCCTGGTGATGACGATCTGGCGCAGCGTCTCGTTGAGCACGACGAAAGTGCGGTACGTCAGCAGGATCATTCCGGGGATGCCGACGAGCAGTCCCAACCCCGTGAACACCAGCACCGGCACGAGATCATCGGCGAGCCGGCCGAAGCCGGAAAAATCCTGGCGCAGGCCGAGGCCGACATTCCACAAGAGATAACCGCTCGCGGCCAACAGAGGCAGCGACAGCAGGCGGCCGACCCAGGGCATGGGCCGGTCGATGCGAACGGTGCCGCCGTCCACGGTCATTGCGCCTGCCATTGAAGGTCTCCTCACGAGGTCATGGCTTGGTCGGGGCGAGTGCGGGATTGGTTCGATGCGGGCCGCATTCGTCATGCCCTTGCCGCTGCGCGCGGCCTGGAATGACGCGATTGTGCTGAGCGCGTCGCAAAAAACGAAAAAATCTTCCCGCCTCCCCCGATGGCGGAGTTCCCAGGCGTCCCTATGTCTTCCCCAACGACACCCAGAACGGATACGGGGCGATGGCACAACGGCAACTCAAGCTTGGCGCGTTCATGCGCCCGATCAGCATCCACACCGGCGCCTGGCGCTATCCGGGGGCCTGGCCGGACGCCAATTTCAACTTCGGCCATATCAAGACGCTGATCCAGAAGCTCGAGGCCGGCAAGTTCGACGCCTTCTTCATGGCCGATCACCTCGCCGTGCTGAACATGCCGGTCAACGCGCTCAAGCGCAGCCACACCGTAACCTCGTTCGAGCCGTTCACGCTGCTGTCGGCGCTGTCCGCCGTCACCGAGCGCATCGGCCTGATCGCGACGGGCTCGACGACGTTTGACGAGCCCTACCACGTGGCGCGCCGCTTCGCCTCGCTCGACCATCTCAGCGGCGGGCGCGCGGGCTGGAACATCGTCACCACCTCGAATCCGGACGCGGCGCTGAATTTCGGCCTCGACGACCACATGGAGCATGCCGAGCGCTACAAGCGCGCCCGCGAGTTCTACGACGTGGTCACGGGCCTTTGGGATTCCTTCGCCGACGACGCCTTCGTGCGCGACGTCGAAAGCGGCGTGTTCGTCGATCCCGCGAAGATGCACGTGCTCGACCACAACGGCAAATATCTGAAGGTGCGCGGCCCCCTCAACATCGCGCGTCCGGTGCAGGGTTGGCCGGTGATCGTGCAGGCCGGCGCATCGGAGGACGGCAGGCAGCTTGCGGCGGAGACGGCGGAAGCCGTGTTCACCGGCGGCGGCCCCCTCGCCGACGGCCAGAAACTCTATGCCGACATCAAGGGCCGCATGGAGAAGATCGGCCGCGACCCCGAACATCTCAAGATTCTTCCCGGTGCCTTCGTCGTGGTCGGCGACAGCGTCGATGAGGCCAAGGAGAAGCGCGCGCTGCTCGACAGCCGCGTGCATTACGACAGCGCCATCGCCTCGCTCTCGGTCATCCTCGGCACGGACGCCTCGGGCTTCGATCCGGACGGGCAACTGCCGGAGATTCCGGAGACCAACGCCAGCAAGAGCGGCCGCCAGCGCATGGTCGACCTCGCCAGGCGCGATAAGCTCACCGTGCGCCAGCTCGCCCAGCGCGTCGGCGGCTATGGCGGGTTGTCCTTCGTCGGCACCGCCAAGACCATCGCCGACCAGATGGAGGAATGGCTGGTCGGGCGCGGCTCCGACGGCTTCAACATCATGTTCCCGTTCCTGCCCGCCGGCCTCGACGATTTCGTCGACAAGGTGGTGCCGGAGCTGCAGCGGCGCGGGATTTTCCGCAAAGAGTATGAAGGGGCCACTTTGAGGGAGAATCTGGGCCTGCCGCGGCCGAAAAACCGGTTCTTCGAGGCGTAATGGGACCGTTTTGGGTGGTTTTCCGCCCTAGAGCCCCGTTCGGGGCTCTAGGTTGTTGTTTTTGACGCGTTTTCTTGACGCGAACCGGTGCCCACTTCGCTCGAAAACGCTTCGAAACCTTGACATCAGGCGGTTTCTGGCTAGGTTGCCGGCCAACGCGGGCCGTTTGGCCGGCTCCAGATTCCCTTCATTCCTGAGGTTCTGAACATGGCCAAAGCGGTCACCATCAAGGTCAAGCTCGTGTCCTCGGCTGACACCGGCTTCTACTACGTCGCCAAGAAGAATTCGCGCACCATGACCGACAAGCTGGTCAAGAAGAAGTACGATCCGGTCGCGCGCAAGCACGTCGAATTCCGCGAAGCCAAGATCAAGTAAGAAGATCAAGTAAGATCGCGGAAAGCTACGGACTTTTGACGGGGCCTCACGGCCCCGTTTTTATTTGTGCCCTCTCCTGTCGGGGCACGAGACCGAAGTTGACGCGCTGCTCCTTCTCCACGCCGTCGTTGCGAGGAGCTCTTGCGACGGAGCCATCCAGAGCCGTTCCGCCGAGGGCCACGCTTTGTGTGGATGGCGAGTTTATAGGCAGATGCCACCTCAACCCTCGGTTGCTCAATCCGAAATGTATGTTACCGTGCATTTACCGGGGCGGCATCTCCGTCCCGAATTTGGGAAGGACATGCTCATGAAATTCTCGTCAAGCTTTGTCGTGCCCTCAGCCGTCGCTGTCTTATCAACTGCCTTGCTGTGCGCCCCGGCAGCGTCGCAAATCCCGACTGGCTCCGCCGCTACGATTCCCCCTGTCACGGTCGACGCGCCGAAACAGGTGGCAAAGCCGCACGTGTCGGAGCGGAGAGCAAGCACAACGGCGCCGCGTCGGACTGCGCCAACCGCTCGAACAACCGCGAGCACGCCTTCGTATGCGCCGGGTTCGGTGATGGGGAGGCTTGCCAGCCTGGAGAAAGTCGCCAGCAGCTGCAACGGCGGCTGTGCATCAAGCTTCCCAAGCGGCAAAGATCCCTGGGTCGGATGCAGCGAGTCGGGCGGCGGTACGGACTATGGACCTTTCTCGCCAACGTGCCGAGACACCATCACCCATAAATCCTACCTGGATTGCGTTGAAACCAAGGTGTTCCTGGGAGAAAACCGAAACAAGGCCCACTGGTTTTGCAGCAGCCTGGCCGCCGGCAACAGGTTTAAGGTCGCCGAACTCAAGCGATCAGGACGTCGCTAGTCCATACCGCCCGCTGGCTTTCTGTTTCAGTTGAACCTGGACCCGATGTCGGCCAGCGCTGGCCGCTGCTAGCCCCAGCGTCGCCCGCCGGTCGCGCGCAAGCGCACCGTCGAGGTGACGCTGCGCTGTGTCCGGGGCACGAGAGCAAAGACAGGCGCGCTGCTGGCGGCGGTGGCCCATTCTTTTGCGTTCCACAAGCAAACGATTCTTTCTGCATTTGAACGACGAGACCGCGTCAGGTCGCGGGTATGCGATCAAGCGCGCTTGTTCAGCGCAGATGTCGATCCAACTCCTCTCGCACCGGCAGCACGATTGCACCGGGCAATGATGGAGATGGATCATGACTGGACTTAAAATTCTCGCTGCCGTGGCTTTGTTGTCGGGCCTGACCGCAAGCGCCGCCTACGCGCAATCCGGCTTTGCGAGCAGCCATCCTGATACGTACGAGGCCGAGAACCCCAATCGCAACCTGAACGGCACGCTGACGCCGGCCGGTCGGCTGGGCCTCGAGTTGCCGGATGGCGCAGCTCCTGCGCAAGGCGCGGACAGCGCCATGGCTCGCGCAGACGGCACTGCTTCACGTTCCTGCGCGGAGCGTTATCGATCCTACGATCCGGCAACGAGCACCTACCTCGGGTGGGACGGCAACCGCCATATCTGCAGGTAACGCAAAGCCGCAAGTCACCGGATCAAGTGGACGTCCGAACGGATGGCCAGATGACCCGGTTGGATTCGAGGCGCCGTCGAGATGGCGTCTCGAACTTTCCATGACGCGTTGCGCATCACGGTCAACGCGTGACTCTCCTCGGGTCCTCATGCTCATCGTTCTGCCGGAGGAGACGCTCGGGTGCCGCCGCTCGTGACAGCGCGCCCCCGAAGCGTCGCGTTGCGTCCAAGGCACGAGCGCAGACGTAGATGCATGCTCCTGAATTGTCGCGTCCGCCATGCGCGCAGAAGACGACGTTGATACCTGGTCACTCCATGTCAACGATGGGCCATAAGCGGAAGTCGAAACATGAAGCTTCAAGACGCGACGTCGGTCATCGAAACTCAGTCGAAGACCGCCAAAGTCTTGTCATCGCGGACCTCGAAGAAGCGAGCCGCGATGACCTCACGCTCCGAGCCGCCGGCCTTTGTCGCCAGCATACAGGCGACATAGTCGGGACGTTTCGCATTCGGCTGCGAAATCATCGATTCGACCCAGGATGCCGCCAGAATGCGGCACACTTTGCGGGAGAGCAGGCGCACCCAGAAACTGGCGTCGACGCGCGCAAAGCCGACCAACGCGGTATACGGGCCCCCATCGGATTGCATCAGGCAAATCGAGCTCGTATCGACACGAAGGTCCGAAGAGTACAACGGAAACCCGAACTCAGGTGGTTTGGGGGAATGGCAGTGAGCCGGCCGCCATTCACGGTTGCCAAATTCAAGCGCCTCCGCCGGGGCCGTCTTCGCGAAGCGAGCCTTGACCTTGTCGACGGTCTGGCCCGGCTCAACAGGATCTTTTGGTTCGATCGAAAGCTCGAACGGAAAGCTCTCCACGTTCGACACCATAAACACGCCAAGAAAGCCGTAAACGGAAAATCCAAAGGGACGTGTTTCGACAACCTTGTCTCCGACACGGGCCACCCATGTCAGCCCATGGGAAGACATCGACGCATATGTCGATGCATCCGGTCCATACTTGGCTTTGGCCGCGCGATTCCATTCGTCGATGTGTGAGAGGTCCGCCTTTTCCGATGTTGTAACATCGAAATAACCAGTCCGGCGCGAATGCGGGACAGGCCAATCCGTCACCAGGAGGGCAGCGGAGATTGCTGCCGCCCCGCAAAGCGCTGCCGCCACGATCACTTTCTTAAGCACCGGCGTCACCGATTGACTGAGCGACAAGGCCATTGCGGCAGCTGAGATTCCCGCCGCACGTTGCATGCCCCTTTCGTTGATTGAATCCGTCAACCTAAGCAACCAAAGGTTAAGGTCCGGTATCTGCAGCATGTGACGGTGCTGATGGCCGCTCTGGCTCACAAGCTGCCATCGCGAAGAACCAGCACGGCGTCCGCTGTAAGCTCCCAAGCTGAAGTTAGTGAGCACCGCCCCGCCTCCGCCGTCGGCAACACCGGCGCCGGCGGCCACGACGGCCGGATCACCGTGAGCCAGATCCCGAAGATATTGAACGCATTTTAGAAGCTCTCAGCGAAGCAGGAATTTGGCTTGAGGGAGAGTGAATCAGGTGACCCTGGCGATGTAGACAGTTGACCACGAACCGACATCCGGCACGCTTCCCAATCGCGCGAAAACGCGGTCATATGGCGTCCGGGGACACTTGGCGTTTTGGAGCGAGGGTGTCCGCTTGCACAGGGAGAATGCGCGTGAAGGAACTCGCTGGAAAGACTGTGTTCGTGACCGGTGCAGCGTCAGGCATTGGACTGGGGATCGCGACCGCCTTCGCCCAAGCGGGGGCGAAGGTCATGCTTTGCGACATTGAAGAAGCGGCTCTGTCCGCAGCGCTCGAGCAACTGAGGCTCACCAACGTCGATGTCGACGGCGTGAAAGCGGACGTTTCACTCAAAGCCGAACTCGTGGCGGCCGCCGAAGCCACGACTGCCCGCTATGGCAAGGTGCATATCCTCGTCAACAACGCAGGCGTCGGCGCCGGTGGGCCTTATGGCGCCTGGACCGAGGCGTCGTGGAGCTGGACCATGGGCGTCAACCTGATGGCGACCATTTGGGGGATCGAGATTTTCGGGCCGTTGATCGAGCAGCATGGCGAGGGTGGACACATCGTCTCCACAGCCTCGATCGCTGGCCTCATTTCAGGGGAGAGCAATGCATACAACGTCTCCAAGTATGGCGTTGTCGCGCTGTCCGAGGGCCTGCGGCGTGAACTCGCGCCCCGAGGGATTGGCGTATCGGTGCTGTGTCCAGGGATCATCCGCACTCAAATCATGAACTCGAGACGCAATCTCCCCAAGCGCTTCGAGGGGGCGCTCCCTCCCTTGCCGACTTCGGGCCCACGTGCCGAGTGGATCAATATGCTCCAGGAACGCATCTCTCAGGGCATAGAACCCAACTATGTCGGTGAACTCGTCCGCGAAGGCGTCGAAAAGGACTTGCCGTACATCTTCACCGACCTCGAATTTGAGCCGATGATCGAAGCGCGCTTCGCCGCAATCAAGCAAGGCTTCGACCACATCCGCGGGCGCACCCCGAAACGTTGAGCGCGCAGCCCTTCCACCAGCCTTAGCGGCCAACACGAATATTCGGATAGGGCTGAAACCGGCTTCAAAGCCGTTGCGCAGTGGACCGCCAATGTCTCAGTTGGATCAAAATGCGAAGAACTCAGAGTGAGCAAAGTCAGTCCGCTCTACCTCACCAGGCGGACCTCAATGAAAGGTGTCGCCACTTCGCTGATGGGCCAGAAGCGGACGACGAGACCGAGCGTCTTGGCATCCCCAAGGCCAACGATAAGCTCGAACTTCTCCGGTGACTGCGTCCATCTGGGCTTGCCTTACGAACCCACTGACTACACGCTACCCAAATGAGCAGATTCCACGCCCGAGGTAAGGTCATGATCGGCGCCACGGCACTCCGTGCGCTTGTGCTGACTGCAGCTTTTTTCGCGACTTGTCGCCGGCCACCTGCCTTGGCGAAAACAGCAACCGCTTGCCGGCCAAGGCTACAAAGGAGCTACCACCCGAGTTGCTCTCGCTGCTCCGACAAAAGAAGATGCCAAAATGCTCGCCTATCCTTGTGCGCGTCTTCAAGCAAGAGGCGGAGCTCGAAGTCTGGAAACAGGACACCACCGGCCTCTTCAAAATCCTCAAGGTGTACCCGATCTGTCGGTGGTCGGGGGATCTCGGGCCGAAACTGAAGGAGGGTGACCGTCAGGCTCCAGAGGGGTTCTATACGATTACTCCCGAGCTGATGAATCCCAACTCCGATTACCATCTCGCGATCAACGTCGGCTTTCCCAACAGCTTCGACAAGGCAAACAATCGCGACGGCAGCTTACTCATGATCCATGGCGACTGCTCATCGAGCGGTTGCTATGCCATGACCGACGAACAGATAAGCGAGATCTATTCGCTAGCGCGGGACTCCCTCGGCGGCCGACCGTCCTTTCAGGTCCAGGCTTATCCATTCCGCCTGACGCCGGCAAACCTGGCGCAGCATCGAAATAGCCCGAACCTCTCCTTCTGGAAAATGCTCAAAGTCGGCAACGATCACTTCGAGACGACGCATCTCGAACCTAAGGTGGACGTGTGCAATCGACGCTATGTGTTCGATGCGCAAGCTCCACCAAATTCGCCGTATCCTCTCGTGTTCAGTCCCACCGATAAATGCCCCGCGTTTGTCGTGGATTCCAAAATTGCGCGGCGGGCGCTTGAGAAGCAACGTACCGACGAACTCGAATTCGCGCGATTGCTCAATGACAACGTGCCGGCAGCCCCGATCTATAGCGGACTGGACGGCGGAATGAACGAGGCTTTTCTAGCAAAGTATCTGGTCAGAGCGACGCTTGCGAAAGTGATGCCGTATGCATCTTATCTGCCGCAACTGCCGCCAATCCCCTGGGTCACCAACGATGGTTCGTTGACGAGTAGATGGTTTGGCACCTCGTTCTCGAAACCGATTGCATGTGATCTGGCTCGTTCCAGCTTCCTGTCGACCGTCGTGGAAGGAGACGACGGGTGCTAGAGCGCCCGGTCTACTTCAGGCTTGCATCCCCGCGCTCGCTATCAGCCCATGCTCCCCGGCATGAAGCAGCGCGGCTTCGGATGACCATCTAGGTAGTAAGGCCAGACCATCGTACGGCCAGCGCGGTTCGGTCCATCCACGACAGCTTCGTTCGGAACATCAACCCACTCGCCATCAAGGCGTACGCGATAGTGACCGTCCTTAGTTTCCCAATCGGCGTCATCAACGCGCTTCGCATCACTGCCATCGCAGCAAGGCCCTTTGCCACTGTGCAAGCTCTCATACCAGCTGTTCAACTCGGGGTGCTGATAATCGTGGGCGCGAGCGTGACCGATTGTAAAGATCGGCAGCATGACAGTGAATACAGCAAGCGCTGCATGCCGAAGGTGATTGTTCATCTTACTCCTAATCCCGCAGTGGAAGTCCCACACGCCGAACACGTCAAGGCACGCCAAACTTGGGCCCGTAGTAGCCACTCCAGGGCCACACACATCGCCGCCCCGGTACCGCAGAGTTTAAGCTTGCTCACTCACCACCGGATATGAAAGGCCAACAGTGCTTGTATTCTCTCTGGAGATGGAGAATCGATCGACCCGATTAAAGGAATATTTCGTCACATCGTTTTCAACGATGCGCGATGTCGACGCGTCGTATGATCACGAGTTCCGGCGCATGCTGAAGAAGTTGAGTTTGGCCCTAAGCACGCCCTCCGCATCGCAGCGCCCGGTCCGCAATCTCAACGACGCAGCAGTATCTCCGTCCGAGATGACAAATCCGCCTGCTCCGATCGTCAACCCGCTATTAATTTCGATGTCGGCACAGTAGGCGGATATCGCTGCGACCACGACGCACGTCCGCTTCGGGTCACCCCCCGAAGAACTCGGGCTGAGCATATCAAGTCTGCTTCAGCCCCAAGGAGCGGACATCTAGCGGACATGCCGGGTCGACCGCTTGGGGCCAAATCCGGACCTTCCCGTGGGCCAGGCAGAGACTTCGTTTCACATGTTCCCAAGACTCGTCAGGTGACGTAGAATGTCGCTGCCCTTAAAGTGGGATGTGCCGAAATCACCGTCTGGGCAAACGAGCAGCACTGGTGCCATCGGCAAGCACGCTCTCTTAGAAGCCGTTCTTTTTTCGGTTTCGACCACCGTTCACCACGAACTTTGCGCGCTGCTTATGCGGCGGCTCGTTCGGTAACGTCGGGAGAAAGCGATGAGCAAGATCGATCGAAGGTCCGCACTGGGAATCGCGTTGGCAGCGGCCTCGGCTGCCATGGTCAGGCCAGCCGCCGCTCAAGCCACAGGCTACAAGGATATGACGCCTTGGCCAGGTGTCGTGGTGCGTGAATATGAAGGCGAGACACCATCCCTGATCCCAGGTTTTAAGACCGTCTCAATGCGCGATGTCATCATGCAGCCGGGGGCGAAGACCATGGGGCCCCCGATGATGAATGCCATGATCTGCCATATCACCGAAGGGGAGCTTCGGCTTGAGCAGGACGGAAAGACCTTTACGGGCAAGAAGAATTTTGTCTGGACCTGCAACAAGGAAACAAAAGAACAGGCGTACAACGACGGGAATGTGGTCGCGATTATGCGGATCACGGACCTGAAAGCTTAGGGCCCATGTGGAGGAGCGGATGGCGCACGCGACGACGCGCCATCCGCCTGCAGGATCATGAATTGTTGCAACGTCACAGCCGGAGAAAAGTTCGTCCGCGCGCCAAGCTTCGGGTCACACGCTGCCATCACGACGAAACAGCACGGCGTCCCCTGCAAGCTCCCTCTGACGTTCGCGAGCACCGCCCCGCTACGCCGTCCGCAGCACCGGCGACGGCGGCTGCGACGGCCGGATCAGCGCGAATGCGACCTGGATGATGCCGCCGGCCAGACCGAGCGCCACGCCGATGCGCCAGGCCATGGTGTAGGAGCCGAGCGTGTCGTAGAGCACCCCTCCTCCGTAGGCGCCGAGGAAGCTGCCGATCTGGTGGCTCATGAAGGCGAGGCCCTGGATCATCGCCTGCCAGCGCAGGCCGAACATTTCGGCGACGGCGCCGGCGACCAGCGGGCCGACCCCCATCCAGAGGAAGCCCATGATGGCGCCGAACAGCAGCGTCGAGAACGACGTCGCCGGCAGCATGAAGTACCAGGCCAGCGCGAGCGAGCGCAGGATGTAGATGCCCCCTAACAGCGCGAGCTTGTTCCAGCGCTGGCCGGCCCAGCCGAAGAACAGCGAGCCCAGCACGTTGAAGCCGCCGATCATGCCGAGCGTCTGCGCGCTCAGCATCGGATCGAGGCCGCAGATCGCCAGATAGGACGGCAGATGCGTGGTGAGAAACACGAGCTGCATGCCGCAGACGAGATAGGCGCAGGTCATCACGACGAAGGACGCGTTGCCGAACGCCGTCTTCGCTGCCGTCGCGGCGGTGGCATCCCCGATGTCGTCAGCGGCGGGCTTCGGCAGCGGAATGGTGTCGACACGGCCGGCATACCAGGCCGCAGGGATCATCAGCACCGACATGATCACGAAACCGGCGAGCCCGACGCGCCAGCCAAATCCTTCGTTGAGCAACTGCCCGATCGGCGCCGACAGCAGCGCGCCGAGCGAGCCCGCGCCGGAGACCATGCCGAGCACGGTGGAGCGCACGGTCTCGGGTACAGCGCGCGCGGCCACCGACATCGCGATCGCCGCCGCGGTGCAGGCGAGCGAGGTACCGATCAGCACGCCGGCGCCGATCATGATGCTGACGAGCCCGTTCGCGGTCGCCATTAGAACGAGGCCCACGATGTACATCAGCGAGCCCACGATCATGATCGGGCGGAAGCCGTAGCGCACCGTCATCGCGCCGGCGAGCGGCTGGAGAAAGCCCCAGGCGAGGTTCTGCACGGCCAGCGCCAGCGTGAAATCCGAGATCGAAATGTGGATGTCATGCGTCAGCGGCTGCATGAAGATGCCGAGGCTCTGCCGCAGCCCCATGCTCAGCGTCAGCATGATCGAGGCGCCGATCAGGATGGGCAATGTCGGACGCAGGACCTGCAAAAGGGGCATATTTTTCTCCCTCGTCGGCGCGACGCGCGTGCCGGCGTCTGCAATTCTCGATGTTTTTAGTTACACAGACCTGTGTACTTAGGCTATGAAAGGTGCACGCTGTCAAGCGAACAGGACGCACGCTGCCGCATGGCTCCCCCGCCCACACCACAGACGATGAAGGAGCGGATCCTCGAGACCGCCGACAAGCTGTTCTATCTGCAAGGCATTCGCGCCATCGGCGTCGACACCATCGCGGCTGAGATCGGCATCTCCAAGCGCACGCTCTACAACCACTTCCCTTCCAAGGACGCGCTGATCGCGGCCTATCTGGAGCGGCGCTTCGTCAAGCCGCGCCCCTCCGACAAGCCCCCGGCCGAGCAAATTCTTGGCACCTTCGATTCGCTGGAGCGGCGCTTTGCGGCCAAGGATTTTCGCGGCTGCCCGTTCGTCAATGCGGTCGCCGAGCTTGGCCCAAAGGACCGCGCCGTGAAGAAGATCGCAATCGCCTTCAAGGAAAGCCGTCGCGTCTGGTTTCGCGAGCGGTTGAACGAGCTCGGTGTTGCGGAGGCGGATGCGCTGGCCACCCAGCTCGTGCTCCTGGTCGACGGCTCGATCGCGCAGGACCTCGTGCGCGACGACCCCGCGATGGCCCGCGCCGCGAAGGAAGCGGCGAAGGTGCTGCTGCGGAATGCCGGGGTGGATGTGGGTGATGCGGAGAAGACGGCCGTGACGCACAGCAAGCGCACGCCGCACTAATCAGCATGGCCGTATCGTTCGGTGTCATCACCCGCGAAAGCGGGTGATCCAGTATTCCAGAGGCGGTTGTGATTTGAACCGAGAGGCCGCGGCGTACTGGATTCCCCGCCTACGCGGGGAATGACAGCGGAGCTTGTGGAGAGGACTTCGCGCAACAACCGCGCCCTGCCCGATCCTATCAAAATGCTCCTGTTTTGCCCGACGTGTCAAACGGCTTTGCTGATGCATTTGCTACCCGCATAAGCCATTGATCCAACTAACGCCGGCTACTGTGCATGGGGTTGTTTTCGCAGTTTTTGTCGCAGGCAGCCTCACGCCGCCTGCGACACCACGCGATTGCGGCCGTCGTGCTTGGCGCGGTAGAGCGCGGTGTCGGCGCGCTTGAGGACGTCGGCGACCGCCTCGCCCTTCTGCTCCAGCGTGGTGAGGCCGATCGAGATCGTGACCTCGATGCGCTTGGTGCCCTTGTGGACGGCGAACGGCTCGCCCGCGATCGAGCGGCGCAGGCGCTCGGCGACCATGCCGGCGACGTGGAGATCGGTCTCCGGCATCACGATGACGAACTCCTCGCCGCCGTAGCGGCAGGCCAGGTCGATGCCGCGGATCGACTTGCGGACGCGCACCGCGAACTCGCGCAGCACGTCGTCGCCGGCGTCGTGGCCGTAATTGTCGTTGATCGACTTGAAATAGTCGATGTCCAGAATCATCAGCGCCAGGGGCTTGCCGCGGGTCGAGGCTTGGTCAGCGAGCGTCGCCAGATGGCTCTCCATGTAGCGGCGATTGTGCAGGCCGGTGAGCGCATCCGTGATCGCCATCTCGATCGAGTTCTGCACGTTGTCACGCAAATGATCGGTGTAGCGGCGGCGGCGGATCTGCGTGCGGGCGCGGGCCAGCAGCTCGGTCTTGTCGATGGGACGCAGCAGATAGTCGTTGACGCCGATCTCGAGGCCGCGAAGCAGCCGCGTCGAGTTCTCGGGGTCTGCGATCGCCAGGATCGGCACGTGGCGCGTGCGTTCCAGCGAGCGCGCCTGGCTGCACAGCCGCAGCCCGTCGAAATTGTTGAGGTCGAGCGAGACGATCAGCAGGTCGTAATTGCCCTCGGCCGCGTGGAACAGCGCTTCCGTCGGGTTCGGCTCGACGTCGATCGTGTGCTCCGCGGCGAGGATCGTCGCCAGCCGCTCATAGGAGGACTGACGGTCGTCGACCAGCAGAATGCGGCCGCCCCGGCCGGTGTCGGCCACAGCGCTGCGTTCGGGCGCCTGCATGCCGATCTCGAGCGAGGTGATGGCGCGCATGCGCAGCTCATCGGTCATCATCTTCAGCCGCGTCAGCGAGCGCACGCGCGCGATCAGCACGACGTCGGAGACAGGTTTTGTCAGGAAATCGTCGGCGCCGGCTTCCAGCCCGCGATTGCGGTCGGCGGGGCTGTCGAGCGCAGTGACCATCACGACGGGAATATGGTGCGTCGCCGGATCGGTCTTCAGGCGGCGGCAGACTTCAAAGCCGTCCATGTCGGGCATCATCACGTCGAGCAGGATGATGTCGCATTCGGCGCGGCTGGCCAGCGCCAGCGCCTCGGTGCCGTTCGAGGCGGTCATCACGTCGAAATATTCGGCGGACAGGCGAGCTTCGAGGAGTTTGACGTTGGCGGGAACGTCATCGACAACCAGGATACGCGCAGACACTTTGAACTCACTTCCTATCCGATAAAACGCCGGACCGTCTCAATGAATTTGCCGACCGAGATCGGCTTGGACAAATAGGCCTCGCAGCCGCCCTCGCGGATGCGCTCTTCGTCGCCCTTCATCGCGAACGCCGTGACCGCGACGACGGGAATGGCGCGCAGCTCCGGATCGTCCTTGATCCAGCGCGTGACCTCGAGCCCCGAGACCTGCGGCAATTGGATATCCATCAGCACGAGGTCGGGTCGCATCTTGCGAACGAGGTCGAGCGCCTCGTAGCCGTTGCTGGTGCCGGAGGTCTGGTAACCGTGCGCCTCCAACAGGTCGCGGAAGAGCTTCATGTTGAGCTCGTTGTCTTCCACGATCAGGACGGTCTTAGCCATCCCGCCCTCCTGATTGGCACGAAGCCCTATACATGTGACGCCTCAGGCGCCGCTCGCCGGCGCTTCGAAAACTGGATTCAAACTAGCCTCAGATTCGCTTGAGTTTCGTTAAACCCGAGGGTCGACTTTCTGCGATGTGGTTTCCAGTTGCTTGTCGGCGGTCTTGAGACTCGGGCATGATGGTTTCAAAGTAGACACCGAAAGTTAACGGAAAGGCAAACCGAACCCTTGAAAAAGCCTGTTCACAACCCTCGCGAAGTCGCTGAAATCGTTGCGATTCAGGCGCTCTCCTTCGTGGCCGGCGATCCGGAGCGGCTTGGCCTGTTCCTGGCTGAGACAGGCGTCGGTCCTGAGACCCTGCGCAATGCCGCCTCGGACCCGAATTTCCTCCTCAGCGTACTCGATTTCGTGATGCGCGATGACGCCACCGTAAAGGCCTTTGCCTCGACCGCGGAGCTGCATCCGACCAACGTTGCTGCGGCGCGGCAGGTGCTGGGCGACGCGCTCGGCGACCCCTCCTGGGAGCGCGACGTGCCGTGACCGTCCCTGATACGGCCGGACCCCGCTGCTTCTGCCGGGATTGTCTGGCCGATCTGGATATGGGCGTACGACGCTGCTCCGCCTGCGGTTCCCCTCGCCTCGTCCGCCACCGCGCGCTCGCAGGCCTGACCATCGCCCATATCGACTGCGACGCCTTTTATGCGACGGTCGAGAAGCGCGACAACCCTGATATCGCCGACAAGCCCGTCATCATCGGCGGCGGCAAGCGCGGTGTGGTGTCGGCCGCCTGCTACATCGCGCGGACCTATGGCGTGCGCTCGGCCATGCCGATGTATAGGGCGCTCGAGGCCTGCCCGCAGGCGACCGTGATCCCTCCCGACATGGCCAAGTACGTCCGCGTCGGGCGCGAGGTGCGCCAGGCCATGCAGGCGCTGACGCCGCTGGTCGAGCCGCTCTCGATCGACGAGGCCTTCCTCGATCTCTCGGGCACCGAGCGGGTGCACGGCATGGTTCCGGCCAAGGTGCTGGCGCGGTTCGCGCGCAACATCGAGCGCGACATCGGCATCTCCGTCTCGGTCGGCCTGTCCTGCAACAAGTTCCTGGCCAAGATCGCCTCCGACCTCGACAAGCCGCGCGGCTTTGCCGCGCTCGATCAGGAGGAAGCCCGTTCGATGCTGGCGGAGAAGCCGGTCGGCTTCATCTTCGGCGTCGGCCCGGCCACGCAGGAGCGCCTCGTGCAGCGCGGCTTCCGCATCATCGCCGACCTGCAAAAGGCCGAAGAGATCGAGATGATGTGGCAGTTTCCGAGCGATGGCCGCAGGCTGTGGCGGCTCGCGCGCGGCATCGACGACCGCCGCGTCGAGCCCGATCGGGGCGCCAAGACGATTTCGAGCGAAACCACCTTCGAGACCGACATCCGCGATTTCGCGACGCTGGAGAAGATCCTGTGGCGGCTCTGCGAGAAGACGTCGTCGCGGCTCAAGAGCAGCGAGCTTGCCGGCTCGACCGTCACACTGAAGCTGAAGACCGCCGATTTCCGCCAGCGCACCCGCTCGCAATCGATCGCAGGCCCGACGCAGCTTGCCGCCAAGATCTTCTCGATCTGCCGCGAGATGCTGGCGAAGGAGATCGACGGCACCGCGTTTCGCCTGATGGGCGCCGGCGTCAGCGCGCTGCGCGAAGGCTCGCCCGCCGACGACACCGACATGCTCGACCGCCGTGCTGCGCATGCCGAGCGCGCGGTGGACAGTCTGCGCAAGAAGTTCGGCAACTCCGCCGTCATTCGCGGCATCGCGTATGATGGCCCTGAAACAGGACAGCAGGAATGATCGAGTCCTGCTCAATTCAGTCGCGTTCGAAGATCCGTGCACCCGGATAGACACGCCGGGCATACTGAATGACCAACTGCCGATCCTGACTCGCCAGGAACGGCGTTCGGATCTGACAAGACCCGACGATGAGGTGCCACAGGCCGTTGAGCTTTCCAATCATGACGTTCATTTGAGCTTCCTCGCAGTGACCCGAGTAGACTCAAATTGTAAGAATCTCCGGCCGTCGCTCAATTGTACCAGCGTAAGGTCAGCGTATGAGAAGGATTGGAAGAGATATACAAAGGTATGTTGGCGAGGCCCCTGTCAGGTTCCCGCGTTGATGGGTTTCGCAAGGGCTGTACGCATCCGAACGCGCTGAGAGGCTGGCCATCGTGACAGGCGAACGCGACCTCGACGCGCTGTTGAGAAACATGAAGCCGGAGCTGCTGGACGGCATCTTCGTGTTTTGCACGGTTCCAGCAAACGAACCCATTTCCAAAGCGCTCAATCCGCGGCTGACGTTTCGCGAGCAGGAAGGAACCACGCTGGTGATCCTGCGCGAAGAAGCCGAGGCGTCAGGCTTACGCTACGCGTTCGCCTCGCGCCTGATCACCCTGACGGTTCACTCCGCACTCGATGCGTTAGGCTTTCTAGCGGCTATCACGGCGCGACTGGCCGAAGCCGGCATCAGCGTGAATGCGGTGTCGGCCTTCCATCACGACCATCTCTTCGTGCCTGCCGACAGGGCCGATGAAGCGATGGCTGTTTTGCGAGCTATGTCCGCAGCAAAGTAAGATGGGTAGAGCGAAGCGAAACCCATCGAGCTCTTCCTGCGCAACAAGGGTGATGGGTTTCGCTTCCCTCTACCCATCCTGCGGTCGTTTCAATCCGCGACCGCCACCGCCTCGATCTCGATCAGCCATTCCGGCGCGGCGAGCGCGGAGACGCCGACGAGGGTGCTGGCCGGCGGCTCCATGCCTTCGAAGAAGGCCGAGCGGGCCTTGCCGATGATCGGGCGCAGCTCCGGCTTGTAGTTCACGACGAAGGTCGTGATCTTGACGATGTTGGCGTAGGTCGCACCGGCCGCCTTCAGCGCATGGCCGAGATTCTGCATCACCTGCGTCGTCTGCGCGGCAATATCGCCCTCGCCGACGATCCGCCCTTCCTCGTCCACCGACACCTGGCCGGAGATGTAGATCGTACGTGCACCGGAAGCGGTGACGACGTGGGAATAGGCTGGATTGTGATGCAGGCCGCTGGGGCGGAGATGGTCGAGCTTGGGCATGGTGCTTGCCTCCCGGGTTTGTGGTTGGGAGGAAGCGTAGCCGGAGAGCGAGCGGAGGGCTAGTCTCGCCCCTCAATTGCAGGGCTTGCTGTCCTTCGCGTCGAACTTGCCCATCGCGCCGGAAATCACGAAATCGTTGTAATCGAGCACGAGCTGGCGCGAAACGCCGTTTTCGTAGAGCTCGAATGCCATCGCGTAGACCGGCGTCTGCTCGCCTTCCTTCTGCTGGGACTCGCGGTCGAAATAGCTGACGGTAACCGGCCAGCGCTTGAGCGACTTCATGTGCTCGTCCGTGGTCGATGCATCGGGCGAAGCAGTGCGGTCGGCGGGAATCGGCTGACCGATCACGGTCAGCGTGTTGTAGACCTTCTGGCCGTCGTCGGAGCCGTCATAGACCGACAGCTCGAGCAGCGACTTGCCGTCCTTGGCGGCGGCAATGATGCGCTGGATCTGCTCGGTCGGGAACACGATCTTGCCGTCGAGGGTGAAGCTCTTCGGCGCCGGCAGCTTCAGCTTGACGTTGATGTGGTCACCGTCGCGCTCGGCCGAACCGTCGACCCGGCCGGCATCGGCCTCGTTCATCCGCGTCTCGATCTTGAAGCGGTAGCTTTTTCCCGCGGCGTCCTCCCAGGAGTTCGAGCGGAGGTCGCTCAGCGTGATCTTGCCCTCGCCGCTGTCGAGCTCGGAGACCTGGCGGAATTCGGAGGTGTAGCCCTCGCACGAACTTCCCGTGAAATTGTAGAGGATGCGGCCGCGCGCGCTGTTGATCGAATTGGAGCGCGATTTGACGAGGCTGAGGTCATAGAGCGCCTGGTGCGCAAGGAACGGACCGCTGGCCGCCTGCGCTCCACCGCCTGCGCCGAAAGCAGCCGCCGCGAGCGCCATCACACCGAGCGAAGTCCGGAAAAGGTGCACCATGTGTCATCCCTGGGGAAAGCGCAGATTCGACATTTTAATGACCGTTCCATTGCGTCGCAACTGAGGCCGTTTCACGTAAAGTTGCGGCCCCCGCCTTGAACCTGCTGCCTGGCCACAACAAAATGCAGTCGCTCCGGTTGCTTGCATGTGACGGCACGATGGGCGAAACAGGGCGCGCCCGGCCGCCAAATGGACGTAGCCGGGCGGATGAAATTTGGACAACGAGGTCGAACATGGCGGGCACGGTCGAGCAGAAACTGGCGGAACAGGGCATCAAGCTGCACGAGGCCCCTACCCCTGTCGCCAATTACGTGCCGTTCGTGCGCACCGGTAACCTGCTGTTCGTCTCCGGCCAGGTCTGTTTCGACCCCGCCGGCAAGCTGATCGCCAAGGGCAAGCTCGGTGCCGGCGTTTCGATCGAGGACGGTGCCGCGGCGGCGCGCGGCGGCGCCGTCAACCTGCTGGCCCAGGTCAAGGCGGCGCTCGGCGACCTCGACAAGGTCGTGCGCGTGGTGCGCCTCGGCGGCTTCATCAACTCGGCACCCGACTTCCTGGACGGGCCGAAGGTGCTCAATGGCGCCTCCGACCTGATGGTCGCCGCCTTCGGTGACAAGGGCCGCCACGCCCGCACCACCGTAGGCGTCGCCTCGCTGCCTGCGGACGCGGCGGTCGAGGTTGAAGGCGTGTTCGAGGTCGCCTGACACGGAGCTGACGGCGTTGCGCGCTCCTGATTGGCTGACAGCCCGGCCGGTCGCCCATCGCGGCCTGCATGACATTTCCCGCGGTGTCGTCGAGAACATGCCGGGCGCGGTGCAGGCTGCGATCGCGGGCAATTTCTCGATCGAGGTCGACATCCAGCTCTCCGCCGACGGCGAGGCCATGGTGCACCATGACCACGCGCTCGGCCGTCTCACCGAGGCCACCGGCGAGGTGGTGTCGAAGACCGCGGCCGAGTTGAAGGCGGTCAAGTTCAAGGACACGGACGAGCGGATGATGTCGCTGTCCGACCTCTGCGCCATGGTCGCCAGCCGCGTGCCGCTGGTGATCGAGGTGAAGAGCCATTTTGGCGGCGACCGCAAGCTGGTGAAGCGGATGGCCGAGGTGCTGGCGTCCTATCAGGGGCCCGCCGTCGGCATGTCGTTCGATCCCGACCAGGTGCTGGCGCTGCGTGAGCTGTTGCCGTCCCGCCCGCGCGGCATCGTTGCGCAGCGGACCTACGAGGACGAGTACTGGGCGGAGCTGACGCAGGCGCAGCGCGACAGCATGCTGTATCTGCGCCACGGCTTTCAGACCCAGCCGCATTTCGTCGCCTTCAAGGTCGACCACCTGCCGGCCCCCGCCCCCTGGATCGCCCGCAACGTCCTCGGCTGCGCCCTGCTCGGCTGGACCGTGCGCACCCCGGAGCAGCGGACGCGGGTCGGGCAATATGCGGATCAGATGATCTTTGAGGGGTTCGTGCCGTAGGGCTTGATGTTCCTCACTCTTGAAGTCGCTACTGCAATGCACGATCTTGGGCACGATGGCATCATCTGAAATCACACTCGAGGCTGTACCCTCGATTGGCGAGGTATCGGCCGAGGATTGGGACGCCTGTGCCAATCCCGACAAGGCTTGCAACGGGCATGGCGCGGGAACTTCATCCGGGCTTCCAGGCGATTCCCTCGGCCTCTCAAAACCCGCTTATAACCCGTTCGTCTCGCACGCGTTTTTATCCGCGATTGAGAAATCAGGTTCAGCAACCATCCGCACCGGCTGGGGGCCGCGGCATCTGGTGGCCAAGGTCGATGGCCGCGTCGCCGGGGTCGTGCCCTGCTATCTGAAATCGCATTCCCAAGGCGAGTACGTGTTCGACCGCGGCTGGGCGGACGCCTATGAGCGCGCCGGTGGACGCTACTATCCGAAGCTCCAGGTCTCGGTTCCCTTCACCCCGGCCACAGGGCCCCGGCTGCTGGTCCGCGACGGCGTCGATCGCGAGCGCATCGCTGAAGCGCTGGCGAGCGGGTTGGTGGCGCTGTGCGGCGTCAGCAAGGCCTCCTCGGTGCACGTGACCTTCGCGCGTGAGGCGGAGTGGAAACGGCTCGCCGGGCACGGATTCCTCCAGCGCACCGATCAGCAGTTCCACTGGCGCAACGAGGGATTTGCGACCTTCGACGATTTCCTCACCACGCTCAATTCGCGCCACCGCAAATCGATCAAGCGCGAGCGGCGCGATGCGCTTGCCGGCGGCATCACCATCCACTGGCTCACCGGCAGCGACATCACCGAGGATGCCTGGGACGCCTTCTTCGACTTCTACACGGAGACCGGCTCGCGCAAATGGGGCCGTCCCTATCTCACGCGGGAATTCTTCTCGCTGATCGGCGAGACCATGAGCCAGGACGTGCTGCTGGTGATGGCCCGCCGCAACGGCCGCTGGATCGCGGGCGCGATCAACTTCATCGGCTCGGATACGCTGTTCGGCCGCAACTGGGGCGCGGTCGAGCATCATCCGTTTCTGCATTTCGAGGTCTGCTACTATCAGGCGATCGATTTCGCGATCAAACACGGCCTCGACAACGTCGAGGCCGGCGCGCAGGGCGAGCACAAGATCGCGCGCGGCTACCTGCCGCGGACGACCCATTCCGCCCACTTCATCGCCGATCCCGGCCTGCGCCGCGCCATCGACGATTACCTCAAGCGCGAGCGCGCCTATGTCGCCGAGGCCGGACGGGAGCTGGCCGAGCTCGGCCCGTTCCGCAAAGGCGTCGACGAGGCGCCTTGACGGTTTGCCACGGCTGATGACAGTAAGCGCAAAATTCGAGGAGCCGCCGCCATGACCGCCTACGACCCCAACAACATCTTCGCGAAGATCCTGCGCGGCGAGTTTTCCTGCCACAAGGTCTATGAGGACGAGCATGTGTTTGCCTTCCTCGACATCATGCCGCGGGTATCGGGCCATACGCTGGTGATCCCGAAGGCCCCTGCCCGCAACATCCTCGACATCAAGCCTGACGACTACGCCCACGTCGCCCGGGGCGCGCACAAGATCGCGGCCGCTGCGATGAAAGCGTTCGAGGCCGACGGCATCACCGTGCAGCAGTTCAACGAGCCCGCCGGCGGCCAAGTGGTGTTTCATCTCCACATGCACGTGATGCCGCGCCACGACGGCGTGGCCATGCTGCCGCCCGCCAGCCGCAAGGAAGACGTCAAGGTCCTGGAAGAGAATGCGGCCAAGCTGATCGCGGCGCTGAAGGCGGGATAGCGCCAGATACACTCCGTCATTGCGAGCGCAGCGAAGCAATCCAGACTGCCTCCGCGGAAACAGTCTGGATTGCTTCGTCGCAAGAGCTCCTCGCAATGACGAGGTCAGGGCGGCGCGCCCCTCACTCCGTCTGGAAATCCCCTGCCTGCGGGGCCGCCAGCGGCGTAAATTCGCAACGATCTGGCTTGATGTCGATCAGCGGCGTGTTGTCGATGCAGTCGAGCCCGCGCACCAGAATGGCATTGCCCTCGATGCCGACGAGCTTGACGATCGAGGTGCCGATCGGGTTGGGCCGGACCGGTGAGCGCAGCGAAAACGTGCCGCGGGTCTTCTCGTTGTTCTTCGGGCTTTGCAGGACGATGTCGCGGCGCGACTTGTCGAGCCAGTAGAGCACCTCGAGATTGCTGTAGAAATCGACGCCCTTGATGGCCGGCACGAACGGCTCGAAGATCTCGAGCCGGCACACCGGGCCGTCCTGACGCCCCTGTCGCGGCGTCTCCATGCGCGAGGTCCAGGGCGTGCGGATGCGGCCGATGAAGACGAGGCCGGCATCCTCCGTCGACGGCAGCTCGATGGCGACCTCGCCCTCGCGGAGCTCGTTTTCGCGAACCATATTTCCCGTTCCTTGCTGTTCGCCGGTGGTTTTAGCCTAACCACCACTTTCCGGCCAGCATGAAGACTTCGCCTGTCACCACGCCTGCGAAGATCGAGCGGCGGGTCAGCAGGAAGGCGACGAGGCCTGCGCCGACCGCGCCATAGCGCAAGACGTCCGGCACGCTGGCGAGCGCCCCCGGCGGCTCCACCACGATCTGGGCGATGACGCCGGCCAGGATGGCGGTGGCGACCGCCCTCACCCAGACCAGCAGCTCCGAGCCCTCGTCGATGCCGCCGCCGAACCACAGGCCCAGCATGCGCCATATCTGGTTGGGAACAACGCCCGCAACGAACAGCACGACGAGTGCGTGCCAGTCGCCGATGAGCTGCGCAAAGCTCATGCGCGCACCTCCCGCCACCAATGCACGCCATAAGCGATCGTGCCGGCCACCAAACCGCTGACGAGAATGTCGAGCCCGGAGTTCATCTTCGCGGCCAGCGGATAGAGCAGAACCCCGAGCGTCAGCGCGACGACGTCGGCGACCTCGCGACTGTTGCGCGCGGTCGAGAACAGGAACGACAGCGGCGTCAGCATCAGGATCGCGGCGCCGAGCGTCTGCGTCAGGTTGGCGGCAAGGAAATAGCCGACCGTGTTGGCGGTGAGACACACGGAGACCAGACCAAAACCAAGTCCGTTGACGAAGGCGATGCGCCGCTCGCGCGGCACCTGCGGCAGGAAGCGATGGCATTCGACCCACAGTGTCACCGCCGTAAGATGCGCGGCGAAGAACAGCTCGCGCCGCTTGGTCGTCGGCGTGCGCATCAAGGGCAGCACCGAGACCACCATCGGAAACAGCCGGATCGCGCTGACGGTGACCGCGATCGCCGATTGGATGATGGTCGCGCCGGAGCCGAGCGTGGTGATCAAAATGATCTGCGCGGGGCCGGCCCAGACGAACAGCGTCGAGCAGAGCGCCCAGAGCAGGCTGAAATGGGTGTCATGGGCGAGCGCGCCGATGCCGAGATAGGTCGCGAACAGGACGAGCGTGAGGATCGTCTGCGTGATCGAACGCAGTCCCCACGCAAACGCGCGCCAGGAACTTTGCCATTGAGGGGAATCGAGCGGAGGAAGCGCCACGGGAGTCTTTGGCCGGATTGCGGAATCGTGCCCGCATAACGGGCAATGCTGTGGCTGACGTCAAGGAAGCGCGCGGCGGGGCTGGCATGCGCGCGCAGGCAGACGCGCCTACCCGCTCACACCCCGGTTCTTCAGCACGAAGCACGCCCCGCCCGCCTTGCGGATACGGTTGCACAGATCATCCGCCTCGCTGCGCGTGTCCGCGCCGATGCGCACCTGGTAGAAGGCGCGCGTACCGCGGCTGCGCATCACCGAGCTTAGCAGGCTCGGATCGCGGTCGCCGATCACGGTGTTCAGCCGCGTGACGGCGCGGGAATACATCGCCAGCGCCCTGTTGCGATCGAAGCCGGCAGCGAGCTGTACGCCCCAGACCTTTGCGGCAGCGAGCTCGACATGCTGTTCGAGCTCGGCGACGAAGGCATTCGGCGCGCGCTTCAGAAGCGCCATGAGATCGCGGCAGCTCGTCGGCGGCGAACTCGGCGGTCCCTTGCCGGTCGCTCCCGCCTTGGCCCACGCGTCAACGCTCGTGCCGGTGATGGCATAGACGTAGTTGCGGGTCTGCTCCGGCATGCCGCCGGTGCCGGCGAGCCATTCCTGCACCCGGCGCGGCCCAGCGTTATAGGCGGCTGCGGCCAGGCCGAGATTGCCGAACTGGTTGCGCAGCTCGTTCAAAAATTCGGCCGACTTCGGCAGCGCCTGCACCGGATTGAAGGGATTGAGCAGCCCGCGCTCGCTGGCAGTGCCCGGCATGAACTGCGCGATCCCCTGCGCATGCTCGCCGCTGCGCGTCATCGGCCCCACGGCATCGGCCTGGAATCGGCTTTCCTGCCAGATCACGCGGGCGAAGAATTCCAGCGGCAGATTGGCATCCCGTGCGGCGGCCTCGACGATCAGGCAGATCGATTCCCGCGTATCGCTCTCGCGCGCAGCGACCGGACTCGCCGGTGGCATCGCAAGCTCCTCGACGCTGGGGACAGCAATATTGGTCTTCGCGGGCGAGCTGTCCCACGCCGCCACCCGTGTCGCCGAGACGAGCAGTGCAGCGATGGTGAGTGATGCGATTCGCGTCAGCCGTGCCCAAGCATCGCTGTGGCGCGCTCCGGCGCGGCATGCAACAAGATGATCTGCCATGTTGTGGCATCGTGCCATGGTTCGACGAGTTGCCAATATATGCTGTTTGACCCGCTTCTCCCAATGCGCTGCCCCGCCCCAGGGATCCGCGCGATCCTTGTCCTCCTAGCCCTCGTCCTGTCCGCCGCGCCGGCCATGGCGCAAGTCAACTGGCGGATGACCACGGAATATCCGCAAAACAACATTTCCGGGATCGGGCTCACCAGTTTCGCTGATCGCGTCGCGGCACGCACAAACGGTTTCGTGACCGTAGCTAGCGCTTTCGACAACGAGCTCAAGATCAACTCGGGCGAAATGCCGCGCGCCGCGCTGGATGGTCGCATCGCCGGCGGCGACGCCTTCGCTGGCGCGCTTTCGGGCCTCGACCCGGTGCTCGGATTGTCCACCCTGCCCTTTCTGGTGCAGTCCGTCGACCTCGCCCGCGCCACCAATCTGCGGGCGCGCCCGCTCTACGAGAAGGCGCTCGCGGCGCGCGGCCTGAAGCTGCTCTACGTCACGATCTGGCCGGCCACGGGCCTCTGGTCGGACCATGCGCTGGAAGGCGCCGACGCCCTGCCGAGACTGAATTTGCGGGCCTACGACGTCAACTCCGGCGAGGTCATGCGCGCAGCCGGCGCGAATGCACAGTTCCTGCCGATGGACGCGGCACTCGCTGGCCTCAGGGAGCACCGGCTGAATGCGTTCCTGACCTCCGGCGACGGCGGCGCGGGACGCAAGCTCTGGGACTTCCTGCCCCACTTTACAGCGATCAACTACGCGATGCCGGTCTCGATCGCCTTCGTCCGCAGCGACACATTTGCCGAACTGTCCGAGCCGATGCAGCGCGAGGTCCTGGCCGCGGCGGCCGAGACCGAGCAAAGCCAATTCGCGCTATTGACCCATCGCACCATCGAAAATTATGCGCGCATGCGCGACAACGGCGTCCACATCGCCGAGCCGGCGCCGGCGTCCCTCGTCGCCGCACTTCGGAAAGCGGCAACGCCCGCGATCGCCACCTGGGAGACGCAGGCGGGCGCCGATGCCGCGGCGATCGTCGAATGGGCAAGACAGCAATAGAGCGAGCCGTGGCGGCCGCGGGCATGCCACTGCGGTGCTGCGTTGAAATGTCCGCCAGTCCCGCCCTTCACTCGCTTCGGTCCTATGCCGAGGCCGGCTTTTCTGCGCTGATTGCGCGGTCCAGGGCATCGATCAGCGTTTGAAGCTCGACAAACTTGTTCCGTGCTCGCTCGGCATTGTCGCGATCAAAGGGAGCGGCCAGCACCTTCGCATGCGTGTCCCTGTCCTCGATCATTCGATCGCGGGCCTTCTTCAATATGTCCAGTCGCTCGTTCATCTGTGCCTCTCCGCCAATATCTGCTCGACCACGATCAGGGCCTCAGTCGAAACCAGCCGGAAGCTCGCCCTTTCGGAAGAACACCGTAGGCTCATCGTCATAGTCACCCATTTCGGGATCGCCGCTGGACGAGAACGCGACGACGCCGAGTTTGCTCAAGGCCAGTCTCTCCGCCGTGCGCAGCGCGCCGCTTTCCGACTTGCAGACGATGGGAGAGTCGGCCTTCAGATTTCCACCCTTGCCGGCGTTGAACGCCTGCACCACGTAGGTTGTTTCGCGGACCATGACGGCACCTCTGACCTGTTGACACACGGAGTTGACGTCAACGACCGCGACAACCGCGCTCAGCCGCGCATCGCTTCGATGAGCGCGGAAATCCTGATCGTTGCAAAGCTGGAGAAGGTGTCCGACACGGCATATGGCAGGATGATCTGGTCATTGTGCCTCATCGCACCGCAGGTATAGACGACGTTGGGGACATACCCTTCGCGTTCGGACGGTTCAGGCCGCAGCAGCGGCTCGGCCGAGCGAGCCAGAACCCTGGACGGGTCGCGCTTGTCGAGCAGAGCCGCTCCGATCGAGTATTTCCGGATCGGGCCGACACCGTGCGTCAGCAGCAGCCAACCTTCGTCAAGTTCGATGGGTGCCCCGCAATTGCCGATCTGGACGAACTCCCAGGGAAATTGCGGTTTCAAAAGCACCCGGCCGCCCTCCCATGTGTAGAGGTCGTCCGAATAGACCAGATACAGGTTCTCATTGTCCTGTCGCGCGATCATGGCATAGCGGCCGTCGATCTTGCGTGGGAACAGCGCCATGCCCTTGTTGTGGGCTGCAGCCCCCCGCAAAGGCGTTAGCCGAAACGACATGAAGTCGCTGGTCTCGATCAATTCAGACCGGATCGCACGTCCGCTATAGGCCGTATAGGTCGCGCAGTAGATCGCCCGATCACCGTCGTTGAATTTGACGAAGCGCGCATCCTCGATGCCGTTAGATTGGGATTCGGTCACGGGAAAGATGACCCGCTCGCTGAGGTCTTCCTCGGGCCTGAACACCAGTTCCACACGGTCGCCGTCCGATCCGGATACGCGATGGCTGATCCGGGGGACCGAGGCAAGGCGCGCCGTCGGATCGACGGCCAGGCTTCCGTCAGCCGCAATCGTTCCGGTTCGAAACGTCAGTGACGACACATGCCCCTCGCCGATGGCCCGGAGGCTGACGATGAATCGCGAACCTCCGTTCGGTGCTCCCGATTGATCGGGGTGCGGGACGATGCTGGGGTTGAACAAGGCAGAGGCTTCGAACGAATACTCACTGAGAAAATAGGCACCAATCAGCTGGCGCTGCGTCTTCGAGAAGACGCCATGCGTGGCGAAAGCGTCCTCCATTTCATCCGCTCGGGTCTCGAACCGCTCCAGGAGGTTACGATGTCGCCCCTGGAAATTGTCGAGCACATCCGCAAGCTGAACTGCAACGGCCTCCGAACTGAGCGCAAGAACCCGGTCGACGATATGATTTGCACGCATCTTGTCGGTCGGGTTCAGGTCGCGGGGTTCGGTTGCCGGCTTGAAGGGCCGCACGATGACTCGCGCTGGATCGGGGCGCAGATTAAGCCCCTGCCGGTTCAGGAAAGAAGCTTGTGACACGGTATCCTCGGCGTGCTGAATGAAAAGATGAAGTTCAGGCGCTCACGGCGCGCAAGGCTGTGGGCCTCGTCAAGCTCGGGTTGACGCGCGCAAGCTGGCGCATCTCGGCAAGCCCGAGGAGATAGCAAACAACGGACTCGCCCCCACGGTTTTCGTTGGCGCGATCAGCGTGCAAACCATCCCGGCAACTGCCAGTGAGCGGATCGACCAGCGCCACTGAGAGATCGTTGCTGCCAAGGAACCAGGCGAAGGCCCGAGTTGCCATGGCTTTCCATTCGGCATCGCCATCGGCACGCCACGCGGCGAGGCAGGCGGCGATGGTCGCCGTTGCCTCCACGGGCTGCTGATCAAACGCACGGGGACGTTGCCGCCGCTCGCCGAAGCCGGCGGTGCCGACCGGCCGGAAATGCCCTGCCGCGGTCGTCTGCTGCGTCATGAGCCAGCGCAGAGACCTCAATCCGGCATCGAGATATTGGGGCGCCTGCGTCGCCATGCCTGTGAGGATCAACGCCTGCGGCAGCCGCGCGTTGTCGTAGGCCAGCCCTTCCTCGAACCACACCCAGTCCGACGTCTCGACCGACGCCAGACACGCCATCAACCTGCCGGCAAGGGAATGCCGGACGTCCCTGGCGTGGAGATCGTCCGGAGCCACAGCGCAATAGGCGTCCAAGCCCAGCAGCATGAATGCCCATGCGCGGGGCGAACGAAAGCCCGCCGCGATCGACAATGCCTGGGCGAACAAGGCAGCGGCCCACAGGCGCCGGGCCGGGCTCGCGTCTCTGCGTGCAGCCTCGCCCAAAGCCCATAGCGTCCGCCCGTGACTGTCTTCCGACCCTCTGTCCTCAAGCCAGGTTCGATTGAACCCCATGAAGTTGCGAAATTGCCCGGTGTCGGGATTCCAGGCGTGCTGCACGAATGCCGCAAACCGGCTCGTTAGAATTTCGGACAGCGGCTGTTCGCCTGGACCATTGAGGGCGCAGGCCAGCAGCAGCGCTCGGGCATTGTCGTCGACGCAATAGCCGTGCGCGCGATCCGGCACCGAATGGACCGCATGCTGGAACAGGCCGACATCATCGCACATCGACAGGAAATGGCCGATCTGCATATCGGGCGATGCGGGGCTACGTGGCTCCGGCACATTCATGTCCGAGCACGCGAAGAGTTTAAGCCGATGGCCTTGCCGTACATTCTCGAAGACGGACACGTAGCGCTCGGCCACCCGTTCCCATGTCATCATCCGGCTCGCCGCATAGGCGCGCCGCGACATCGCCTGCCGGCGGGCGTCGTCGGTCAGCAGGCCTGCGATCTCGTTGCCGATCGCCGCGGCGTCGCTGAAAGGCACCAGCACGCCGCACCCGTCGGCAAGCAGCTCGCGGGCGTGCCAGTAAGGCGTCGAGACGACCGGCTTCCCCAATCCGAAGCTGTAGGCCAGGGTTCCCGAGGTCATCTGGGCCTCGTTGAGATAGGGCGTGACATAGACGTCGCACATCGAGATGAATTCGAGCAGCGTGGCGAGATCCGCGAACCGGTCGAAGAACACCACGTGGTCATCAATTCCGAGTTCGCGCACCCGCGCCATCAGGCTCTCGCGATAGGCCTCGCCCTGGTTTCGGACCAGGTTGGGGTGCGTTGCGCCAAGCACGACATACACCGCATTCGCGCAGCGCTTCAGAATCGACGGCATGGCGTCGATCATGATTTCGATGCCCTTGTTCGGTGACAACAGGCCGAATGTCAGGATGACCGATTTTTGCTCAAATCCAAGCTTGGCCTTCGCTGCATCGGGCTCGACGAAGGCGACGTCCGGAATGCCGTGGGCGATGACCTCGATCTTGTCATCGGCCACCCGGTAGACGTCGCGCAGCAGTTCGCAGCCCTTATTGGCCATCACCACGACCTTCGACGACGCCTCGACGATGCGCTCCATGACCGTCCGCTGCGCAGATGTCGGATCGGCGAGCACGGTATGGAACGTCGTCACCACCGGCATGGCAAGGCGGGACAACAGCACGAGGATATGGGCCCCGGCCTCACCACCGAAAATCCCGAACTCGTGCTGCAAACACACGGCATCGAACCGGCCGGCATTGAGGAAATCCGCGGCCCGCATGTAGTCTTCGATATTGCCGTCCTTGATCTGGAACGCGACCGCCGGAGGATAATCATAGGCTTGACCGCGATCGGTCATTGCCACGATGCAGGTCTCCAGATCCTGGCGCGAAATCGATATCGCGTTCTTCAGGTCGGTCGTATAGGTCGCAATTCCGCATCGTCGAGGCAGCGAGTTGCCGATCACGGCGATACGGCGGAGCGGCGTCATGTCGGCACCTCTATGATTTCGCTTGATGTCGGAGCGTGCACGGCGGGCGGACGCGCCGGCGAATTCTGTCGTCCGTCACCTCTGCCACGCGCGGCTTGATTGCAAACCTCAACAGCCGCGACAGATATTCTTCAGCTTCGCTGCGGTTCTGGCCTCTTCCGCAATGAAGGGGTCCTTGTAGGCAGCCCGCGCGGCGTCTTGTTCGGCAGCAGCGGGTTGCTTCGCTTTCGGCGGAAACGCGGCGTCGTAACAGGCGAGCCGGCCGCTCGTGCTTTCGATCGCGCGGCAGTCCGGCTCTCTGGCGACTGCACTTTGCACGAATGTGCCAAGCGCCAATGCGACAATAAGCATTTTCATACGGGTATCGTTCCTCGCGGAGGATCCGGGCGCGCCGTTTGACGCCCCTGCGTTCCTCATGCCTCGAACTGGTCGAACTCGTCAGACAGCAGAACCCGGCCCTGCGGCGTGCATATCCGCACGTCGACATAGCCTTCCTGCAACAGCTCCCTCGCCTTCTTCAGAGCGGCGGCCGTCGTGGTGCGGGCCAGGCTGACGTAGCCGCTTTGATCGCGTCCGCTCACCAGAAATTGGAGCGGCGTCCTATCCATGCAGAAAGGCCGCAGCGGCCACCAGGAGCAACAGAAACAGCGGGACGATCACCGGCGGCACGATCCAGTCGGCCAGATTAAAGCGAGGCATGCGCGCTCCTCCTCGTTCGGCGGGAGCGCTAGTGACCCTCAGTCACCGATGGATGCCATGGGAAGGGCGGTGATCGCAGGACTCTACGCTTATGCCCTGCCAATAGCGAGCTTTAAAACGGCACGCGACATCGACGCGACGGCGTTGCCTTGAGCAGCCGCGTCGTTTAGGTCAAACAACGGCGGTATCAACACGGGCACGACTGGCATGGCTACAATCTTCTTCGATCTCGACGGAACGCTGACCAACCCGAAGCCCGGGATCACCCGCTCGATCCAATACGCGCTGGAGCGGCTCGACCTTGCCGTGCCGAGCGAGGACGAGCTGACCTGGTGCATCGGGCCGCCCCTGCACGCCAGCCTGAAGAAGCTCACCGGAAGCGACGAGCTCGCCGACCGTGCGCTACTGCTTTATCGCGAGCGATTTGCCGATATCGGCCTGTTCGAGAACGAGGCCTATGCCGGCATCATCGACACGTTGACGACGATCGCCGCAACCAGCCAGCGTATGTTCGTCGCCACCAGCAAGCCCGCGGTCTACGCCATCCGCATCGTCGATCATTTCGGCCTGAAACCGTATTTCGAGCGCGTGTTCGGCTCCGAGCTCGACGGCACGCGTGTCGACAAGCGCGACCTGCTGCGCTATGCGCTCGACGAAACCAAGGTCGATCCCGGCAGCGCGATCATGATCGGCGACCGCAGCCACGACGTGATCGGCGCCCGCACCAACGGCATGACCGCGATCGGCGTGCTCTATGGTTATGGCAGCGAGGCCGAGCTGCGGGATGCCGGCGCACATCACATCTGCGCCGCGCATCCCGAACTGCTCGGTCACTGCGCAGCCTAGAGCATGATCCGGAAAAGTGCGCAGCGGTTTTCCGACAAGATCATGCTCAAAACAACGAGTCTTACGCGCTGACGGTCTCGACGGCCGCCAGCATGCCGGTCTTCGAATGGCAGTTCAGATATTCGAAGAACTGCTCGTCCGCGGCGGCCACTGTGACCTCGTGATAGAGCCGTAGCTTTGCCGACGGCCCGAGCGTCGACAGGTATTTCATCGCCGCGCCGAATATCTTGACGTGGGTCGGATGCGACTCCGCCCAGCGCTCAAGTGCGGCGAGGCTCTTCCACCAGCTCTGGCCGTAGGACTTTTCGCTCACGCTGCCGTCGGCGGAGAGCACCTGCATGTAGCGGTTGGCGTAGCATCCGATGGCTAGCCCGTCGTCGCGCAGGAAATCCATGCCCTCGCGCAGCACCGGCTCGACATCGTCAAGATAGAGCTTTCGCTCCGATGCCTCCGTATCGCTCCAGTCCTGCCCGGAGCGGATCAGGCAGAGATTGTCATGCGCCTTCACTCGCAGCCGCGCGCCGTCGCGGACCAATTCCGGCGCGCCGCCCGGCGTCATCGGATCGGTCTGCGACAGCGGAATGCGATCGCGCATGCCGCCCCAATAGGCGTGCTCCTGCACCTCGCCGCTCATGCCGTCGGCGATTGCGGCCACGCCCTCGGGCCGGTCGAGCGAGGAGAACAGCGTCTCGTGCCGGGCGACTGTGGGACGCAGCACCTCGATGAAGGTGCCGATGCCCTCGCGCGCCTTCACAGTCCACGCCTCGCGTGCCGGCGCGAACCATGCGTCGAAGCGCGCGATGTCGTCCCAATAGGCAACCGACACGACGGTCTCATAACCGGCGCGGTCGACGTAGCGGGCGCGGTCCCAATGCGAAGGCCCGCCCTCGGTAGCAAACCCCGCCGCGATCTCGGCGAGTGCCGCCGTCGCAGCCGCCGGCGCCGCGCCGCGATACTGCACACCGAAATAGGCCATCACGACGCGGCTCACGGCGGGCTTGTAGCGCGCCACGAACGACGGATATGGCGGCTGGTAATCGTCCGGCACGCGCTTGTGGCGCGTGCGCTGGGTCTCGAGATGCAGAGGAATTGCGGATTCCATGATCGTACCCTCCCCTTGATCCCGGCGATCAGCTCGCCGCCGCCGCGATGTCCGTGGGCTCAATGGTGTCGACCGGCAGCGCGAACTGCTCGACGCGCTGGTATCGCTTCTTGTTGAGCAGGAGCCGCGTCACGTCGGGCCGCGAATAATGCCCGGCGGGATCGGCAGCGTTCTTGGCAACACCGATGGCACCGAGATCGATCTCGGCAATCAGCAGCCCTTCCTGGTCCGGCGCCAGCTTGTCGCCGATCTGGCTGCCGTCGGGACCGTAGATCGCGGCGAATCCGCCGCCCACATGCAGCAACGCGTTCTTGTCGGGCCGGTCGCAGAGCTCGTCGATCATGGCCTGCGAGACCGTCGCGCACGGCGCGAGCACGAAGCAGGAGCCCTCTACCGCATAGACGCGCGAGGCGGCATTGTTGACCTCGGCGCCGAGCGCCGGCGCGAAGGGATCGTAGAGCGAGAAGCTCGGCCAGGCCGCGACATGCACCTGCTCGTTCTGGGCGTACATCGCGTATTTCGACAATGGCTGGAGATGCTCCCAGCAGCACAATGCACCGATGCGGCCGATGTCCGATCTTGCGTGGACGGCGAGATCGCTGCCGTCACCCTCGCCATAGACCGTGCGTTCGGCATGGGTCGGCCGCAGCTTGCGGCGCTTTGCGATGGTCTCGCCGTCGGGCCCGATCAGCCATTGCGCCAGATAGAGACTGCCGCCGTCGCGCTCGGACAGGCCGAGCACGGCGGTGAGCTTTGCCTTGCGTACGGCGTCGCGCAGCCGCTCGGCCTGCGGACTGTCATAGGACAGCGAGTTGTCGAAGTAGCGCTGCACGAAGCCGCGGCCGATCGCCCAGGCCGGCGAGTCCATCCAGATATGCCAGGGGTAGCCGGGGATGAAGGCCTCGGGAAAGGCGATCAGCTTGGCGCCCTTCTCGGCGGCGTCGCCGATCAGCGCGATCGACTTGTCGATCGAGGCGTCGAGATCCAGCCAGGCGGGCGCCGCCTGCACAACCGCGACCTTGTATTTCGGATGTTCGATGCCCATTCCCGCCTCCATTGCCGGTTGATCGGAAGCCACGTCCGATGCAGTCTATTTGGCCAAGCCACCCGGCCGGGCGCTCGACCGCGGTGGAACAAAAACTCGACTGGCCGGGATCGCCGACGGGTACGGGACTTGCCTTCGGTCTGGCTGGATCTGCGCCAACATGCGGTTTTGCTGGATGTGACAGGGAGGCTTGCCGATGCCAATCCAGTTCACGACAGACGGCAGCCCCGGCTACCGGCGGCTGGCGCTGTGGCAGGACATCGTCTGCGACGTCTTCGTCGGGCTCGACTGCAAGTCCGACCTCGGCAGCGCCTTTCGCGGCTCGGTCACGCAGGCCCCGCTCGGCAAGGCCGTGTGCTCCGAGGTCTGCTCCGACCGCCAGCACGTATTCCGGACGCCATCCCGCATCGCGCGTTCGGATCAGGATTTTGTCCTGGTTGCGCTCGGCAATCGCGGCGACGGAGGCGTGGTGCAGGACGGCCGCGAGACCGTGATCCATCCCGGCGAGTTCGCGCTCTACGACACGACGCGGCCCTATGAGCTGAAGTTCAACCACGCCTTCACGCAGACCATCTTCAAGGTGCCGCGCGAGATGCTGCAGCGCCGGCTCGGCGCCACCGAGACGCTCACCGCGATGTCGTTCGGCGCCGATGTGCCGCTCGAACGGCTCGCCTATGATTTCATCTTCAGGCTTTGCCAGAGTGCGGACCGACTTGCCCCCGACAACGCTGCGGCGTTGTCAGAGCAGGCCGTCGATCTGCTCGCGATGGCGCTGAGCGAACGGCTCGGCAAGACATCGCTGCCGTCCTCCACCCACCGCTCCGCCCTGCTCTATCGCTTGAAGGCCCATATCCGCGCTCATTTGGCGGATCCCGACCTCTCGCTGTCGGAGGCCGCTGCTGCACTCGGCATCTCGCCGCGCTATGTGAACGATCTCCTCGCCGACGAGGATACCTCGTTCCAGCGCCATGTGCTTGCCGAGCGTCTCGCCCAATGCCGGCGTGACCTCGCCTCGCCCGTGCTGGCCCATCGCCATGTCAGCGAGATCGCCTTCGCCTGGGGCTTCAACGACCTCTCGCATTTCGGCCGCGTTTTCCGCGAGCATTTCGGAATGTCGCCGCGCGACTTCAGGCAGAGCCAGTTGCGACACTGACATCCAGCCAGCTATCACCTTGAGCCTTCGCTGCAGACGAAGGCAAGGCTCGTCAATTCCAGATTGCCTTGTCCGGCTGCGCGCATCAGGCTGGCGTGCATGAGGACTCACGCCACCATAAGCCGATCGGAGCTGTTGCTGGGTGTGATCGCGATCAGGCTCGCGGTGCTGGTCCTGGTGGGCTGGGGCCTGACGCTGCTGCCGCGGCAGGCGCGTGACGGCGAAGCTGCCTGCTTCCCCTCGCCCGCAACCAGGGTCGAGGCTCAGTCATCGGTGAAGACGCCAAGCGCGCGCGTTGCCGATGCAGCATTCGATGACATGCGCCTGCACGACTAGGCCATTCCCGAGCAAGGCCGGTATGTGAGCGCGTGATAGGACGCGGCCCGCGCTTGCATTACCATCGCCCAAAGGCCGCACCGGTCAACCAGCGGCCAGCCGAGGAGCATATCGATGGAATACCGACGCTTGGGCCGATCCGGCCTCATGGTGCCCGCTTTGAGCCTGGGAACGGGCACCTTCGGCGGCGTCGGCCGCCTTGCTGCGTGGGGTACGACGGACGCGGCCGAGGCGCGGCGCCTTCTGGATATCTGCCTCGATGCCGGGGTATCGATGTTCGACACTGCCAACGTCTATTCGCTCGGCGAATCCGAGCGCGTCCTCGGCGAGGCCATCAAGGGCCGCCGCGACAAGGTTCTGATCTCGACCAAGGCCACCTTCCGCTTCGGCGATGGGCCCAACGACATCGGCTCGTCGCGGCAGCATCTGCTCGCGGCCATCGACGGTTCGCTGAGCCGGCTCGGCACCGAATACATCGACCTGTTCCAGCTTCACGGCTTCGACGCGTTCACCCCGCCTGAAGAGGTGCTTGCGACTCTCGACGTGCTCGTGCGCGCCGGCAAGATCCGCTATGTCGGCGTCTCCAACTTTTCGGGCTGGCACCTGATGAAGTCGCTCTCGGTTGCCGACAAGCATGGCTTCCCACGCTATGTCGCCAACCAGACCTATTATTCACTGATCGGGCGCGACTACGAATGGGAGCTGATGCCGCTCGGCGTGGACCAGGGGCTCGGCGCGGTGGTCTGGTCGCCGCTCGGATGGGGGCGCCTCACCGGAAAAATCCGACGGGGTCAACCGAAGCCCGAGGTCAGTCGCCTGCCCAAGACCGCCGATTTCGGCCCGCCCGTGCCCGATGAGCACGTCTATCGCGTGGTCGAGGCGATCGACGAGGTCGCCAAGGAAACGGGCAAGAGCGTCTCGCAGATCGCGCTGAACTGGCTGCTCCAGCGTCCGACGGTCTCGACGCTGATCATTGGCGCGCGCAACGAGACGCAGCTGCGCGAAAATCTCGGCGCGGTCGGCTGGACATTGACCAAGGACCAGATCGCAAAGCTGGATGCCGCGAGCAAGGTGACCTTGCCCTATCCCTACTGGCACCAGCGCACCACCTTCACCGACCGCAATCCGCCGGCGGTGTAGAGACAGCCAACTGCCCGACCGCTCGGCTCCCCGAGCTCTCGCGAAAGCGGTCCCGACCCGTTTTCCTGTGCCGGAAGGCCTGCTTCCGGCACAGGAACCGTCCGGGTCCTGCCGGGTTGCGATCCATCCTGCAATTTCCTAATCCGGGGATGAATCACGGCTCCAATCAGGCGCGCCTCCATCATGTCGTCTGCCCCGATCGAGCATGCCGACGGTCTGCCGCAGCCGCAGCGCAACCAGGCGGTGCTGACGATTGCGCTCGGCATCATCATGGCGGTCGTCGACAGCGCCATCGCCAACGTGGCGCTGCCGACGATCGCAGCCGACCTTGATGCGAGCCCGGCCTTCTCAATCTGGATCGTCAATGGCTACCAGCTCGCGATCACGATCTCGCTCCTGCCGCTGGCGTCGCTCGGCGAGATCGTCGGCTATCGCCGCGTCTATCTGGCCGGGCTCGTACTGTTCACGCTCGCATCCGCGTTCTGCGCGCTGGCGCATACGCTGCCGCTGCTGACGATCGCGCGCATCATCCAGGGTTTTGGCGCGGCCGGCATCATGAGCGTCAACGCGGCGCTGGTGCGTTTCACTTACCCGCGCAGCCAGCTCGGCCGCGGCATCGGGATCAACGCGCTCGTCGTCGCCTTCTCGGCCGCGGTCGGCCCGACGCTCGCCGCGGGCATCCTGGCGATCGGAACCTGGCCCTGGCTGTTCGCCATCAACGTCCCGCTGGGTGCGGTGACGCTGGTGCTCGGCCTGCGCAGCCTACCGCACACAAAACCCGCCGGCCATTCCTTCGACTGGCAGAGCGCAGGGCTATCCGCGATCACCTTCGGCGTCGGCATCGCGGCTGTCGACAGCGTCGGTCATGGCGAGGCCGCCATCACCTGTCTCGTTCAATTCGCCATCGCCATCGTCGCGGGCGCGCTGCTGATCTACCGCGAAACCCACATGACCTCGCCGCTGCTGCCGGTAGACCTGTTGCGTATTCCGGTATTCGCGCTGTCGATTGCGACCTCGATCGCCTCGTTCTGCGGACAGATGCTGGCCTTCGTGGCGATCCCCTTCTACCTCCAGAGTCGCTTCGGTTATTCGGCGGTGCATATGGGCCTCCTGATCACACCATGGCCGATCGCGGTGGCGTTCGCGGCCCCGCTCGCCGGCCGCCTGGTCGAGCATTATCCGGCCGGCCTGCTGGGCGGCATCGGGCTCACGCTGTTTGCCTGCGGCCTCGGCGCACTCGCCTTCCTGCCTGCAAGCCCGACGCCGCTCGACGTGATCTGGCGGATGGCGCTGGCGGGGGCCGGCTTCGGCCTGTTCCAGACCCCCAACAACCGCACCATGATCGCGGCCGCCCCGCGCGAGCGCGCCGGCGGCGCCAGCGGCATGCTGGGCACGGCGCGCCTGCTCGGCCAGACCACCGGCGCGGCGCTGGTGGCGCTGCTGCTCGGCCGCTATCCGACCGAGGGAACCAGGATCGCGCTCCTTGTCGGCGTTGGATTTGCGCTGTGCGGTGCAGTGCTGAGCATGCTGCGGCTGTCGCCCGCGGGCGCGCGCGGCGCCGAGCACGTCCGGGTACAGGACGACCAGCGCCTGCGCGGCGAATAGCTCACGCCCAGGTTCCGCCGTCCTCGGGCGCAACTTGTGCGTGGCTTAACTATCTGGACCAATGACGTATTGCCCTCCCGCTCCGGTTGCGCTTCATTGACGCGGGGAATAAGGGGCATTTCATGCGTTCATTTGGAATTGTGGCGCTCAGCGTCATGCTGGGCGGCTGCGCGTCGGTCACTCGGGGCACGACCGAAAACATCAGCATCTCATCGACACCGTCGGGCGTGGAAGCCGTCGTTAGCGGAATGGAAGTTCCGACCACCTGCACGACGCCGTGCTCCGTGGTCGTCAAGCGGAACGCCGACATTTCGATCACCTTCCAGAAGGAAGGCTATGAACCGCAGATCGTGCCGCTCAGCCGGGACATACCGACCTCCGGGGCCGCCGGCTTCGCCGGAAATCTTTTGCTCGGCGGTGTCGTCGGCATGGGCGTCGATGCTGCCACCGGGGCGGCAACCGATCACAAGCCCAACCCTGTCATCGTGACCATGCAGCCGTCAGCTCCCGCTCGCGCACGGCCACCCGCGCCGAAGAAGCCGCGGCCGCCGGCGGCGCCTGCGCCTGACACCGGCACCTAGCGCCTCGCAACTGCCACGCAAACAAAAAGGCCGGCTTTTCAGCCGGCCTTTTCAATTCATATCGCTCGCAATCAAGCCTTGACCAGCGGGCCCTTCGAGGTCGGCCCCTTCGAACCGCCGGAGCCACCACCGCCCGGCTTGGACTTGCCCGGCGGACGCTTGCGGGCGCCGGGCAGCTTCTCCTGCTTCGGCGTGATCGGACCGTCGAGGAACTCGAACCCGATCTTGTCCTTGGTCTCGTCGGCCTCGTCCTTGACCAGGACGACGCGGACGTGGCCGCCACCCTTGAGCTTGCCGAACAGCACCTCGTCGGCCAGCGGCTTCTTGATGTGCTCCTGGATGACGCGGGCCATGGGCCGTGCGCCCATCTGCTCGTCGTAACCGTGCTGGACCAGCCAGGTCTTGGCGGGCTCGGACAGTTCGATGGTGACATCGCGATCGCCGAGCTGAGCCTCGAGCTGAAGCACGAACTTCTCCACGACCGTACCGATCACCTCGACGCTGAGATGGCCGAACGAGACGATGGCATCGAGGCGGTTGCGGAATTCCGGCGCGAACTGCCGGTTGATCGCCTCGTGGTCGTCGCCTTCCCGCTTCGAGCGGGTGAAGCCGAACGCCTGCTTGGCGAGATCCGAAGCACCTGCGTTCGTGGTCATGATCAGGATCACGTTGCGGAAGTTGACCTGCTTGCCGTTATGGTCGGTGAGCCGGCCGTGATCCATGATCTGGAGCAGCACGTTGTAGAGGTCGGGATGCGCCTTCTCGATTTCGTCGAGCAGAACCACGCAATGCGGATGCTGATCGACGCCGTCAGTGAGCAGGCCGCCCTGGTCGAAGCCGACATAGCCGGGAGGCGCGCCGATCAGGCGCGACACGGTGTGCCGCTCCATGTATTCGGACATGTCGAAGCGCAACAGCTCGACGCCTAGCGACGCCGCGAGCTGCTTTGCAACCTCGGTCTTGCCGACGCCGGTCGGACCCGAGAAAAGGTAGCAGCCGATCGGCTTCTCCGGCTCGCGCAGGCCGGCTCGCGCCAGCTTGATCGAAGCGGCCAGCGACTCGATCGCCTTGTCCTGGCCGAACACGGTGCGCTTCAGCGTCTGCTCGAGATGCTTCAGCACCTCAGCATCGTCCTTCGACACGCTCTTCGGCGGGATCCGCGCCATCGACGCGATCGTGGTCTCGATCTCCTTGATGCCGATGGTCTTCTTGCGCTTGTTCTCGGCCACCAGCATCTGCGCCGCGCCGGACTCGTCGATCACGTCGATCGCCTTGTCGGGCAGCTTGCGGTCGTGGATGTAGCGCGAGGAGAGCTGCACCGCGGCCTCGATCGCCTCATTGGTGTACTTCAGCCGATGGTAGTCCTCGAAGTACGGCTTGAGACCCTTGAGGATCGCGATCGCATCCTCGACCGTCGGCTCGTTGATGTCGATCTTCTGGAAGCGCCGCACCAGCGCGCGGTCCTTCTCGAAGTGCTGGCGGTATTCCTTGTAGGTGGTCGAGCCCATGCAGCGGATCGTGCCCGAGGCAAGCGCCGGCTTGAGCAGGTTCGACGCATCCATCGCCCCGCCCGACGTCGCGCCCGCACCGATCACGGTGTGGATCTCGTCGATGAACAGGATGGCGTTGGGATGCGCTTCGAGCTCCTTCAGCACCTGCTTCAGGCGCTCCTCGAAGTCGCCGCGATAGCGCGTGCCCGCGAGCAGCGTGCCCATGTCGAGCGAGAACACGGTCGCAGCCGCAAGAACCTCCGGCACCTCGCTGTCGACGATGCGCTTGGCGAGGCCCTCCGCGATCGCGGTCTTGCCGACACCGGCCTCGCCCACGAACAGCGGATTGTTCTTCTGCCGGCGGCACAGCACCTGGATCGCTCGGTTGATCTCGGAATTGCGTCCGATCACCGGATCGATCTTGCCGTCGCGCGCCTTCTTGTTGAGGTTGACGCAATAGGTCTCGAGCGCTTCGCCCTTCTTTTTGGCGTCCTCGGTACCCTTTGCCTCGGTCTCTTCGTCGACGCCGCGCACCGGCCGCGCCTCGGAGACGCCCGGCCGCTTGGCGATGCCGTGGCTGATGTAGTTGACGGCGTCATAGCGCGTCATGTCCTGCTCCTGCAGGAAGTACGCGGCATGGCTCTCGCGCTCGGCGAAGATCGCGATCAGCACGTTGGCGCCGGTCACCTCTTCGCGACCGGACGACTGCACATGGATCACCGCGCGCTGGATCACACGCTGGAAACCGGCGGTCGGCTTGGCGTCGTCGGCGCCATCCGTCACCAGATTCTCGAATTCGGTTTCAAGGTAATTGACGAGGCTCGTGCGGAGCTTGTCGAGATCGACGCTGCAGGCGCGCATGACGGCGGCTGCATCGGAGTCGTCGATCAGGGAGAGCAAGAGATGCTCGAGCGTCGCGTATTGGTGATGACGCTCGTTTGCGATCGCCAGCGCACGATGCAGGGATTGTTCAAGGCTTTGGGAAAAAGTCGGCATTCGCGTCCTCTATGGCCCCCACCATCATGATCGCCATCGCCCGGTCAGGCAACAACAACCTTTGTCACATATAGTTATACAAGACCGCGGCGAAAGACCGGTTCCGCGACTCAAATGGGCATTACGCGCCCACGGCATGCTCGATGCAAAACCCGTTCCGATTTGGGCAGAACTACCCATTTGGGCAGGATTGACGCCGCTGATTTTCGCGGGATCACGCAGCAGGATGTGCTGCCGTCACATACCGCGCAACCAGAACCGATCTAAATAACTCTGGATGTGAACGCGCAGTTATTTCTTTTCCATCACGCATTGCAGCGGATGCTGGTGCTTGCGGGCGAAGTCCATCACCTGCGTCACCTTGGTCTCGGCGATCTCGTAGGTGAATACGCCGCACTCGCCGATGCCGTGATGATGGACATGCAGCATGATCTTGGTCGCGGCCTCGATGTCCTTCTGGAAGAACTTCTCCAGCACATGGACGACGAATTCCATCGGCGTGTAGTCGTCGTTCAGGATCAGCACACGATACAGGTTCGGCCGTTTGGTCTTCGGCTTGACCTTGGTGATGACAGACGTATTCGGCCCCGTCGGTCCGCCCGAACGGTTCTCGTCATTGCTCATACGAGGAGCGTGGGCAGCGGCTTGCGCGGACAGGTCTAGTCTGAAAGTCAGGTGCGGCATGGCTCAGGCGTTCAAATTCCCCACGGAAGCGAGTGACGGTCAGCCGCGCGGCCCCGCCCTTCGGAGCTTTGCACGGGCGCGCCGCCTTGTTGGATCACCGCTTCCAACCGGTCCGGTCAAGCCCGGCTCGATTGTAGGGAATATGGGCCCGCCCCCGGCTCGCCGCAAGCGTGCAACGGTCTGGCCAAAATGGTCGAGGCAGTCCCGATTCCCGGTCCGGCGATCCTGACCAAGGTTAGTCAATCCGGACCGATTTGACAAAAGTTTCGGCCGGCACCGTTTAGAACATCTTCACTAGGAATCCGGCCGTTAAGCGGCAGCGGCGATTTCGCGGGAAACCTCCGGTTTTCTACGGTCCAATCGAGCTGCCGTTCAATCGCGTGGCCCCTGGTGCGCATGCGCGTCGCCATGCTGCTCGACAGCGCCGGCTCGATGGCCCAGGACGGCAAGATGTCGACGATGCAGACGGCCGCGAAGAACCTGGTCGATCGGCTCAGTGGCCTCGTGCTCCTCGCCGGCGGTCTCGATGCGCAGAATCGCTGGCGGTACAGCAATGCCTCGCAGATCGACACGCGGCGGAAGAAGCTGCGCGACGACGCCAAGGCGAGCGGCATCGACGCGTTCTGTCCGGTGATGTCGGCGAGTCAGACCGTGTGGGGTTGACGTCGGTACGTCGCTGTCGAAGCTGCGCGTGGCGCGCTGAACCGGATCTCTGTCGCAACAACAAAAAAGCCCGGCTGAACCAGCCGGGCTTTTCGATTCCAGGAGTTCCAGAGGACGTTAGTTGGCAGCCGGGGTGAACTTCGAAACGATGGTCTCGACCGGCTTGAACGCCTGCTTGGCGAGGTCGCTGTAGAGGCCGGCGATCTTCTGCGATTCCGCAACGAAGGTCTCGTAGCTGGAACGGGCGAAGTCGGTCTGCGCTTCCACGGCCTTGTCCAGCGACTTCACGCCGGAAAGCTTCTCGACGAAGGACTTGGTGTCTTCAAACGACTTCTTGGTGTAGTCGCCATACGCGCTGGCGATCGCCTGGAGGCCATGCTGCATCGAGGTCGCGGAAGCAACGCACTGCTCGAACTGCTCTTTCCCGTAGCTCTGAAAGTCTTCAACCTTGAACATTTCGGAATCCTTTTTCCCTGGCTTTGGTCCGGAAGCCCCGGCTCCCTGACTCCGCCCAAAAATAGTGCAACGCACAAAAAAGTCAAGAATCTTGTGCGGCGCACAAAATTAGATGCAAATCGCTGAGATTCCCGGGGTTTCCCGCAATGGTTCCTTAAGCTTTTGGAAACCGCGGACCCCTACCCTGATTCCCTGGACGTGTTCAGCTTCCGCGAACGGTCAAAAGCCGTTCGAGAACATCACCTTAGCCAGAACAGCGGCTCAGGCCCAACGTTTCCCGCAGCGAACACCAGCGGAGAGACAGCCTGAGCAGGTAATGATCCCGGGTCGAGTGGGCACAATTTCGCCTCACGGGCCGGTGATCAAGTCAGAAACGGGGACGGGGTTTCATGCTTCGTAAAAACTTGTCTTCCTCGCGCTTGGCGCGGGTTGGCGTTTTCGGGCTTCTTACGGTCACCGCCGTAGTCATCTTCACCGATGCTGCCGAGGCACGGCGTCACCGGCGCCAATACGCTCACCACCGGGTGCAGCGCGATGTGTCCGACAGCTCCAGCCCGAAATTCGCATCGATCATCGTCGACGGCAATTCCGGCTCCGTGCTCCAGGCAACGAGCCCAGACGGAATCCGCCACCCCGCCTCGCTCACCAAGATCATGACGCTCTATCTGCTGTTCGAGCGCCTCGAGTCCGGCAGGATGAAGCTCGACACCGAGATGCCGGTCTCGCAGCACGCCGCCGATCAGGATCCGACCAAGCTGAACCTCCGTGCCGGCCAGACCATCCGCGTCGAGGACGCGATCAAGGGCCTCGTCACCCGCTCCGCCAACGATGCGGCCGTCGTGATCGCGGAAGCGATCGGCGGCGACGAGGACGACTTCGCCCAGATGATGACGCGCAAGGCGCGCTCGCTCGGCATGTCCAAGACGGTCTACCGCAACGCCAACGGCCTTCCCAACGACGAGCAGGTCACGACCGCGCGCGACCAGGCCACGCTCGGCCGCGCCATCCAGGAGCGCTTCCCGCGCTACTATCGCTATTTCGCGACCTCGACGTTCAATTGGCGCGGACAGTCGATCCGCAACCATAACCACCTGCTCGGCAGCGTCGAGGGCGTGGACGGTATCAAGACCGGCTACACCCGCGCCTCCGGCTTCAACCTCGTGACCTCGATGCGTCGCGGCAACCGCCACCTGATCGGCGTGGTGCTCGGCGGCCGCAGCGGCGGCTCGCGCGACGCCACCATGCGCAACCTGCTCGCGGAGAACCTCGAGAAGGGCGCCACCACCCACACCGTCGTCGCTGTCACCGAGCGCAACGGCGCAGATGCCAATACCGACGTCGCCGATGCATCGGAGACCCCGGCCCGCCCCGCTTCGCAGGTCCAGCAGGCTGCGGCCGCCCCTGCCCCCGAAACGGCCCCGCAGCGTCTCGCCTCGCGCCTCTCAGCGCTGGCGGCCGCGACCGCCGCGATGCCGCCGGCTCAAGCCAGGCCTGACACCAGCAAGCCTGAGGTTCGGCCAACTGAATCCAGGATCGAGCCCGCGCCGCTCACCAATGGCGTGATCTCCAGCCAGCCGCTCTCCATCATCCCCGGCTCGTCCGAGCCGATGAAGCCGGTCCGGGTGAAGACTGTTCAGGTCAAGGCCGGCACCGTGAAGGTCGCCTCCGCCGCCCCGGCTCAGGTCGCACCGCAGGTCACGAGCACGATTGCGGCCCGCTCCGACGTCGCGGAGACCTCCGGCGCCGTCGTCGCCCGCGCCGATCTCATCAACAAGCCCGAGATGGCGAGCCAGCCGGAAGCGCCGAAGGCCGAACTCGCCCGCACCGAGATGCCCCGTCAGCCGGCGGGCTTCGGCACCGGCAACGGCATCCTCGGCGTGCTGCCGGCTGCAACGGTCGCCGCGCCCACTCCGGCTGCTGCGAAGCTCGCTTCGGCCGATCCTGTGCCGCAGCCGATCCAGATGAGCGCCACCACCAAGCCGGTCGTCACCCATAGCGGCTGGATCGTCCAGGTCGGCGCACTCGAGAGCGAGAACGAAGCCCAGCAGCGCATCGACGCCGCCCGCAGCTCGGCCCGCGGCCTGCTCAGCAAGGCCGACCCGTTCACCGAGCCGGTCCTCGCCAAGGACAATCGCAAGCTTTACCGGGCCCGTTTCGCCGGGCTCGAGCGGGACCAGGCCGAAGCCGTCTGCCGCGCCCTGAAGCGCGCCGACATCTCCTGCATCACCGTCCGCAACTGATCTGTCGTACCGCTCCAATCAAAATGCCCGCGCCTTGCGCGGGCATTTTTGTTTGGGGGATGCGGCGATGCCAGTTCCGCGACAACCTCTCGTCAAGGATTTACGGTTAAAACTTTACCCAAGGGATCGACCACGCCGACAAAGGCGGGCATCGGGGCGACGGCAGACAGAGCAAGCGGAGCTTACGCGGTACGGGCGTTTGTAGCGTAGTGCCGGAGTTAGCCGTTATGCGTGCGAAGCAGAGTATCCTTGGCCTCGTTCACACGGGCAGCGAGATACGTCGAGCCCCCCTGGTCGGGATGGAGTTTCTTCATCAGGGACTTGTGCGCCCGGCTGATGTCGTCGCGCCCCGCGCCCGGCTGCAGGCCAAGGATCTGATAGGCTTCCTCCGCCGTCATTTTGCCGCTCGGCGCCGTGCGGCGCTGCCGCCCTGCCGCATCGCCCTGCGCGTTCTGACGCCAAGCGGGAAACCGGCGGTCCAGATAGCTTTCAAGTAGGGCCACGCTCTCGGCGTCGAACGCCGGAGCCATCGCCAGCAGGCCAGCGAGATCGAACTCCTGGAGATCGCGCCCGGCGTGAGGACCGGCGACGATCTGGCCGGCGAGCTGCCCCGAATCGTGGTCGAGCCGCATGTCCAGGAATTGCGAGCGTACGCGCGAGGCCTGTCCGGCCGGGCGCGTTGCGCCACCGCCGAACAGCCCGCCGATATTGCCGAAGCCGGCATTCGCCAGCGGCGTCCAGCCCAGGAGCCCGGCGCCGAAAATCCCGAGCGGGATCGCCACCGCCAGCTCGCCCCGCAGGCCAGTGAACGCTGCGACCGCGAGCGCCACCACGCCGCCACCGAACTTGATGGTGCGCGCCAGCACCGCCGGATTGGCGGAGCGGAACATCTGGAGCAGCAGATAAAGCGTGATAACGGCGATGGCGCCGGCGATCAGGGTCATGGCCGGAATATAGTCGCCCTCACGGCAAAATGCATGGCGTCCGTCTCCGACGCGGGCCGCTACTTCATCTGCCCGATCAGCTTGGCCGCACCGCTCGCACTCTTGGCGAGTTTCAACAGCGCCTCGCGGCCGCCGGCGGCATAAGCCGCGGCCGCGCGCAGCAGCTCGCGAAGCTGCGCCGCCGCGCCGGGATCGAACCGGCACCAGGCCCCGCCGGTCAGCCGCGCGATCTCGCGAAAGGCCTGCTCGGCCACGGCGTCGGCGCCTTCCTGAAACACGAACACGGGCACCTTGAGCATGCCGAGCTCGCCGGCCTTGGCGCAGAGCTCATCGACCTTCTCCTCCATGGCATCGCCGACGAAGACGACCGCGCGCACGCCCGAGGCGACCGCCTCGCGCCGCACGTCGCTCAGCACCTTGCCGATCTGGGTGTCGCCGCCGCGACAGTCGATCTTGCTCATCAGCGTCGCGAGCTTCGCGCTGTCGGAGATCCAGCCCGTGGCGCGACACTCGTTCAAGCCGCGATAGTAGACGAGCCGGATGTCGAGGCTGCCGATCGCTGCGGCCTCGCGGAACATGTCCGCCTGGAGCGCGCAGGCCATGTCCCAGGTCGGCTGCCGGCTCATCGTCGCATCCAGCGCGAAAATCAGCCGCCCCTTCGCGCCGGGGGCATGCGGCGACAGCGCACGCGCCTTGGCGACGAACGCGGCGATGTCCTCAGCGGTGCTGGCTTGAGGCAGCGTGCCGCCGGTTTGGCTCGAGACGGCATCACGGCCACGCGGTTTGACGGGTTCGCCGGGCATCCCTGCTCGCTTCTTGCGTGAGCAGCTAATGTGGCTAGCGCCTGCGGCCCGGTCAATGTGCAAAGCCTCCGCTGGCGGATGCCAGCGGAGGCTTTGCAGGTCGTGCTGACGATCGGAGCGGGTCGATGTCGGCTGGTGTCGGTGTCAGCTCTTGGCAGGCGCCATCAGAGCAACCGGACCGGGCTCCAGGATATTGGGCGGTGCCGAGCGCGTATCGACGGGCGCCACGGCGCTGTCGCCGTCGCTCAGGAACTTGTCGAGCATGCTCTGGATCGAGTTCTTCGCCGCATCCGGACCGGTGTCGCGCATGTCGTTGTGCTGGAATTCGGTCTTCACGACCTGGATGCCGGCCTTCTCGCATTCCTCATCGGTCGGGATGACACCCGCGTCGGTCTTGAACTGCGGATCCTGCGAACGGAACGACAGGATCTTGAACTTGCCGGCAGTGACGAAGGGCACGCGCAGATTGTCGAGCGTGACGACCTTCTTGACCTCATCGGGATACTGCTTGGCGAAATACATCGTGATGTCGCCGCCCATGGAGTGGCCGACCATCGTCACCCTGTCGTAATCGGCGTTGGGCTGAACCTTCTTCATCTCCTGCATGGCGAGATGGATGTTGGCAACGCCGCGCAGGATCTGCGGCAGCCGGCCGACATAGAGCTCACCGGGCTTGGTCACCATGGGAGGATCGGTCGGCAAATCATGCTGCGGGCTTACGACCATATAGCCGCGCGCCGCGAAGATGTTGGCGAGGAAGCCGTACTCGGTATTCTTGACGGTGTTGCCGTGATTGATCACGGCAACCGGCAGCGTGATCATGCCGGCATTGGCCTGCATTTCCTTGTCGCGGCGGACCGCGATATCGACAGGCACGGGACGGTTGTCGCGCGAGGCGTCGTAGAAGGTGACGGTCTCGTGCTTGATGGCCCACTTGCTCGCCGTGACATAGGCGACGCCGAAGAGGGCACTAACCGAAACCAGAACGGCAATTCCACGCTTCATTTTCGTCCTCAGCCTCAGGCTCTTGCGGCCTGAATCCCTGTTGAAAATCGTGTTCTTCCGGGGCTCTTCGGCCCCTGGTCGCCTATTCCCTAATATATGTCACAGCCGCGTGACAGGAAGCTTAAATATTGTGAACCTTCAGCCCTTTCATTGTGCGGCGCACGCGTTTCTTGGGCATCCCGTTCTCAGGCGGCTACGTCAGGTGCAGGCTACCATCCGACGCAACCGGTCTCGATTGGCTTCAATTTCACGGTAAACACAGGGTGAAACGGCGAAGTCCGCACTCAGTTCCGGCGGGAACCGGCAGCTTCAATCGGCTGGAAGTAGCGATATACCGCCGCCTCAGGCGCCGAGGATGTCGTGGACTTCGAGCGGCTTGTCGACCTGGCTGAACCACTCGGCGCGATTTGCCGCACGGCGGCGGCCGCGTTCGTCGAGCGGCAGCTTGAGCTGGCGGAGCAGGCCCGTCACCTCTTCCCGCGCGGTGAGATGGCCAAGGTTGGGCCGCATGCCGAGCGTGGCCTCGTCAATCTCGTCGAGCGCGGTCAGGCCGCGCGGAAAAAATTCGCGATAGACGACGCGCTCGGCAAAGCCGTCGACGTAGCGGAAGCCGAGCCGTAGCGACAAATCCTTGAGGCCCTCGGCGACGAGCTGCTTGTTGCGGGAGCCGAGCATCGACAGGCGGTTGCGCACGACGATCCAATCGGTGCTGGAGCCGTCGAGCTGGCGCCGCTTGCGCCTGACATCCCGCACCATCTCGGCATAGTGGCTCTCGCCAGTCACTGCGTAGTTGGCGGGATCGACGGTGCCGAGCACGTCGAAATCGAGGAAGCTGTCGTTGATCGGCGTGACCAGCGTGTCCGCCATCGAGTGCGCCAAGCGCATCAGATAGCTGTCGGTGCCGGGCGTATCGATGACGATGAAGTCGAAATTGCTCTCGACCGCCGAGACCGCCTCCATGAACTGCTGGAACTCGGAATTCTCGTTCTCGGCGATCTGCATGGTCTCGCCGAGCTTGATGCAGCGATGCACCGGCAGCTCGAGGCCGAGGCCGGTGCGGCGCGCCCAGGCGGAACGGTTGCCGATGTAGCGGGTAAAGCTCTGCTGACGGCAGTCGAGGTCGATAGTGGCGACGCGCTGGCCGGCCTTCAGCAGCGCGACCGCGATGTGCAGGGCGGTGGTCGACTTGCCGGAGCCGCCTTTTTCGTTGCCGAGCACGACGACATGCGCCGAGCCGGATTGGCCTTGGCTAGCCTGCACAAGCATAGCGATCCTCAACACCCCTGATGAATATCTTCGAGTTGGCCGCGTCTGCGGTCAAGTGAAATGCGTGACAGTAAATGCAAATCGCAGCGCGCCGTGTTCGAAATGAATCACGGCACCATCTCTCGCTTGTGATTCAGCCATGTCGCGACATCGTGCGCGGCCTCGCGCGGGATGCTGTGCCGCATCCGAATGCATGGCGTCCACGATCGGCGCTTGTTAAGGTTAGCCGGCCGGGCGCCGGGACGCGCCCGCTTCCCATTCCCAACCCTGTCGAGTCCTGATGTCACGAAGCCCCTTGATCGCCCGCACGGTCCCCGCCTTGCGACGCGCCGTCGACAATCTTCGCAAGCGAAAGGCCACGATCGCGCTGGTCCCGACCATGGGGGCCCTCCATGACGGGCATGTGTCGCTGGTGCGCCTCGCCAAGCGGCGCGCGAGTCGCGTCGTGGTGTCGATCTTCGTCAACCCGACCCAGTTCGCCCCGACCGAGGACTTTGGTGCCTATCCGCGCACCTGGAAGTCTGATCTCGCCAAGCTCGCCGCCGAGGACGTCGACGTCGTCTGGCACCCCGGCGCCGAGGCGATGTATCCGGAAGGCTTTGCGACCCGCATCGTGCCGGAGGGGCCGGCGCTGGCCGGCCTCGAGGACCGCTTCAGGCCGCACTTCTTCGGCGGCGTCGCCACCGTCGTCGGCAAGCTGTTCACGCAGTGCCGGCCGGATGTCGCGATCTTCGGCGAGAAGGACTTTCAGCAGTTGCGGGTGGTGACGCAGATGGCGCGCGACCTCGACCTCGGCGTCAAGGTGACCGGCTCCCGCACCGTGCGCGAGCGCGACGGGCTCGCGATGTCTTCGCGCAACGTCTATCTCTCGCCGGAGGAGCGGCAGACCGCGACCACGCTTTACCGCACCATGAAGGACAGCGCCGGGCGCATCCGCGCCGGCGAAGCGATCGCATCCGCGATGGCGCGCGGCGCCGGGATGATCACGGCGGCCGGCTTTGCGCTCGACTATTTCGAGGCGCGCCATGCCGAGACGCTCGCGCCGGTCACCTCGCGCAAGGACGGCCCGTTGCGGATCCTGGTGGCGGCCAAGCTCGGCACGACCCGGCTGATCGACAATATCGCGGTGTAACCGCCGAGCTCGATCTTGCGCGTTCCCTCGCCCGGATGGATGATCGGCGCGAGGAAACGGGCCGGCTGGCAGGGCATGACATTCATCCGCACGATGATCGTGAACGGCGTGCTGGCGCTTGTCGCCGCGACTGCCGCCCAGGCACAACAGCGTCCGCCGATCGGCCTTTACGGGTCGCCGCCGGATGCGATGATCTTCTACGTCGCCCATGGCCCCGCCGGGGCCTGCGGACCAGGCTGCTCCGACTGGATCGCCGCCGAGGGCACGGTGCAATGGGACAGCTACAAGCGGCTGATCGCGATTCTCGATCGCCAGGCGGGACACAAGCTGCCGCTCGTCATCCATAGCTGGGGCGGCTCCAACCTCAATGTTGCGGTCAGCATGGGCCGCATCCTGCGCGACCGCGGCCTGGATGCCACCGCCGGCGCGACCGAGGTCGAGGCCTGCGCCGGCAAGCCGGAGGCGGATTGTTTTGCGCTGAAGCGCCCGGGCGGGCCGCTCGATGCCAAGGTGTCCTTGCCGGATCCGGCGTGCGATTTCGCGTGCGTCCTCATGCTCGTCGGCGGGGTGCATCGCAGCCTCCCGCAAGGTGCGACGGTGGTGCTGGCCGGCCGCTCCATCCGCAATCGCCGCGCGCCCAACGTGGCGCCCGAACAGCGCGAGAGCCTGACGGCGATCTTTGGCGAGCAGTATCGCAAGTACCTGCACGAGATGGGCGTCGAGCCCGAGCTGGTCGACATCATCGACGCCATCGGCGAAGGCGAACGTCCGGTCGTGATGCCGCCCTCCGACTGGGCGCGGCTGCACATCGTCACGCCGCCATGAGCGGCCGCGTCAGAGCAGTCCGAGATCGCGCAGCTCGCGCCGCATCGGCTCCGGCATCGCCGCGATCGAGCCGGCGGCCGACTTGCCGAGATCGGGCGGCACGGAATCGTCGCTGAGGTAGCGCCAGCCCTGGAACGGCCGCATCGGCCGCGGCGATACCGAGATCACCTTCGGCTGCATCACGATCCGGCAACGGCCGATGCCGTCCTTGTCGCGGAACGGCTCGATCCCGATGATCTTTTCACGCGCGGCGATCTCGCCCTTGATCACCCAGTACAGCGATCCGCCCGCCAGGATCTCGGCGTCGCGCTTGGGCACCATGCGGGTGATGTGGATGTGATGTTGCGGCAGACCTTTCTTCTTGGCGGTCTGCATCCGTTCGGCGACCCACCCCTTCAATTCCTTGACGGAGTCGCAGCCGACGGCGAGCTTGATCAGATGTAGCGGCATGCCCCCAGCATTAGCCGGGCAGCCACGCATTTGGAATGCCGAACTATTCGTTATCCGCAGCTGCAGGAGCCGGGGCTGGGGCCGGCGGGGCGAGCGGAACCGGCGCTGCGGCCGGCGCACGCGCGGCCTTCGGTGCCGGCGGCTTCTTCGCAGCCGGCGCCGCTGGAGCAGCGGCCTGCGCCGAGGTCGGAGCGGACGCGCGCGGCGCCGAGGCTGCGCCTCCGGCGGGCGCCGCCTGTCGCACCGCCGCCGTGGGCGGCTCCGGATTCATGATGCTCACCGGCGGCGTCGATGACGCGCTCGGGAACTCCGCATTGGTCGGCCTGCCCGTCGGCATCGATGGCGGCATCCCGGCAAGCGCCGCGGTGGCCGGCATCGCCGGGGCCGTTGCGGGCGCGTTCCAGCCCGGCGCATAGCGTGCGACCAGCGTGTCGTAGAGATGGGAATCCATGTTGGCGGCGACCCGCTGCTGATCGGTCAGCGAGCGGAAGGCGGGGCAGTCGAACTGCGTGCAGCCGTCGCGCGCGACCAGCACCTGCGCGACGAGGCCGTAGCGGTCGCGCTCCAGCGCCTTGCGCAGCACCTTCATGTCCAGCGTCAGGCTCTTCTCGGCGGTCGCGGCATCGCCGAGCGCGGTGAGCCGGTCGATCCGTGCGGCGGTGTAGGAGACGGCCGCAGCCGCCGCGTCAGGCGAGCCGAACAGCGCCTTCTCGCAACCAATCGCCACGGCATTGCCGGCGAGATCGTCGAGACAGGACAGCGCCGGCAGGCTGGCGACGACCGCGCTCTGCGCGCGCGCCTCGCCGGGCGGCGCCTCCTCCGCCGGACCATAGACGCGCACGGTGGCAGCCACGGCGATGGCAATGGAAAGCAGCGTGATGACGGTCAGCGCGCCGTTGGCAACCGACCTTTCGGCGCGCACCAGCGTAATCAGGAGAATCAGGCCGAGGAGGCCGGCGGCTACCAGGATCATCCACATCGGAAAGGCCTGTGGGCGCGAGATTTGGTCGAACGAAGTGGCCCATGCCCAGTTCATGCGCGACGTCCCTCACGCGAGCAAAGAGCGAATGGTCAAAGCGAGCCCCCGCGAGTCGGCAACTGCCCCCGGTTCACCATGTCGAGGCGAAGGGGGCCTTTTGACGGCGAGCGAAGCGAATTCGTCCGCGATGTCAACGCGCGGCACCGTCATCCGTCAGGATTGGGCGAGCTGGCTTTCCTTGGCGACGCGCTCGAACGCTTCAGTCGAACTCTTGATGCGGTACTGGCAGTCGTCACCATCCGTCGGCAGCAGGCGGATGATCTCGTATGAGCCACTCGCAGCCGGGCGCGCGACGTTGCTGGCAGTGAACAGTACGCGCGTTCCCACGGGGAATTTATGCTTCAACGCCCATCTCCATGACTCAAACAGCGCCGGCTGTGCCCAGGGTCCCACTGCGACGGACCGGCTGAAAACCCGGCGTGACATATAGCACGCAATGCGGCGTTTTGGCCAGCGGTATACAGGCATAGCAAATAGGCCGATCCGGCAGTATTTTCAGGACGATAGTGCGGGAACTGGTGGGTGGAGGATACCGCTGGAACCGGCTCCCTCAGGCGGTGTGGGGCAGATGCCCCTCCGGGCTTGCCTGGTCCACGGCCTTGGGCAGTTCCTGGGCCAGAATCTGGCCGAGCTGATCGACCGGGATGTTGTAGCGCGCCGCAAGCTGCCGAACCGTGTCGCTGCCGAGCACCGCGCGGAGCTGGTCGGCCGAGATCGGCAGGTTCTGGCCGTTACCGAGCCAGGATTTGACCTGGTCACCGAAGCCGGACTGCTGGAGCTTCGCGACGATTGCGCTGAGGCCGCCCTGATTGTTGCTGCCGAGCACCTCGTTCAACACCGCCGGCAGGACCGCGGCGCCGAGCTGACCGAGCGCACTGCGAAGCGCCGGATTGTTTTCCAGCGAGTCCAGAATTCCCATGCCCCTGCCCTTTCCCAAGCGGTCCTTCCGCCGCGATTGAGCGCCGCCAGCCTGCACATCGTCAAGCGGCGCCCGATCACATTCGCGGGTTAGACGTTCTCGAATTTCTCGATGACGAGCGTTTCGGCGATCCCGTCGCGGGTCCATTCCTGGAACGCCGGCAACGTCATCATCGTGTCCATGTAGGCCCTGGTCTCCCGCGTGACCTCGATCGCGTAGGTGCGGAAACGGTGCACGACCGGGGCGTACATCGCATCCGCCGCACCGAAGCGGCCGAACAGGAACGGTCCCTTGGCACCGTAGCGCGCCCGGCACTCCCGCCAGATCTCCTGCACGCGCGCGATGTTGGCCCTGGCGTCCGCCGACAGCGTCACGGCGCCCACGGGGCGGTGCAGGTTCATGCCGCATTCGTTGCGCAAGGCCATGAAGCCGGAATGCATCTCGGCGCACACCGAACGGGCGTGCGCGCGGGCGGCAACATCGTCGGGCCACAGCTTCACGTCCGGATAGCGCTCGGCGAGGTACTCGATAATGCTGAGCGAATCCCACACCGTGATGTCGCCGTCGACCAGCACCGGCACCTTGCCGGCGCGGCTGAAGGACAGGATCTGATCCTTGTCTGCGGGATTCTCCGTGTAGAGCGGAATGACGGTCTCGACGAACGGGATGTCATTGGCGCGCAGTGCAAGCCATGGCCGCATCGACCATGACGAGTAGTTCTTGTTTCCGATCGCGAGCTTGAGCGCGGCCATGTCGCTGGTCCTTCCCTAAGTCCTCTGGATGCGGCTGCTTTTAGCGCCATCGCCTGCCGCCAATCAATCGTTGCCGCACCCGGCCGCGCGTGGCAATCGTTGCGATCTTCGCGAGGAGTGAGACATGGGCAGGCATTGGGTCGACATCACCGCGGTCGGCTTCTTCATCATCGAATGGCTGGTCTATGCCCTGACGCTGGAGCACTCGGCCTATGGCCGCGACAGCCTGTCGGCGCGCATGAACCGCTATCGCGAGGTCTGGGTCCGCCGCCTGCTCGACCGCGACACCCGCATGGTCGACATGCAGATCATGGCCTCGCTCCAGAACGGCACCGCCTTCTTCGCTTCCACCAGCCTGTTCGCGCTCGGCGGCGCACTGGCACTGCTGCATGCCACCAACGACGCCATCACCATCCTCGCCAAGCTGCCGATCGATCTCAGCCCCTCGCCTGCGCTGTGGGAGCTGAAATGCGTCGGCCTCGTGCTGATCTGCGTCTACGCCTTCTTCAAATTCGCCTGGGCCTATCGCCTGTTCAACTATGTCGCGATCCTGTTCGGCGGCATGCCGCCGGCTGACCGGCGCGACACGCCGGAGGCCGAGGCCCACGTCATCCGCACCTCGCGCCTGTTCGAATCCGCCGGCCGCCACTTCAACCGCGGCCAGCGCGCCTTCTTCTTCGCACTCGGCTATCTCGGCTGGTTCGTCAGCCCCTGGGTGCTGTTCGTGACCACGGCGGCGGTGGTGATCGTGACCTGGCGAAGGCAGTTCGCGTCCAGTGCCTGGGCGGCGATGGCGCCGGAGGAGACGGATGGTGCGGAGACGCGGAAGCGCGGTTCTTGAGGCATCTGCTGCGCGCGAGCGAAGGGCGGCACGCGTTTTCTCCACACCGTCACTGCGAGCGCAGCACTCCAGGATCTTTTCACGGTGACAGTCTGGATTGCTTTGCTACGTTCGCAATGACGACACGACTGGCTCCGTCATCCCAAGACGCGAGGCCTGCCCACACCGCGATATCCCGGCCTACTTCCTGCGCATCGTCCCGGACCGGCAATCGAATCTGGCCACAGGCCGATCCATCTGCCAGAGCTCCACGTCGCGACCGTCGACGAGCCGCTCCGCGGAGCTGATCGCGGCTTCATCGTCGATGCAATCCATGTGGATCATTCTGATGGGACGATCGTGTAGTCCCACGATCAATGCACGGTAAGCGGACATTTTGGTCTCCAGGCAAGGCGCGATAGCAAGCGCGGGCCGGAAGAACGGCGCTGACGGCATTTGAATGCGATGGGGAATGCATCGTCTGTTTATAAGCGCGGCGTAAGTTTCCGGCAGCGCGGGGCCGAGGCCGATCCTATGCCGATCCTATGCAACCGCGATCGCGCCAATCTCGAAATCATACAGCATCCGGCACCATATCCGCTCCGTCGCGCAAGCTCGCGCGGCGTAGCGAACTGGTGAAATGATGTCGAACTCAGGGGTCAGCGACAGGATCATCGATCCGATGATGGCCATCGCGAACTGCTCGACGCGGCAACGCATCGTCGTGGTCGGCGCGAAGAGCATGGAATTGGTGATTGAGCTGCATCGTCGCGGATATCTGCTGGCGGCTGCTGCAGGTAATTGCGGCCGGCCGGCAGGTCAATATGAAGTCGCGCTCGTGGATTGGCGGCGACGCACGCTTCACGCACTCGATGCGACAGTGGATTGGCTCGACGATTTCCTGAGCCCCCGCGCCGTGCTGGTGATCTGGCTCGATGCGCAAAAGGCAGCTGCGAAGGACACTCTTCGTGCCGCAGTGACGAAGCGCGGCTTCGTCGTCCTGCAGGGCGCCGAGCATCCTTGCGGCAGCGTGCTTCTGGCGCGGCGCTCGGAGGCCATCCCCCTTCGGCAGGCCGCGTGAACATCCGCCGCAACTCATGGATTTGATCCGATGCCAAAATCGAAAATTCGACGCACCGTCATTCGCGAGTGGATGGCTCTCGCACCGGCGCAGCGAGGCTCCGCCGAGCAGGCCGGCGCGTTTGCACGGCGCACCATCGAAAGACATAGCTTGCCACGCAGCCGGAGAACGCCGCAGGCCGTGATCATGGCATGGCTGAAGCCGCGAACCGGGAGGCCTTAGCTCGCAGGATGGATAGAGTGGGGCGAGCCGCCTACCCTCCGCCAAAATCCCGCGGCGAGAACGGCAGGTCCAAGATCTTCCATTCGCCGTACTTGTCGGCCGGCAGCATCTTGTAGGGCTGGCAGGCCTGGAGCGCTGCGGTCGCGGATTTCACGATGGCCACGCCCTTCGCGGATGGCGGAGCTTCGATCAGGATCGGCGGGCGCGCCAGCGTGCCGTCGGTGGCGAACACCGTGCGCAGCTTGATGTTGACGTTATCGGTCGGGTCGACCCCGGCCGGCAGCTTGGCGCAGCTCTTCAGGTGGCGACGCAGCGCGGCGATGACCTCGGGTGGCAGCTTGGCTGCGATCGAATCCTTGGCATCGCCGCCATCGTCCTTGGGGGCGTCTTTCGGCAGCTCCGGCGGCAATTCCGGCGGCAAGCCCAGCATGACGCCGTACTTGACCGTCACGTCAGGCTCCGGCGCCTGATAGGCCGGCGGCGCGGCCTGTGGCTGCTGCATCGCTTGCGGCGGCGGCTGTTGCTGGGGTTGCGGAGGCGGCTGTTGCGACGGCTGCGGCTGTTGAGGCTGCGGCTGCACATTGGCCTCCCGCTGCTTCGGTGCCTGTGAGGGTTGCGGCTGCGGCTGTTTCTGCTGCGGTTCAGGCGAGGCCTGCGGTGACGGCGATGGCGCCGCGGCCTGCTGCTGGGTCGCAGGCTTCGGCGCGGCCTCCGCCTTGTCCTTGTCGCTGAAATCCAGCTTCGGCAGTTTCAGGTCCGGCAGCGGCTCCGGCGGCTTCTCCTTTGCCTGCTCCTGAGCCTTCTCCTCGGCCTTGGCCTCCTCCTCCTTCACCTGCTCCGGCGTGACGATGTCCACCGAAACAGTCTCGGGCGCCGCGGCGTGAAACGGATGGACTTCGCTGATCAGGATGATCAGCGCCACCAGCGTCAGATGCGCGACCGCCGACGCTGCAATGTCCGTCCGTATGATCTTCCGCAGTTCCATCGATCGATCTTGGGTTGCCACGCCGGTCCTAGCATACAGCGGCCCCCTCTCAATCCCATTTTGGCGCGAAGCCGAAATCGGTCAGACGGCCCTTGGGATTTGCCAGCGCGGCGATCTGGGCCATCTCGTCGTCCGAGAGCTCGAAATCGAAAATATCGATGTTTTCCGACAGACGTTCGACGCGCGAGGTGCGCGGGATCGCGGCGACATTCTGTTGCACCAGCCAGCGCAGGCAGATTTGTGCCGGCGTCTTGCGATGCGCGCGGCCGAGCCCGGCGAGCGTCTGGTCGGCCTTGACGCGTCCCCTGGCGATCGGGCTGTAGGCGACCAGCGCGAGGCCATGCTGGTCGCAGGTTGCCCTCACCTTCGTCTGGTCGAGATAAGGATGATATTCGACCTGGTTGCAGACGAGTGGCTCCGGCGACAGCGCCACCGCCTGCTCGGTCAGCGCCACGGTGAAATTGGAAACGCCGATGTGGCGGGTCAGGCCCATGCGCTTGGCATGCGACAGCGCACCCAGCGTCTCCTCCAGCGGCACGTGCGAATTGGGCCAGTGCAGCAGCAGGAGATCGACGGAGGAGAGCCGCATCCGGGCGAGGCTCTCCTTGACCGAACGTTCGAGATCATGGGGCGCGAAATGGTTGGTCCAGACCTTTGTCGTCAGGAAGATGTCGTCGCGACGCACGCCGGAGCCGCGCAGGCCGTCGCCGACCTCGCGCTCATTGTCGTAGACCTGCGCAGTGTCGATGTGGCGATAGCCGAGCCGCAGCGCCTGCTCGACCACGCGGCCGCAAGCGCGCCCGCCCAGCTCCCAGGTCCCGAGCCCGATCGCCGGTATCCTTGCGCCATTGGCCTCGACGAACAGCATGAGGAATCCTCTCTGTTGCGATCGCCTCAAAGCATCATCCGGGCGCCATTATGGACCCGGCCCGTGACAGTGCCAACGGACGACGCCGGCGCCGGGCCGGATATTCGGGGCAATGCTAACGGGAGGTTCGCGCCTGGACGTCAGGCTTTGGCGAGCGCCTGGAATACGGTGTCCGGCGCATGCGCGATCACGGCGAGCAGCGCGCGGGCGGGTCCTCGCGGGGCGCGCTTGCCCTGCTCCCAGTTGCGGATCGTCTCGACGGGAACGCCGAGCTTGGCGGCGAACTCCATCTGGGTGAGGCAGGCGCGACGGCGCAGAGCGCGCACGGCGAGCGAGCTGGCATCATCGCCCGGGGCGGCATTGGCCGCCGCCTGGACCGGCAACGGCTGGACCGCAAACGACTGGACCGGAAGCTCCTGCCCATCCCGCAACTCGACGACCCGTCCGTCCGCCTTCAGCCGCAACCGCATGTCCATTCCCCCAAGCACGGGCAATGATGCGGCAGGTCGCTTAAGTTCGGATTAAAGATAGCGCCGCGTATACGGTCTCGTGCCTCGGACGCAGCGCAGCGCACAGCGGTGCGCTGCCGAGCCGGGGCCCATTTCGCCACCACGTGCCGTGCTGCTTTCTGGGTCCCGGTTCTGCGCAGCAACGCGAAGGGCGTTGCAGCGCGCCCGGGACACGCGAGGGCATAGCGCGCCTTACCTCAACCCGAACCACAGCGTCGCGATGCCGAGGAAGGAGAAGAAGCCGACGACGTCGGTCACCGTCGTGACGAACGTGCCTGACGCGACCGCCGGATCGGCCCTGACACGTTCGAGCGCCATCGGGATCAGGATGCCGCCGAGCGCGCCCGCGACGAGGTTGCAGATGATCGCAAGCCCGATGACGATGCCGAGGCCCGGGATCTTGAACCAGGCCACCGCCGCGATGCCCGTGATCAAGGCGAAGGCAAGGCCGTTGACGAGCCCGACCAGGCCTTCGCGCATCACCACCCGCCAGGCGTTGGAGGAGCCGAGCTCGCGCGTCGCAAGCGCGCGCACCGCGACCGTCATGGTCTGGGTCGCGGCATTGCCTCCCTGGCTGGCGACGATCGGCGCCAGCACCGCGAGCGCGACCATTTTCTCGAGCTGCCCCTCGAACAGACCGAGCACCGAGGATGCAAGAAAGGCGGTGGCGAGATTGACCAGCAGCCAGTTGAACCGCGCCCGCGCAATGGTGAACACGGTATCGGAGAGTTCTTCATCGCTGTTGACGCCGCCGAGCGCCTTGAGGTCTTCGTCCGCCTCCTCCTCGATCACGTCAACGACGTCGTCGACGGTGATGACGCCGACCAGGCGATCCTGGGTGTCGAGCACGGGTGCTGCGACGAGATTGTACTTGCCGAACATGCGCGCCACCTCCTCCTGGTCCTCCAGGACGGAGACGCGGCGGCGATCCTCGTCGGTCAGCTCGGCAAGCGCCACCGGGCGGCGGGCGCGGAGCAGGACGTCGAGCGAGACCGCACCCTGCCAGTGCTGGTCCTTGTCCACGACGTAGATCTCGTAGAAGCGGTCGGGCAGATCCGGCGTCTCGCGCATGTAGTCGATCGCCTGCCCGACGGTGAAATCCTGCGGCACCGCGATGAACTCGGTCTGCATCCGGCGGCCGGCGGAATTTTCGGGATAAAGCAGGCTGCGCTCGAGCGCGACGCGCTCCTGCAACGGCAGCTTCTCGAGGATTTCCTCCTGCTCCGCCTCGTCCAGGGTTTCCAGCAGCTCGACCGCGTCATCGGATTCGAGCTCGCGGACGCCTTCCGCGACGGTCTCCGGCGGCAGCTCCTCGAGGATCTCCTCGCGCACGCCCTCGTCGAGTTCGTTCAGTGCCGAGAAGTCGAAGTCGCGCCCGGTCAGCTCGACCAGGCGAACGCGGTGGTCGGGCGCGAGAGCTCCGATCAGATCGCCGAGATCGGCCTCGTGCAGCTCGGCGACGCAGGCGCGCAGCGCGGCGCTGTCGCCGGCCTCGATCGCATGGGCGATCTCCTCGACGAATTCATGACGAATTTCGCCGTCTTCATTGCGCATCGGAACGTGGTCGAGTACCGAGGCCTCGGCGGATGGGGCACCGTCCATATGTTCATCCATGGCGCGCCTCGCCGTTTGACAGGTTGGAACGAGTGGTCTGAGCTGACGGTCAGGCAATACCCACAAGCGAACTGCGAGCGCAATGGCAAAGATGCTTCGGCTGAAATGGATGTCGATCTCGGTGGGCGCGGTCTTCGCGGGCCTCGCCGGCATCGCCGCTTCGGAGGCCGCGGACTGCCCGCGCAAGGACGCGCTCGGCACCTCGCGCGTTCTGAGCGTCGACGCCAAGACCACGCCGCGCGTGGGCCTGAAGAGCTTTCCGCAGACGCTGCCGCTCGCCGATCACGAGGTCGTGCTGACCTTTGACGATGGCCCGCATCCGCCGACGACGTCGAAGGTGCTGGCGGCGCTGGCGCAGGAATGCGTGCGCGCCACCTTCTTCCTGATCGGCCTGCACGCCTCCGAACATCCTGACATGGTCAAGCGTATCGCGCGCGAGGGCCACACCATCGGCCACCACACCTGGTCGCACCCCTTCATGGCGCGGATCCCGTTCGAGAAGGCGAAGAGCGAGATCGACCGCGGCATCGCAGCCGACGAGACGGCGCTCAAAGGCGCGTCGACGACGACGCCCTCGACGCCGTTCTTCCGCTTCCCCTATTTCGAGGGGACGCCAGCGCAGCTCGACCTGCTCCAGTCGCGCGGCATCGTCGTGTTCGGGGCCGACCTCTGGGCCAGCGACTGGAACGAGATGACGCCGGAGCAGGAATTGAAGCTCGTCACCGAGCGCCTCGCCGCTGCCGGCAAGGGCATCATCCTCTTCCACGACCCCAAGGCACGCACGGCCGCGATCATGCCGGCCTTCCTGCGATACCTCAGGGACAACGGTTATCGCGTCGTTCACGTCGTGCCGGCGGGCACATCACAGAAGAGCGCCGATGCGCATTGATGCCGTAATGTCACGGCGGTGCAAAATGGGGTGATTTGGGCCCTATTAACAGTCTGTTCATGCTACGGCATGCAAGGATGTAGAGGGTATTGCGCCTGAACCGTTTCTGGGCGTCTCCGACCAATTAAGGCGGCAGTCGCGTAAGGAGGCAGACGAGGTTCATGATCGGAAGTAGCGTTGTTGTTCGGACGCGATCGTGGATCGTCCTGTGTCTGGGGCTGTTGGTCGTCGGTTCACCGGCGGCCCTTGCGGCGGACTGTCCCGGCCATCCGGATGCACTCGGGACCTCCCGCACCCTCGTGGTTGATCCGCGCGAGCATCCGCGCATCGGTACCATGCAGTACCGCGAAACGCTGCCGCTGAAAGACCATGAAGTCGTCCTGACCTTCGACGACGGTCCGCTGCCGAAATATTCGAACCAGATCCTCAAGATGCTCGACGACGAGTGCATCAAGGCGACCTTCTTCATCATCGGCGAGCAGGCCAAGGCGAACCCGGAAGGCGTGCGCAAGCTGATTGCCGCGGGCCACACTGTCGGCACGCACAGCATGAACCATCCGCTGACGTTCGACCGGATGCCGCTCGACAAGGCCGAGGCGCAGATCAACGGCGGCATCGAGTGGACCTCGGCCGCGATGACCGATTCGTCCAAGCTCGCGCCGTTCTTCCGCATTCCCGGCCTGATGCGCGCCGAAGGCGTCGAAAACCTGCTGATCTCGCGCGGCATCCAGGTCTGGAGCGCCGACTTCCCCGCCGACGACTGGCGCCACGTGTCGTCCGACCGCGTCTACCAACTCGCGATCCAGCGGCTGGAAGCCAAGGGCAAGGGCATCCTGCTGCTGCACGACATCCAGCCCCGTACGGTGGCGGCGCTGCCGAAGATCATCCGCGACCTCAAGGCGCGCGGCTATCGCATCGTGCATGTGGTGCCCGCGACTGCCGACCGGCCGGCGACACCGACCACGCCGGTGGAATGGCTGCTGCATCCGCCGACAGAGACCGTGCCGATCGCACGCTGGCCGTCCGTGCCGAACTTCGTGTTCGCGCAGACCAAGACGCTGCCGGCGCCCTCGCTTGCCGACCTCAACGCGCAGACCGAGCATCAGCCGCTGCTGCCGCGCAAGACCATGGCGCTGGCGAATGTCGCGGCCACCCTGCCCGTGCCCGGCCGCGATCTTTTTGCCATCCCAGAGGGCTCGGTCGAGGTCCTGCTGTCGACGACCTTGTCGCGGCGCGCCGCGATGCGGCTGGCAATGGCGGCCGAGACGCCCCATGCGGCCAAGGGCAAGGCCGGCAAGTCGCGCGGACATCGGACCGCACATACGGCGCCGGCCGGAGCGAAGCACACCGCGCAGGCTACGGGCACCGCCCCCAAGAGCATTGCCCCCAAGAGCACGGCGCCCAAGGGCGCTACACCGCGGAGTTCCGCGACGCATCCGACCCGCGTCGCCAGCCTGAAGAAGCGCGCGCAGTAAGCTCTACTGGCGCATGATGTTGGCGACACAGAGCAGCACGATCAGCGCCAGGAAGAACAGGTCCATATAGGACTTGAGCTCGCCGTCGCGGCGCAGCCGGCCAACGTCGGCCACGACCTGCTTGCGCGCGTTCGTTGCGCCCGAACCGTCATTGATCGGAGCCTGCAGGCGCTTGGTCTCCGCCTCCAGCTTCTCGATCTTCTGGAAGAAATAGAACGCACGCAACGTCGAGGCCGCGCGCATGCCGGCATAGACCAGCACCAGGATCGCGAGGATCGCCCGGTTCTGGTATTTCTCCATGAAATTCAGGCTGAAATAGACCATCGCCATGAAGGCGAAGTTCGTCACGAAACGGTAGACGAAGCTAAGAAAGACCATGCTGGCTCCAGCCCTGAGCGGTGCGATCCGTCTACGCCATCTTTATTTCGACAAAGATACGATCGCCGGCCGCCTTTTAGCCACGGGCGTTCATAATGCAAGCGAGAGTACCGGGGCCTGCGTGTTCCACGTAAACGCGAGGTTGCCAGCTGCGCGATGGAGATTCGCCGGAAGCTACGGTACATTGGCACAGCCACCGCATGTGGGGTCTGCCGATGCCGAAGAAGGGAATCACGGGCCACGACGACTGGGTGCTGACCGAGGCCCTGGCGACCGCGCTCGTCGCGCTGGAGCAGCTCGAACCAAAACACCAGCCGAGCGCGCATATGGACGACATCCGCAAGATGCTGGCAAACGGCAAGGAGCCGTCGGCGGTGAGCCTGCACCTCGCCCAGGCCAAATGCCGCCTGTTTCCGGACACGGACCCGCTCGAGATCTACCGGGAATACGGGATCGGCGACGAATATGGCTGAGAGGCCCGTGCCGGTCCTTCGAGCGCGCTGCTGCCTGGAGCTGAGCGGCAGCCGGTCGTTACAACGATCATCCACCTCAATGTTCGCGTGAATTTGAGCTGAGCCGCGAAACGACTTGACGACGGCGCCGCCAACGAATGTAATGTTATAACATTACATATCCGGTCCCAATGCCCATCCCCACGCGTCACCGCCCTATCCCCTTGAAAAGGCTCTTCGATCTCCATGCAAAAACTCCCCGTCACCGTCTTGTCCGGCTTCCTCGGGGCTGGAAAGACCACTTTGCTAAACCACGTCCTGAACAACCGGCACGGCCTGAAGGTGGCGGTGATCGTCAACGACATGAGCGAGGTGAACATCGATGCGGATCTGGTTCGCGATGGCGGTGCGAACCTGTCCCGGACTGACGAGAAGCTCGTCGAGATGACGAATGGCTGCATCTGCTGCACATTGCGAGACGACCTCCTGAAGGAGGTGCGCGCCCTCGCAGACAATGGCCGCTTCGATTATCTCTTGATCGAATCCACCGGCATCTCCGAACCGCTGCCGGTTGCGGCGACCTTCGATTTCCGTTCCGAAGACGGCGAAAGCCTCTCCGATGTGGCGCGCCTCGACACCATGGTCACCGTGGTCGACGCCGTGAACCTGCTCAAAGACTATTCGTCGACGGATTTTCTCGATCAGCGCGGCGAAGCGCTTGAGAACGACAAGCGCACGCTGGTCGATCTCCTCGTCGAGCAGATCGAATTTGCCGACGTCATCGTTCTCAACAAGGTCGATGACGCGTCGCCCGCACAACGCGAGGCAGCGCGAAAGATCATCCGCGCGCTCAATCCGGACGCGGATCTGATCGAAGCCAACCACAGCCGGGTCGCCTTCGATCGCATTCTCGACACCGGCCGGTTCGACTTCGAGCGGGCGCAGCAGCATCCGTTCTGGTTCAAAGAGCTCTACGGCTTTGCCGATCACGTGCCGGAGACCGAGGAATACGGCGTGACGAACTTTGTCTATCGCGCGCGCCGGCCGTTCGATCCCGAAAAGTTCGACAAGTTCGTCAGGGAGCCCTGGCCCGGCGTCATTCGCGCCAAGGGACATTTCTGGCTGGCAACACGCCCGCAATGGCTTGGCGAGATCAGCCAGGCTGGCACGATCACGCGCACGCAGGCGCTTGGCTTCTGGTGGGCGAGCGTACCCGCGGAAAGATGGCCGGATGACCCGTCCTGGCGGAAGCAGCTGCGCGCGAACTGGAACGAGATCTACGGCGATCGCCGCCAGGAAATCGTGTTCATCGGCACCGGTATGGATGAAGGTTCGCTCCGCGCCCGTCTGGATGCCTGCCTCGTCCCGGGAAGGCCGGCGATGAACGTCACGGAATGGGCGAAGCTCGCAGACCCCTTCCCGGTCTGGCGCCGCGCGGATGAAATCGCCCAGGCGGACCACCAATGACCAAAATCGTTCGCTTCGTTCCGAAATCCGAACTCGAGCGGCAGCGCCTCATTCGCGAGGCGCGCGCAATCTACGACAGCATATTCCCGCCGGTCACTTTGACCGGCGGACAAGCTGATGATCGCTTAGACCATTGGGCGCAGCGCGAGGCAGCCGAAATCCAGCCAAAACAACAATAAGGATGAAGGCTCAGCTGCCATACTGCTGCTTCAAGTATTTCAGGTAGTTGCCGAGGTGGTGCTGCCAGAAATAGTCCAGCTTCTGGCATCCCGGCGTCCCATCGGTCGGGTTGCCGCCCGGGTTGGCGAAGAGCGGCAGCAGCGCGCCGACGTCAGCATAGTTCAGCGAGGCCTGAAGCTGGTCGAGGATCTGTTGGATCAAGTCCGAGATCGTTGATCCCGTGATCGGTGCGGCGGTTGCCGCGCCGAGATCGGCGGCGGTCAAATGGATCGTCTCGGATATCAGTCTCCGAGAAAGACTCTCGACCCGCTGCTTGAGCCGCCTCACCGCATCGTCGCGAACGCGACTGACTGCGCTCTCACCGTCGGTGACCACGCCGCCGAGCGCGATCGTTGCTTCAGGATTGGGACTGCCGCCGAACCCACGCAGCGGATTTGGCGTGTTGAGGTCTGATATCCACTCCAGGGCAAACGGCGCCTGCGGCACCCAGTCCTGCGTCGACGCCACGGCCCAACCGTATCCGTCGACGGCGGCAAGCCGCGCGTAATCGTATGCGTAGTGGTCGTTGCCGGCCTTGGCAGGCGCGAAGGTATAGGTCTTGTAGGCCGGCCCCTTAAAAACATCCGTCGAGTGCCGGACCAGCGAGGTCAGCAGCGTGGCGATCGAGGCACCCTGGCTGTGCCCGGTGATGTAGACGTCGTTGCCCTGCTCCGCGAGCAGCCCCAAGGTCACGAACAACGGGCTATCGGTGGTGAACAGCATGAGCAGCAAACTCAGAGCGAAGCCCGAATGCACACCGGATTTCACCGCACTGTCACCCTCATCGCGGGCAAGATAGAACGGCAGCGAGATCGGACCGAGCTTCACGTCAAAGCGCGCGTTGATCAGGGGGAACAGCAAGTCGGCCAACACGCTGGCCGCACTTGCGACCGTGCCGCGCACTGCGATCGCGTATTGGGTGGTGTCACTCTGGTTCTGCCAGACCTGCCAGTAATTATCCAATAGCGTGGCACTCGTCGGGGTGAGGTCCTTGCGGATCGCCCAATTTGAGCTTGGATCGGGCACGGAGGGTACGCCGCAGGTTGCCACCGCTTCGGTCAGCGATGGCGTGCCGGCGTAGGCACGCTGCGCCATCTCAAGCAGAAGTTGCGCCTCCGCGAATTGGAATCCCGACTTGAGCGTCATGCTGCCCTCCTTGCAAAGGTGCTCGACTCCAGCCGCCCGTGTTCGGACCCGGAAGCCAGCGACCGATATTTCGTGTCTCTCGGAGTTCATCAATTATAAGATGTGATAGCATAGAAACGCAATAAGAAGGTGTCGATCGACCAGCGCCCCTGGCAGACTACGTCCAGGAACAATTGCGTGAGCAGGGAGGATCCCGCGGGGTGGCCGGTGTTCCAGGCTTTGCCCGCTCCAACTCATTCCAACCGGACGCGCACTGTTCTATCGAAAGCGACATGAGGCATCTGCGGATTCATCGGCCACAGGTTTCGATAATCACGCCGGAGGAAGTCTATAATTTCAGTTTTGCCACAATCGATCGGGGACCGCCGCCGCGCCAGGCTGCCGTGGTCAATCTCGGCAAATCGGATTGGCTGAATAGATTCGCTCAGACGCATCTCGTCCGATGCAGCCACTTTCGTCTGATGTTCTATGATCAGATCATCGACTTGATCAGAGAGGGCACTTCTGCAGAAACAGGCCCCTACCCCGGCTAAACGGCGCGATCCGCCGTTTGGCGCGTTCGGAGGGCGGTCGCATTTATTGAAGTTTCAATGGATTGCGGAAATGGGCAAAGAGTTCAGGTGGATCTCCAGCTGATAGGTGCTTTTTCCCGTGGATTGACCGAACCTCACAATAGCTTGCGGGACTTCAGCTTGCGGGACTTCGCCCCGCAGCGTAACTTTCAACTCTACGTAGCTCCTTCGAAAGCAATCTGACGGGTTCGGCCTAGCGGGAGATGGCGATGGCGGATGTCCCATGGCACCTTTCCGGTGACTACTTCGAGAATTGCAGTTGCAGCATCGTGTGTCCCTGCCTCGTGTCGGCGGCTCCCCCGCTGACCGCGCGACCGACCGAGGGCTTCTGTAACGTACCGCTGATCTTCCACGTCGAGAGCGGCCGCTATGGCAACATCGAGCTCGATGGACTCAATGTCCTGGTTATCCTCCACGCGCCGGGGATCATGGCGGACGGAGATTGGTCGGTGGCCGCCTATATCGACCAGCGCGCCAACGATGAGCAGACCGAGGCTCTAGCTGCGATCTTCACCGGCGCCGCCGGTGGTCCGATGGCTGCGTTCACACCGCTGATCAGCAAGAACCTGGGGGTTCGCAAGGTCCCGATCACATTCCGAATCGAGGGCAAGACGCGGTCCGCGGAAATCCCTGGCATTCTGCACATGTCCGTCGACCCGTTGCCGACCATGCATCCGAGCGGGGAAATGTGGGCCAACATCGGCCATCCAGTCAGCCCTGACAGCATGGTGATGGCAGTCGGCGCCGCCGGTAATACGTTCAGCGATCATGGCATGCGCTGGGACAATTCCGGCAAGAACGGCCTCTATGCGCCGATCCGCTGGTCGAACCAGGCGTGATGCAACTCCTGATCCGGCCTTGCGAGAAGGCCGGCAACACTTATCGCAAATGACCGACGGCCCCCTGGAAACCGTGCTGCGGCGCGATCGCTGGATCGTCGGCGGCGCGATCGGGATCATTGTCGCGCTGGCATGGGGCTATGTGCTCTGGCTCGCCAAGGACATGGACATGGGCGGCATGGACATGACCGGGTTCCGCATGATCCCGGCCGGGATCGGAATCATGTTGCCGGCGAGCGAGCCATGGCGAGCGATCGAGTTCGCGTATGTGTTGCTGATGTGGGCGGTGATGATGGTCGGAATGATGGCACCCTCGGCAGCGCCCATGATCCTCATGTACGCCCGCGTGGGTCGACAGGGGAAAGCGCAGGGCAAGCCGTTCGCTGCGACCGGCTGGTTTGCGGCCGGTTATCTCCTCGTCTGGGGCGGCTTTTCGCTGGCAGCGACCCTACTCCAATGGGCGATCGAGCGGGCAGTCCTGCTGGATTCCCGGATGACGATCGCCAGCAATCTGCTCAGTGCAATCGTGCTGATCGCGGCGGGAGTCTATCAATGGACACCGCTCAAGGACGTCTGTCTCGCCCAATGCCAGTCGCCATTTCTGTTCCTGATGCGCCACGGCGGCTTTCGCGACAACCTGCGAGGCTGCCTGCTGCTGGGGCTCCGGCACGGAGGCTATTGTGTCGGCTGCTGCTGGGTCTTGATGGCGCTTTTGTTCGTAGGCGGGGTGATGAACGTGCTTTGGATTGCGCTTTTGGCCCTGCTCGTCCTGTTGGAGAAACTTACGCCGATCGGACGATGGATCGCGCGCGCCGCCGGGATTGCGTGTGCGGCCGCCGGCGTCTGGCTACTGGTGACGTTGCCACGGTGATGAGCAACCTGCGTGATGTTCAGTACGCGTGCCCTGTTGCAAACGGCGATCACGCCGAGCCGCCAGCCTTACACTCGAACCGTCAGGCGGGGACGGCCGAACGGCGAAGACCTGGGCTCCCTGAGCCGGTCTCTCCATAGATCGGCTTTCGAGGTTGGTGCGCTCGGAGGGACTCGAACCCCCACGATTTTACTCACTGCCACCTCAAGGCAGCGCGTCTACCAATTCCGCCACGAGCGCTTTGGGGATGCCGGCTTAGGGCTTGAGGCCTGCCGGATCAACGGCGCCGATCTAACAAATCCATCAGAGGGGTACAAGCCTGCAAAGGCCCAGAATTCCACAAGCTTGGCAGGAAAAATCCGGACCCCTGCCCGGATCGGCCCTATCGAGGGCCCCGGCCCTACCGGGTACCCGGGCCGCTACCGCGTGCCCAGGGCCGCTACCGCGTCCCCGTCGTGCGCGGCAGCATCTGCTTGACCTCGACCGCGATCCGGTTGCGGTCGACCAGCACGACGCCGGAGGCGACCGGCAGATTGTTGGCGAGAACCTTGACCTCGTCGGCCTCGGTTGCATCCAGCTCGATGATGGCGCCGCGGGAAAGACGTAATACTTGATGGATCGGCATGGTGGTCGTCCCGAGGACGACCATGAGATCCACGGTGACTTTATCGAGAGTTGGCACTGTCAGGACCGCCGCAACTTGGGACTTAAGCCAAAGGACTTGGCATTTGCTCCTGAGATGATCACCACGTTATGGTTAGCCAATGGTTAATTCGCCTCAAAACCCCCGCCAAGACCTCGATTTGACGTCGTTTTCCGCCTCCACCGGCGAGCCCGTGGAGTGGCGAATCTCGGATGCGCCGGTGCCCTATCCGGAGGCCGTGGCCGCCATGGAGGCGCGAGTCGCTCAGATCGCCGCCGGCGAGGCGCCCGAGCTGGTCTGGCTGCTTGAGCACCCCCCGCTCTACACCTCCGGCACCTCGGGCAAGGAAACCGACCTGCTCGATCCCCGATTCCCGACCTTTGCCACCGGGCGCGGCGGGCAGCTGACCTATCACGGGCCCGGCCAGCGGGTGGCCTACATCATGCTCGACCTCAAGCGGCGCCGGCCGGACGTCCGGGCCTATGTCGCGAGCCTGGAGGAATTGATCCTGCGGACGCTCGCCGCCTTCAACATCCGCGGCGAACGGCGCGAGGACCGGGTCGGCGTCTGGGTGAAGCGCCCGGACAAGGGGCCCGAGCACGAGGACAAGATCGCGGCGATCGGCGTCCGGCTGAAGCGCTGGGTCTCGTTCCACGGCATCGCCATCAATGTCGAGCCGGAGCTGTCGCATTTCGCCGGCATCGTGCCCTGCGGCGTCGCCGACCCCCGCTACGGCGTCACCTCGCTGGTCGATCTCGGCCAGCTCGTGACCATGGCCGATGCCGACGTCGCGCTGCGCCAGGCGTTCGAGGAGCTGTTCGGGCCAACCCGCGCGCTGGTGGCGGAAGCAGCCGTCTAGCACTTTTTCTGTTTGAGCCCCACCGCGCCTGTTCTCGGCCAGTCGCGGAATCGGTTACGCTTGCTTCCGGTGCCGCCCACGCCTCCCCCCTCCGCCGGGAAAGCAGACATCATGCCGGGCGAATGATCATCGGACCGACTGTTCGAGCGCTAGGCATAAGGAGGGATTGCGCTTTCTGCTCGCAATGGGAGGTTTTGACGATGAGACTCTCTGCGCCGATCTATCATCTGAAGCGACGAGCCAAGCGCCTGTCGCGCGAGGAAGGCATTCCGCTCCACGACGCGCTTGACCGCATCGCTGCGACGGAAGGGTTTTCCGCCTGGAGCATGCTCGCGGCAAAGGCCGCCGCACTGACGCCCGCCAATCGCCTGTTCCCGCAATTCCGGCCGGGTGATCTGGTGCTGGTGGGCGCGCGCCCCGGCCAGGGCAAGACCCTGTTGAGCCTCGAACTCGCCGTGGAGGCCATGAAGTCGGGCCATCGCGCTGCGTTCTTCTCGCTCGAATACACCGAGAAAGACGTCTTCGACCGCTTGCGCGCGATTGGCGTGGACCCCGCGCAATTCGCTGACATGTTCGAGATCGACTGCTCCGACGCCATCAGCGCCGACTACGTCGTCAAGCAGATGGCCGCGGCGCCTCGTGGCACGGTCGTGGTGATCGACTATCTGCAATTGCTCGACCAGAGGCGGGAAAATCCAGATCTCGCTGTTCAGGTGCGCGCACTGAAATCCTTCGCGCGCGACGCGGGGCTGATCGTCGTCTTCATCTCGCAGATCGATCGATCCTATGATCCGTCGGTCAAGCCGTGCCCAGACCTCGACGATATCAGGCTGCCGAACCCGCTGGACCTCAAGCTGTTCGACAAGACGTGCTTCATCAACAACGCCGAAGTCCAGTTCCGCGCGGCGAGCTGATGGCGTCAGGCCGCGGGTGAGTTTCTTCACCCGCGGCTTGTGACCTCACGCCGCCTGCAACGCAACTTCGAGCTTGCCGGCAATGTAGCGCCGCTCCTGGGTCAGGCCACCAAAACCGTAGGCATCGCCCTTGACCTCGTCGACGTGCAGATACGTCTCGGGATGCAGCGGGCCCAAAATCTCGGCCATGCGCTTGAACATCGCGGCGAGATAGGCCGCCTTCTCGTCCTTGGTGTTGGTGCCTTCGCTGACATGGATGTCGATCCAGTAGCTGGCCAGTTTCTGCTCGGCGAGCGACTTGCCGCCGGCGAACCAGTCGCCTGCGTCGACCGATTTCACGATGATGGCGGTCACCCTGGGATCCTTGTGCAGGATCTTTGCGGTGAGCTCGGACACGGCGTTGGCGATATCGGCCTTCAGCGACGGCGACTGGCGGGAGGTGGTGTAGGACACGGTGATCAGGGGCATGGTGGTTCTCCTCAAGATGCTGCGCGGAGTTTGCGCGGCGTTGATGAGAAGGTAGACTTTGCTCCGTCATTTTGGTATCTTATTTCTGTTGATACCAGTGATAACAACTCATAATGACAGCAACGCTCGACATCGCCACAATCAAGGCCTTCCTGCTGGTCGCCGACCTCCAGAGTTTTACGCGCGCCGCCGAAGCACTCGGCACGACGCAGGCCGCCGTCAGCCTCAAGCTTCAGCGGCTGGAGGCGCTGCTGGGAAAACGCCTCGTCGAGCGCTCGCCGCGGGCGGTCCGGCTCACCGCCGACGGCGCCGCGTTCCTCGATCGCGCCCGCGCACTGATGGAGGCGCATGACCGTGCGCTGTCGGGCGACGCCCCGGCCGCGCAGTCGCTCTCGCTTGGCATCTCCGATCACGCCGCAGGCCCTGAACTGGTGCCGCTGCTCGAACGACTGCACGCGATGTCCTCAAGCCTCACCCTCGCCGTCACCATCGGCTTCTCGCGCGAGATGCAGGATGCCTACGACGCAGGTCAGCTCGATGCCGTGATCGTCCGCCAGGAAGGCAGCCGCCGCGGCGGCGAGAAGCTGGCCGAAGACGAGTTCGGCTGGTTCGCCGCGCGACGCTTCACCCTGCCGAAGGGTGAGCCGCTGCCGCTCGCAACCCTCGCCCCGCCCTGCGGCGTCCGCGCCATCGCCGTCCGCGCGCTCGACAAGGCCGCCATCGCCTGGCGCGAGCGCTTTGTCGGCGGCGGCGTTACGGCGGTGGTCGCGGCTGCGCTTGCCGGGCTCGCAATCGCTCCGCTGGCGCGGCGGATCGCGCCGGCAGGCCTGATCGACATCGGGCCTGCGCACAAGCTGCCGAAACTTGGAAGCTCGAAGGTGATGCTGCATTCGAAGGTCAGCGATCCGGCAAAACTTGCGGCGTTGCGTGCGGTGGCGGCGACGTTTCGAACCGTGGCAGCCTAGCGCTCAGACTGCCGCGCTTGTGTTCCCGCGAACCTGCCTGCGACGCGCCAATAGTGCAGCCCGGCAAAGCCCCCCGCGACAACGAAGAGCCAACCCAGATTGTCGAAAGAGCCGTAAAGAACGATCTGGCCCGCGGCTCCGGCGAGGCCGCCAACGAGACCGAAGAAAGCAAGCGACCGGATGCAGAGCCGTTCGCTGACCCAAATTGCAACGGCAGACGGAATGCCACTCAGCGCGCAAACGCAGAACAGGATCACGAGCATGCCGGTCAAGATGATCGGCACGCCAATCAGGACCGCTCGAACGAAATCCATCACAGACAGTACGGCGAGGCGATCGACGCTTACCAGTCCGAAGAGGAACAGGAAGAACGACTCAATGATAGCGCTTGCCGTCAGGCAGCCCTCAAACCAGCCTCGTGTCGCCCGGGAGCAGGTCTCGCAGGTCATGACATCACCTCACAGGATCGCCTCGAACGCGCTGCGCAGCGTTTCGTGCCTGAACACAAAGCCGCGGCTCAGCGCCTTGTTCGGCAGCACGCGCTGACCGCCGAGCAGGAGTTCGTCGGCAAAGCCGCCGCCGATCCGGCGCAACAGGCCGCCGGGGATACGAAACACCGCGGGCCGGTGCAGACGGCGGCCGAGCTCTTCGGTGAACTTTGCGTTGGTGACCGGGATCGGCGCGGTGGCGTTGACGGGCCCAGTGAGATCGGGCGTCGCCATCACATAGGCAATCAGCCGGATCAGATCGTCGCGCTCGATCCAGGACATCCACTGCCGGCCGGTGCCGAGCGGGCCGCCAAGGCCGAACTCGAACGGCGTCAGCATGCGCGTGATGAAGCCGCCTTCGGTGCCCAGCACGAGGCCGATGCGCAAACAGACCACGCGGACACCGAGCTCCTCGGCCGGCCGCGCCGCCTTCTCCCAGGCCGCGCACAGCTCATGGCTGAAGCAGGCATGTGACTTCGCCGATTCCGTCAGCACCTGGTCGGCCCACAGGCCGTACCAGCCGATCGCAGAGCCGCTGACGAGCACCTCCGGCTTGCGCTCGAGCCGCGCGATCAGTTTGACGACGTCGCCGGTCATGTCGATCCGGGAGCCAAGAATCTTCGCGCGCTTCGCCTCGGTCCAGAGGCCGTTGCCGATCGGCTCGCCGGCGAGATTGACGATGGCGTCGATTGGCGTGTCCGCGGCGAGCTGATCGAGGCTGGTGATCAGCGTGACCGGCGGCGGCAGCATCTCGGCCTTCGCGGGGTTGCGGATCAGCGCGATGACGTCGTGCCCTGCCCCGCTGAGGCTCGCGGCAAGGCGGCTGCCGATGAAGCCGGTGGCGCCAGTGATCAGCACGGTCTTGCGGCCGGGGACCTTCTCGACGAGCCCGTGCGCAGGCACGCTTTTCATGCGCCCGAGCCGGCGCATCGCGGCAAAATCCCTGACGCCGCAGAGCGCAGCTCCCACCGCGCAGGCCGTCGCGGCGATGCTGAGCAATCCCTGATACACGATCGTCACGCCAAACGGCTGCATCGCCCAATCGATCAGCACCGGCAGCAGCAGCACCAGGATGGCGCCATAGTTGATCGCAAGCAGCGTGTGGTTAATCCGCTCGCTCGGCGGCAGTTTGCGGCTCAGATCCTCCTCGACGAAATCCATCAGCGTAATGACGATCTCGGCGACCAGGACTGCCACGATCAGGATCGCCAGCACGCCGTAAACCTCCAACCAGCCGAGCAGCAGGAACAGCAGCGCATAGAGCATGTTGCGGATGCCGTGCAGCTTCAGCTCGAAGCGCTGCGACGGGCGCCAGGCCAGGCGTTCGGTGAATTCGTGGTGATAGAAGGTATCGAACACGCCCATCACGATCTGGATGGCGATGAGGGTCCACAACAGCGGCGTCATGATACGGCCTCCCTGAACACGGCGGACTGGTGGATCAGCGCGCCGTAACGCGGGTGAGTGACATCGAGGGTGAAACGAAAGGCGCCCTCGCCGAGATCGCTATGCGTCACCGTGAGATCGCCGGGCGTGAGCCATTGCGGCAGCGGGATCCACAAGCGTCCGAGCTGGAGTCCGTAACCGGCACTCCGGAAGGTCAGCGCCTGTCCCTCGACCGCGATGCGGAGCGCCATCGAGACGCCGAAGCCGACATACTCTTCGAGCCCGGTCGGGCCGGCAAAACGCTTGGCGGAATGGATCACCTGCGGAAAGCCGCGCTTGCGCGCGCAGATGCGGGTCCAGGTCTGGCCGCCGGTCGCGCCGTCCTCGGTGACGGTGACGATCATGGGGACGCCGGTGTCGCGGCCGGTTGGCAGCGGTCCGCCGATCAGGCGGGCGGCTTGCGCGAACCACCAACCGATCTCGCTGAAGGAGACCTCGTCGACCACGCCGACATAGACGACGCTGTCGCCGTCAGCGACCCGTTTCGAAAAGCGCCGCCAGGTCGCGAGCGGCAGCCGGCCCTAATCCTCGTCCGACAGCAACGCGCGGAAGCGGCGGTCGTCGAGTAGTTTGACGTGAACGGAGGGAGATGCGCTGGAGCCTGATAATCGAGCCGACGTCATCGCACCCTCCTCAACGCTATTTGGCCTTGCCCAGCGGCAGCAGGTTGCCGATCTTCTCGCCAAGCCGCATCAGGGCGACCAGCCGCGGTCGCGGCACCTTCAGCATCTGCATGAACCAGTGGTCGGCGAGCTCGGTGAAAGCGAGCATCTCCTTCAGCCGTTTGGCTGCGACCGGATTGATGGTCGGATCATCTGCGGCATCGGACACGCAGGCCCTGAGCGCCGTGATCGCCGGATCGAGCTCCCGCTCCTTGCGCCGCGCCGCGATTCTCGCGGCGACCTCCCAGATGTCCGTCTCGGCCTCGTAATGGTCGCGGCGGTCGCCGAGGATCGGCACCCGCCGGATCAGATTCCAGGCGAGCAGCTCCTTCAGCGAGTTGGAGACGTTGGAGCGCGCCATGCCGAGCGTGTCGGCGATGTCCTCGGCCGTCATCGGCGCCTCGGCGAGATAGAGCAGCCCGTGGATCTGGCTGACCGAGCGGTTGACGCCCCACCCGTCCCCCATGTCGCCCCAATGCAGGATGAAGCGCTCGACGGCGGTGGGCAGTTTCTTCTTTCCGGTTATTTCTGTCATGACAGAAATATCTGACGAACGCGACTGATTGTCAAGAGCGCTCGGCGGCTTGCGTCCTGTATACCGTCCGTCGTATTTGCCTAAAAACGGCCCAGAGAACGGGAACCAAACGCCCTTCGGGGCGTTTGCCCCGGTTCCAGGCGGGTTGAGAATGACGACAAAGTCCAGTCAACAGAGAGACTTGTTCGAAAGCGAGCGCAGTTTTCGGCTGTTGGTGGAAGGAGTCGCGGACTACGCGCTCTACATGCTCGATCCCACCGGGATCATCACGAGCTGGAACATCGGCGGCGAGCGGATCAAGGGCTATTCGCCCGAAGAGATCGTCGGCCAGCATTTCTCGCGCTTCTACACCGAGACCGACCGCGCCAACGGCAAGCCCGCGCGTGCCCTCGGCATCGCGCGGGACCATGGCCGCTACGAGGAGGAAGGCTGGCGCGTTCGTAAGGATGGCACATTCTTCTGGGCGAGCGTCATCATCGATCCGATCTACGAGCACGGCAGCCTGGTCGGCTTCGCCAAGATCACCCGCGACATCACCGAGCGGCGCAATTCGCAGCTCAAGCTCGAAGCGATGCAGAGGCAGCTTGCCGAGTCGCAGAAGTTCGATGCGCTCGGGCAGCTCACCGGCGGCGTCGCGCACGATTTCAACAATCTCCTGATGATCATCAGCGGCAGCCTTCACATCCTCAAGAAGCGCGATGAGGACGACGCCAAGATTCAGCGCGCGATGTCCGCGATCGAGACCGCAACCAAGCGCGGCGCCGCACTGACCGCCCAGCTCCTGACCTTCGCGCGGCGGCAGAGCGTCAATCCCCAAGCGATCCGCTTCGGCGACCGCATCGAGGCGATCCGCGAAGTGCTTCACGCCGGCGTCGGGAGCGCCGTTCGTCTCGCCTTCGACATCGACCGCGAGGTCTGGTCGGTCAAGGCTGATGTCTCCGAGCTCGAGACGGGGCTGCTCAATCTCGTCATCAACGCTCGCGATGCCATGCCCGACGGCGGTACCGTGACGGTCGGCGCACGCAACGTCGTCCTGGATGATCCGCTCTACCGCGGGGAGTTCGTCGCCATCACCGTCGCCGATACCGGGCTTGGCATCCCCTCCGACGTCGTCAACAAGATCTTCGAACCGTTCTTCACGACCAAACCCGTCGGAAAAGGCACCGGCCTCGGCCTATCGCAGGTGCACGGCTTCGCTCATCAGGCGGGCGGCACGGTCAGGGTCGCAAGCGAGCTCGGCAAGGGCACGACCTTCACCATCCTGCTGCCGCGCGAAACCGCGACCGCACCAATCGATATCCCTGAAGCAGTGCCGGTTCCCGGTAGCGGCACCGTGCTGCTGGTCGAGGACAATCCCGACGTCGCGCTCGTCAGCATCGGATTGCTGGAGCAGCTCGGCTATCGCGTGCACCGGGTTGCCGACGCCGAGTCCGCCTTGCGCGAGCTCGAGAAGAACGGCGTCGACTTCGTGTTCACCGACATCGTGATGCCCGGCAAGATGGACGGGCTCGGTCTCGCCCATCATCTGCGCCAGATCCACCCTAGCCTGCCGATCCTGCTCGCCACCGGCTACAGCGAAGCCGCCGCCGATGTCCGCGGCGACTTCCCGATCCTGCGCAAGCCCTACGAGATTCACGAGCTGAGCGAGGCGATCTCGAAGCTGCCGCGGTGATTTTTCACCTCTCTCCGTAAGAACGGGGCGAGGGAGCGCACCGCCCGCGCGGAAAGAGAATCCGCTCTCACACCGTCGGCAACACCGAAAACGCTTCCCCTGCCCTCCGCAGGTTCAACTCATCGGCACCGGCCGTCTCGCTCGTCACGCTATCCACGCGCGAGGACGGCGGGCCATGGCGGCACAGCGCGACCATGTCGGCGACGTGCTTCGGCGTTCCCGCAAACAGCGCTTCCACGCTGCCGTCGCGGCGGTTGCGAACCCAGCCTTCGAGGCCACTTGTTGTCGCCTGGTACTCGACCCAGGCCCTGTAGCCGACGCCCTGCACGCGGCCGCGGATCATGACCTGGAGGATCGCCCGGCTCATTTCTTCAGCCCGAGAAGATCGGCGCTGCGCGCCTTGACGTCGGCCTCGCGCATGACGCGGCTGGTCAGGTCCGGCGATGGGAGGCCCTTGAGGTTCTTCGGCGGCGTGCCCTCGCGCAACGCTTTCTGCGTCTCGTAGACGGCCTGCATGGCAGCCGCGATCGGCGCGTGGCCCTGAAGCGCGACGCGGACGCGCTGGCTGGCGAGATAGTCAATCGCGTTCAACTCGTCCGGCGCGCCGCCGAGCACGATGGGGAGATGCGTCGCGGCTACGATGGCTTCGAGCTCAGCGCGCGACTTGACGCCGGTGAAGAACAGCGCGTCGACGCCGGTCGCCTCATAGGCCCTGGCGCGGCGGATCGTATCCTCGATCGAGGTGACCGAGGCAGCTCCCGTGCGGCCCATGATGACGAGCGAGGGATCGCTGCGGCCATCGAGCGCCGCCTTCATCTTGCCGACGCCTTCTTCCAGCGAGATCAGCTGTGTCTTGGCCTCGCCAAACGCGGCCGGCAACAGCGTGTCCTCGATGGTGAGCCCGGCGGCGCCAGCGGTCTCCAGCTCTTGCACCGTGCGGCGCACGTTGAGCGCATTGCCATAGCCGTGATCGGCATCGACCAGCACCGGCAGCGTGGCCGCGCGCGACATCCGCCGCATCTGCTCGGCAAGTTCGGTGAGTGTGATCAGCGTGACATCGGGGTCGCCGAGCACCGCGAGCGAGGCCACCGAGCCGCCGAACATGCCGAGCGGAAAGCCGAGATCCTCGGTGATGCGGATGGAGATCGCGTCATAGACCGAGCCGGGATGAACGCAGGCCGAGCCCGTCAGGATCGAACGCAGTTTTTCGCGGCGGGAACGAAAGGCCATGGTGCCCTCTCAACTGTTGCGACGCAGCCGCAACATACTCCGTCATTGCGAGCGCAGCGAAGCAATCCAGAATCTTTCCGCAGAGGCAGTCTGGATTGCTTCGCTGCGCTCGCAATGACGATGTTGGTGGGGCCAGTGAGGGCCCCACTCACTTGCTTTACGCAAATTCCAGAATCAGCGCGTCCACCGCGAGCGTCGCGCCCGCGCTGGCGTGGATCTTCTTCACCGTACCGTCCTGCTCGGCGCGGAGCACATTCTGCATCTTCATGGCTTCGATCACCGCGAGCGTCTCGCCGGCCTTGATCTCCTGCCCTTCGGTCACCGCGATCGAGACCACAAGGCCGGGCATCGGGCAGAGCAGCTTCTTGCCGGTGTCGGAGGCCGTGGTCACCGGCATCAGCCGTGCCGAGGCTGCTTCCGCCTCGGTCCAGACATAGACCGGCACCTCGACGCCCTGGTGCGCAAGGCGGATGCCGTTGGCGATCGGGCGCGCCTGCACCGCGACGAAATGGCCGTCGATGGTGCCCTGCCAGACCGGATCGCCCGGCTTCCACGGCGACTGCAGCAGATGCGCGTTGCCGGCCTTGCCTTCGGCATCGACGAACCGGATCGCGATCGCCTCGCCCTCGCGTCCGACCTCGAGCAGAATCTCCTGGCGGTCGAGCCAGACCGCGCGGCGACGCTCGCGCTGCACGATGCGGCCGCCCATCTGGCCCGATATCTGTCGCTTGCGCTCGCCGAGCACGTGGTCGATGGCGGCGCCGACCGCCGCGATCCGACGCGCGACCTCGCCTTCGGGCACGCGCACAGCAAAGCCCTTGGGGAATTCCTCGGCGATGAAACCGGTCGAGAGCCGTCCCTCGCGCCAGCGCGGATGGTGCATCAGCGCCGACAGGAACGGGATGTTGTGCCTGATACCCTCGACATAGAACGAATCCAGCGCGGTGGCCTGCGCCTCGATCGCGGCCGCGCGCGACGGCGCATGCGTGACGAGCTTGGCGATCATCGGATCGTAATGGATCGAGATCTCGCCGCCCTCCTGCACGCCGGTGTCGTTGCGCACGGTGATGCCGTCTTGGCTGGCTTCGGCCGGCGGGCGATACTTCACGAGGCGCCCGATCGAGGGCAAGAAGTTACGGAACGGGTCCTCGGCGTAGAGGCGGGATTCCACCGCCCAGCCGGTGAGCGTAACGTCCTTCTGGGTGATCGCGAGCTTCTCGCCGGCGGCGACGCGGAGCATCTGCTCGACGAGGTCGATGCCGGTGACGAGCTCGGTGACGGGATGCTCGACCTGAAGGCGCGTGTTCATCTCCAGGAAGAAGAAGCTCTTGTCCTGCCCTGCGACGAATTCGACGGTGCCGGCGGAGTCGTAATTCACCGCCTTGGCCAGCGCGACGGCCTGCTCGCCCATCCTGCGGCGGGTGGCCTCATCGAGCAGCGGCGACGGCGCCTCCTCGATGACCTTCTGGTTGCGGCGCTGGATCGAGCATTCGCGCTCGCCGAGATAGATGACGTTGCCGTGCTTGTCGCCCAGCACCTGGATCTCGATGTGGCGGGGATCGACGATGAACTTTTCGACGAAGACGCGGTCGTCGCCGAACGAGGCTTTCGCCTCGGCCTTGGCAAGGTTGAAGCCCTCGGCAACCTCGCTCCTCGAATGCGCGATGCGCATGCCCTTGCCGCCACCGCCGGCGGAGGCCTTGATCATCACGGGATAGCCGATCTCGTCGGCGATCTTGACCGCGTGCTTGTCGTCCTCGATGACGCCGAGATAGCCCGGCACGGTCGAGACCTTGGCCTTCGCGGCGGCCTTCTTGGATTCGATCTTGTCGCCCATCGCGGCGATCGCGCCCGGGTTCGGGCCGATGAAGACGATGCCGGCGGCCTCCAGCGCGCGCGGAAACGCCTCGCGCTCGGACAGGAAGCCGTAGCCGGGATGCACGGCCTCGGCGCCCGTCTTGCGGCAGGCCTCCACGATCTTCTCGATCACCAGATAGCTCTCGGCGGCTGCGGGCGGGCCGATCAGAACGGCCTCGTCGGCCATCTCGACATGGAGGGCATCGCGGTCGGCCTCGGAATAGACCGCAACCGTCTGAATTCCCATGCGGCGAGCGGTCTTGATGACCCGGCAGGCGATTTCGCCGCGATTGGCGATCAGAATGCGTTTGAACATGCTTTTCTTGAGTCTCGACCTTGGGCGGGACCCTTCCCTGGCCGTTGGGGCCTGCGGGGACGGGCCGTGTGACCCCCGTGGTACATCAAAATCGGCCGGAGGCAACGGTCTAAATCCGCGCCCTCTGGCGTACCAGCGCAAGACCGAAATCGGCCTGGTCAGCCCATGAGCGGACCTACGGCTTCGCGGCCTTGGCCACGTCCCGGACCAGGCCGTGAATGAAGCCCAGCTTGCCGACCACCGCCGGAGACAGGATGAACGGATAGAGATCGCGCAGCCCCATGGCGCGGTTGACGCTGTTGATGGCGAAGGTGAAGGGCAGCCATGCATTGACGAGCGCCTCGACGTCCCTCGTCTCATAGGGGTTGAAACGGATGCGCGCCGTCAACTCCCCGTCGCGATCGACCCTGGGGCGCACCTCCATGCCGAACTCGGAGGCCATCTCCAGGGTATCGACGATGTGGAGGTAGTGCGCCCAGGTCTCGGCGAAATCCTCCCAGGGATGCGTGGTGGCGTAGGCCGAGACGTAGGTCTGCTGCCAGTCCGGCGGCGCGCCTTCGGCATAATGGAGCTGCAAGGCCTGGCCGTAATCGGCGGAATCGTCGCCGAACACCGCGCGGCATTCCTCCAGCCTGCCGCCCTCGCGCACGAGCACGTCCCAGAAATAGTGGCCGACCTCGTGGCGGAAATGCCCGAGCAGCGTGCGGTAGGGCTCGCCCATCTCGAGCCTGCGCCGCTCGCGCTCGATCTCGTCGGTCTCGGTCAGCGCGATCGTGATCAGGCCGTTATCGTGGCCGGTCATGATCCTCTGCCCGCTGTTCGGATCGTCCGCGAGGAAATTGAAGATCAGCCCATGTTCGGGATTTTCCTGCCGCGTCTGGAGCGGCAGCTTCCAGCGGATCAGGGAATAGAACAGCCGGTGCTTCGCCACCTCCAACTCGCGCCAGCCGGCAAGCTGAACCGGATCGGACAGATCGGGCACGATGCCGTTGTGGCGGCAGGCGCGGCAATAGCCGGTGGTATCGCCCGCATCCGTCAGCCAGTTGCACGCGTCGTATTCGGCGTTACGGCAGAGCATCCGCCCCCTGCCCTTGTCGGCGAGCGTCATCCAGGCCTCGCCGTCGGGCTCGATCGCCGACATCGTCTCCTTCTCCGGCAGGAACGCGACGCGGTGGCCGCAGCGTTCGCAGGCGCGGTTCTCGAAATAGAGGACGTTGCCGCAGTCCTGGCAGACAAAGAGCTTCAAGATTTAGCCTCTTCGGGAAGGGAGTCTTATGATTAAGAGTTGCGACGCCTCGCAAATACGCGCGCGGGGGCTCATCGTTCCAACATTCGGGAACAAATAGCCAGACCCGGCGTTCGTTCATACCCGCCCCTGCGATCGGTGGCCCTTTCCGTCCTTATCCCCTTTTGAGTAATGGCTATCACGCTTTGTCTGTGGGAATATCGGCCCGGCACGTGCGCTCTTGCATCACAACGGCCGACACCTTGAACGATCCCTTGCCCGATACCACCGCCGCCGAAAGGCTGCGCCAGCACCTCGAAGAGATCGCGCGCGAGCGCGACGACGCCTATCACGCGCTCCAGGAGCGCGAGGCAGAGCTGGCGCGTATCCAGCGCATCGGCAAGGTCGGCGGCCTCGAGGTCGACTTCCGCGAAGGCTTCAAGAACCGCCGCTCGCCGGAATATCTGATGCTCCACGGGCTGCCGGCGGATGCCACCGACGAGTCGCATGAGGATTGGGTCAACCGCATCCATCCCGAGGATCGCGACGCCGCGGTCAAGCACTTCCTCGATGCGCTGGCCGGGACGAACGAAGACTACACCGCCGAATACCGCATCATCCGCCCCAACGACGGCGAGACCCGCTGGATCCGCGTCGTCGCCAAGTTCGAGCGCGACAGTGACGGCCGCGCCATTCGCCTCGTCGGCGCCCATATCGACATCACCGCCCAGGCACTCGCGCGCGAGACGCTGCGCGAGAGCGAGGAGCGCTTCCGGCTGATCGCCGACAGCGCGCCGGTGCCGATCTGGGTCACGAAGCTCGACCGCACGCGCTCCTTCGCCAACCAGGCCTATGTCGACTTCATCGGCCTGCCCTACGACCAGGCCATCGATTTCGACTGGCGCAAGATATTGCATCCGGACGACCTGCCGCATGTGCTGCAGCAATCCGTCCAGGGCGAAGCGTCGCTGAAGCCGTTCGTGCTGGAAGCGCGCTACAAGAACGCCAGCGGTGAATGGCGGTGGCTGCGCTCGGAATCGCAGCCGCGCTGGGACCCGACCGGCAAGCACATCGGCTTCATCGGCGTCGCCCACGACATCACCGCCGCCAAGCAGGCCGAGATCGAGCTGAGGCGACTCAACGAGACGCTGGAGGAGCGCATCACCGAGCGCACCGCCGAGCTCGAATCCAACGAGGCGCGGCTGCGCGCGATCCTGGAGACAAGCAACCAGTATCAGGGGCTGGTCAATCTCAGGGGCGAGCTGCTCTACGCGAACCGGACTGCGCTCGATGGCATTCGCGTGGAGGCCCGCGACGTCATCGGCAAACCGTTCTGGGACACGCCCTGGTTCAACCAGACCCAGGGCATGAGCGCCGTCGTGCGCGAGGCCTTCGACACCGTGCTCAGAGGCGAAGCGGTGCGGCTGGAGATGCGCCTGCGCCTGCCCATCGGAGAGCGCGATTTCGACTTCGGCATGCGTCCCGTGCTCGACCGCCACGGCAACATCACCGGTGCGGTGCCCGAGGCCGTCGACATCACCGAGCGCCGCCGCGGCGAGGAAGCGCTGCGGCAGTCGCAGAAGATGGAGGCGATCGGCCAGCTCACCGGCGGCGTCGCCCACGACTTCAACAACCTCCTCACCATCATCCGCTCCGCGACCGACTTCCTGCGCCGCCGCGAACTGCCGGAAGAACGCCGCCGCCGCTATGTCGACGCCATCTCCGACACCGTGGAGCGCGCCTCCAAGCTCACCGCGCAGCTTTTGGCCTTTGCGCGCAGGCAGCCGCTGAAGCCGCAGATCTTCAACGTCGGCAGCCAGGTCGAGGCCGTGGCGCAACTGGTCCGGCCGCTGGTCGGCGGCCGCATCGCGATCGCCGTCGAGGTGAACGATGCCGACTGCTTCACGGTGGCCGACATCGCGCAGTTCGAGACCGCGCTGATCAACCTCGCCATCAACGCCCGCGACGCCATGGAGGGCGAAGGCCGCCTCACCATCGCCGTGCGCAAGGTCGCGGGCATCCCGAGCCTGCGTGCGCAGTCGGCGCGCGGCGGCGACTACGTCGCGATCTCGGTTGCGGACACCGGCAGCGGCATCGCGCCCGAAAACATCGACGCCATCTTCGAGCCGTTCTTCACCACCAAGGAGGTCGGCAAGGGCACCGGCCTCGGCCTCAGCCAGGCCTTCGGCTTCGCAAAGCAGTCCGAGGGCGACATCGCGGTGACGAGCACGCGCGGCGAAGGCGCGACCTTCACCATCTATCTGCCGCAGGCGCACAGTCCCGCCGCGGAGAAGGACGCTGCGGCACTGACCAGCGAGGCCGCCACCACCGGGCGCGGCTATCGCGTGCTCGTGGTCGAGGACAATGACGACGTCGGCCAGTTCTCGACCGAGCTGCTGGAAGATCTCGGCTATGTCGTCCGCCGGGTCGCCAATGCCAATGCGGCGCTCGGCATTCTCGGCGAGAACGAATTCGCCGTCGACCTCGTCTTCTCCGACGTCATCATGCCCGGCATGAACGGGGTCGAGCTCGCCGGCGTCATCCGCGAGCGCTATCCGGGCCTGCCCGTCGTGCTCACAAGTGGCTACAGCAACGTCCTCGCCGAGAACGCGCATCGCGGGTTCGAGCTGATCCAGAAGCCGTACTCCGTGGAATCGCTGTCGCGCATTTTGCGCAAGGCGATCACGGAGAAGTTGGCGGCGGCAAGGTGAGAGACAATCGATGAAACCCGCCCTCTTCTCCGCCTGGCAGACCTGGGCGCTTCTGTCGGCCTGCTTTGCGGCGCTCACCGCGATCTTCGCCAAGGTCGGCGTCGAGAACATCAATCCGGATCTGGCGACGTTCATCCGCACGATCGTGGTGCTGCTCGCCTTCTCGGTGCTGCTGTTCTTCACCGGACAATTCGCGGTGCCGTCGGCGGTCTCGTCGAAGACCTGGTTGTTCCTGGTGCTGTCCGGGCTTGCGACCGGCGCGTCCTGGCTGTGCTATTTCCGTGCGCTGAAGCTCGGCCCGGCGACGCTGGTGGCGCCGATCGACAAGCTCAGCGTCGTACTGGTCGCCCTTTTCGCCTTCACCTTTCTCGGCGAGCGTCCGACTGGACAGGGCTGGCTCGGCATCGCCATGATCGGCGCCGGCGCGGTGCTGCTGGCCGTGAAGTTTTGAAGGGCGGAACAAAGGTGGCGTGAGATCGGTTTCTGGCGGATCGCTTCCCAGCCTCGATCGAGAGACCGATGTCGAGCCAAGCCTCCCATTACCCCACCGACCAGACGAGACGCGCCGGCCGCGCGCTGGATGCGGCCAACTTCTTCCTCGCCGACGTCCGCGACGGGCTTGGGCCCTATCTCGCCGTCTATCTCCTCACCGAGCAGCACTGGGACGAGGCACGCATCGGCCTCGTGATGTCGATTGCGACCATTGCCGGCATCGTGGCGCAGACGCCGGCCGGCGCGCTGATCGATGCGACGCGGGCGAAGCGGCTGGCGATGGTCATCGCCGCCATCATGGTGACGCTGGCGTCATTGTCGCTGCCGCTGTTTCCCAGCTTCCTGCCGGTCGCGGTCTCGCAAGGCATCGCGCAGGCCGCCGCCGTGATCTTTCCGCCGGCGATCGCCGCCGTCTCGCTCGGCATCTTCGGTCATGCCGCCTTCACCCGGCGGATCGGCCGCAACGAGACCTTTAATCACGCCGGCAATGCAGTCGCCGCCGGGCTGGCGGGACTTTCCGCCTATTGGTTCGGCCCGACCGCCGTGTTCTACCTTCTCGCTGCCATGGCGGTCGCAAGCCTCGTGAGCATTCTCGCAATCCCCGCCCGCGCCATCGACCACGACCTCGCGCGCGGGCTGCACGACGCCGATACCGGTGACCAGCCGGAACAGCCCTCAGGTCTCGCGGTGCTCCTGACCTGCCGCCCCCTCCTCGTCTTCGCGGTCTGCGTCGTGCTGTTTCACCTGTCCAACGCGGCCATGCTGCCGCTGGTCGGGCAGAAACTCGCGCTCCAGGACAAGAACATGGGCACCAGCCTGATGTCGGCCTGCATCGTCGCAGCTCAAATAGTGATGGTGCCGTTCGCGATGCTGGTCGGCGCGAAGGCCGACCGCTGGGGCCACAAGCGCTTCTTCCTCGCCGCATTGTTGATCCTGCCCATTCGCGGCGCGCTCTATACGCTCTCCGACAATCCGTTCTGGCTGGTCGGCGTGCAGCTTCTGGACGGCGTCGGCGCCGGCATCTTTGGCGCGATCTTCCCCGTCATCGTCGCCGACCTCATGCGCAACACCGGCCGCTTCAACGTCGCGCAGGGCGCCATCATCACCGCCCAGAGCATCGGCGCGGCGCTATCGACGACGCTTGCGGGCCTCGTCGTGGTCGGCGCCGGCTACAGCGCGGCGTTCATCACGCTCGGCGCGGTCGCCGCGATCGGCGCCGTCGTCTGCCTCCTCGCCTTGCCCGAGACCCGGCGTGGCACCTTGCAGGCACAGGGGAAGACAGCGGCTCCAGCATCGGTTATCGCTGCCGAATGAACCGACCCAACCTCAAGGACTGAACGTGCCGTCTGACGCCATCTGGGCCTGGAGCATCATCGTCGCCGCGACCGCAGGCGTCATCATCCGGCCTTTTCGCCTGCCCGAGGCGATCTGGGCCGTGATCGGTGCCGGCGCCCTGGTGCTGCTCGGCCTCCTGCCGTGGCAGGACGCGCTCACCGGCATCGAGAAAGGCGTCGACGTCTATCTCTTCCTGATCGGCATGATGCTGATCGCCGAGCTCGCCCGGCTCGAAGGCCTGTTCGACTATCTCGCCGCGCTTGCGGTGGAATATGCAGCCGGCTCGCCGCAACGGCTGTTTCTGCTGATCTATCTCGTGGGCACCGTCGTCACCGTGCTGCTCTCCAATGACGCCACCGCGATCGTGCTGACACCCGCCGTCTACGCCGCCACGCGCGCAGCCGGCGCCAAGCCGCTGCCCTATCTCTTCGTCTGCGCCTTCATCGCGAACGCCGCAAGCTTCGTGCTGCCGATCTCGAACCCCGCCAATCTCGTGGTGTTCGGCTCGCGCATGCCGCATCTGACCGAATGGCTGCGTCAGTTCGCCCTGCCCTCGCTCGCCTCGATCGTGCTGACCTATGTCGTACTGCGCATCACCCAGCATCGCGCGCTGAAACAGGAGATCATCGAGCGCCGCGTGCCGCACAAGGTGCTCAGCCGCGGCGGCAAGCTGACCGCGATCGGCATTGCTGCGATCGGCGTAGTGCTGATCACGGCCTCCGCGCTCGACAAGCAGCTTGGCCTGCCGACCTTCATCTGCGGCGCCGTGACGACCGGCCTCGTCCTGCTGCTCAGCCGTCAGTCGCCCATGCCGGTACTGAAGCACGTGTCCTGGAGCGTGCTGCCGCTGGTCGGCGGGCTTTTCGTGATGGTGGAAACACTGGTGAAGACTGGCGTGATCGGCCATCTCAGCGCACTTCTGCACGAGGCCGTCGCGCAGTCCGTACCCGGGGCCGGCTGGAGCGTTGGGATCGCCACCGCCATCGCCACCAATATTGCCAATAACCTGCCGGTCGGCCTCGTCGCCGGGTCGATCGTGGCCGCCGATCACCTGCCCACCTCGGTCGTCAGCGCCATCCTGATCGGCGTCGACCTGGGACCGAATTTCTCGATCACCGGTTCGCTCGCGACCATCCTGTGGCTGGTTGCGCTCCGCCGCGAAAAAATCGAGGTCGGCGCCTGGCCGTTCCTCAAGCTGGGCCTGCTGGTGACGCCACCCGCCTTGATCGCAGCGCTTGCGGCTGCGATCTGGTAATCGCGCGCAATTTGCGGCGCATCAATGTCGCCGCCAAAGCCGGACCTATGCTTCTTCGCGTCGCGCAGTCTCATACGGCGCGGCACGGAGGTCCATCATGCAGATTCAATCAAAGGCATTGCCGCAGAGTTCTTCGCCGCGTCGCTCGTTTCGGAGCCTTACCGCGCCGGAGCAAGGTGGCGGGACATACCACCCTCTGCTCGTCGTCTCGGTCGTGGTGCTGTTGACCCTGTTTGCGATCGTGGAGATCGACCTCCACAGCGCCCAGCTTCAGGCGATCGGTCTGCTCGGGTCCGGGATCAATCCCGTCTTCCTGAGCCCGTAGCGGAAAAAGCCCGATCGCGGCCACAAGGCCGCGACCGGGCAACGCGTCAGTCGTTCTCGTAGCCGTAGACTTCCGGCAGGATGAAGATTGCGGCGAGCAATCCGATCAGCGGGAAGATCGCGACCATCAGCGTGGCATTGGCCTGCCCGATCGCGGCGAATACCGTCGGGAACAGGAAGATCGCCAGGAACGACGGCAGCTTCACGAACATGTAGGCGAAGCCACTGGCGGTGCCGCGGTACTTCGGCTTGGCGACCATGGTCGGGATCGTCATGCAGTTCGACGCGTCCCAGTAGTGGCCCCACAACATGGCGGCCGCCGCGAACGGCAGCAGTATCTTGTTGTCGGTGTAGAGCGCGAAGGCAGCAACCAGCAGCGAAGCCAGCACGATGCTGAAGCCGGCGATCGAGATGCCGCGGTGGCCGATCTTCGGCGTCAGCAGCGGACCGACCCAGCCGGACAGAGCCGCGAAGGAAAACAGCGCCATCGTCACCAGATTGATGCCGAGCACGCTCGACACGCCAACCATCACGAACAGCACCGGCAGATAGAATGCGAAGGTCGAGAACTCGCTGCCTTGCGCGAAACAGGCGATCCAGCCGTAGATCGTGGCGCGCCAGCGGATCGGGTCCTTCCTGAGGTCGGCGATGAAGGCACGTGTGCTGACCTTCGGCACCTTCACGTCCTGGTCCGGCAACATGTCGAGATTGTCGTTGAACATCTCGCGCGCGACCTTCTTGGCCTCGCGGTAACGTCCCTTCTGCACCAGCCACACCGCCGTCTCCGGCACGTCGTGACGCATGATCAGGATGATCAGCGCCGGCACCGCGCCGAGACCGAGCGTCACGCGCCACAGCATCTCGTGCTGCATGTCGATCAGCAGGAAGATCACGATGACACCGATGGTGAGAACTTCACCGACGGCGAACATGAATTGCCAGCGATTGCCCATCACCTCGCGCTCACCCTTGGCCATGGATTCCATGATGTAGGTGTAGCCGGTCGAAATATCCGAGCCGAGCGGAATGCCGAGCAGGAAGCGGATCACGATGAGCCAGGTCACGTTCGGCACGAAGGCCTGCGCCAGCGCGAGCACGATGAACAGCACCATCGTCACCAGGAACATGACGCGGCGGCCGATCTTGTCGGAGAGCCAGCCGCCGAGCAGCGCGCCGATCAGGGCGCCGCCCTGCGTGCCGGCTGCAGCGAGACCGAGCATCAGCGGATCGGGATTGTACTGCTCCTTGATGAAGATCAGCACGAAGGCGATCGAATAGAGATCCCAGGCTTCGACCAGGATCGAGGCCATCATCAGCCAGCCGACCTTGTTGCCCTTGGGACTGTAGTTCGTGATGAGGTAGCGGACCGCGGCTTCGCTCGCGGTCGGTTGTGGCATCGCCGTCGTTAACATCTTTGGTCCTCTCTTCAAAACTTTCTTACGTGCCGAGCAGCGGCTCGATGCTGCAATCGAGCAGGCGCGGATCGATCCCCGCCTCCATGCCCGTGAACATGTGGTCCATGTAGTCGATCAACGCATCGCTCGCCTTCACCGCGTCCTCGACGTGGCGGCCGGCGACCGCAACGAGAATGGCGAGGTGGCGATCGATCGTGCCTGACAGTTCGGCCTGTCCCGGCATGAAGCGATGGTGGATGTAGCCGATGCGGCGGTACAGCGTGTGCAACGGCCGCAGCGTGTGCACCAGGAAGGGCTCGCCGGCTGCTTCCAGCACCAGCGCGTCGATGCGGCGATCGATGCTGTTGAATTCGTCGAGGGTCAGGGTGGCGCGGCGTTCGCGCAGCAGGCGCTCGATGTGCAGCGCCTGATTGCGATGCGACAGGCTGGCGCGATCGGCCGCGAGCCGCACGACAAAGCGCTCCATGTCGCGGCGCAAGGCCAGCAGCATCCGCTCGCGCGCAAGATCGATCGGCGCGATGTGCAGGCCGTGGCGCGGACGGATGATGATGAGCGTGTCGGCGGAGAGACGATTGACGGCGTGATGCACCGGTGTGCGCCCGAAGCCAGTGATGTGCTGCAATTCCAGCATCGTCATGAATTGTCCGGGCTTGAGCTCGCAGTGGACGAGCAGCTCTTCGATCCTCTGATAAGCCAGCTCGAAGAAGTTGAGCCGGTTGCGCCGGGAGGGCTTGCCCTCGCCGTCGTCCTCGTTTCTCACCACCTCGAGCGCGCGCTTGCGCCGTGCCATGTCGTCCTCCTGTCAGCCGCGCTCTCATTGCTGGGTGGCGCCTTAGTTGTGGGACCCTTAAAACATGTTGTGATATATTACAAGCAAGCGTAAGACGTTCGCGCGACCTGCAACATGTTGCAGTGCGAAATGAGACGTCAGGCGCGAGGCGCCTGTGATGGGAGGATTATTGCCGTGAAGATCACGTCAATCGAGACGCTGCGCACCGAGGAATTTTCCAACGTCATCTGGGTGCGTGTTCACACCGACACGGGCATGATCGGTCTCGGCGAAACCTTCTATGGCGCGGGCGCGGTCGAAGCGCAGATCCACGACACCTTTGCCGGCCGCCTGCTCGGCCGCAATCCGCTGCACATCGAGGCGATCCACCGCGACATGCTGAACCTGCCGATGGCGCAATCCTCGACCGGCGTCGAATACCGCGCGGCGTCCGCAATCGACATCGCGCTATGGGATTTGTTCGGCAAGGTCTGCAATCAGCCTGTGCACCAGATGCTCGGCGGCCTCTGCCGCGACAAGCAGCGCATCTACAACACCTGCGCCGGCACTCAATATGTCCGCTCCACCAATATCAGCCCCGTCGCCAACTGGAATCTCGGCGCCTCCAAAGGCCCCTACGAAGACCTCGACGGCTTCATGCACCACGCCGACGCGCTGGCCGAAAGCCTGCTGGAGAGCGGCATCTCCGCGATGAAGATCTGGCCGTTCGACCCGGCGGCACAGGAGAACAAGGGGCTCTACATCACCGCAGCCCAGATGAAGCGGGCGATCGAACCGTTCGAGAAGATCCGCAAGGCCGTCGGCGACAAGATGGAGATCATGGTCGAGCTCCACTCGCTCTGGAACCTGCCGACCGCCAAGCAGATCGCGCGCGCGCTCGAGCCCTACAAGCCGACCTGGTACGAAGACCCGATCCGGATGAACTCGCCGCAGGCGCTGGCCGAATATGCCCGCTCGACCGACGTCTGGGTCTGCGCCAGCGAGACGCTGGGCTCGCGCTTTCCCTACAAGGACATGCTCGACCGCGACGCCATGCATGTGGTGATGGCGGATCTGTGCTGGACCGGTGGCTTGACCGAAGGCCGCAAGATCGCGGCGATGGCCGAGACCTATCACCGCCCGTTTGCGCCGCATGACTGCATCGGCCCGATCGGCTTCATCGCCGCCATCCACATGTCGTTCAGCCAGCCCAACACGCTGATCCAGGAATCGGTACGCGCCTTCTACAGGGGCTGGTACAATGAGCTCGTCACCACGATGCCGACGATCAAGGACGGCTTTGTCTATCCGATGGAAGGACCCGGCCTCGGCGTCGACCTTCTGCCCGCCGTATTCGACCGCTCCGATCTGACCGTGCGTCGCTCCAACGTCTGAGGATTTCTTGAGATGAGCACCGCCCTCTTCGACCTTTCCGGTCGCACCGCGCTCGTGACCGGCTCCTCCCGCGGGCTCGGCCGCGCCATTGCCGAGGGCATGGCCAAGGCCGGCGCCAAGATCATCATCAACGGCGTCGACCCCAAGCGCGTCGAGCAGGCCGTCGCCGAGTTTCGCGCCGCCGGTCATCAGGCCGAGGGCGCCGCGTTCAACGTCACCGATGAGCCCGCGATCGTCGCGGCCTTCGAGCGCTTCGACCGCGAAGGGCTCGCGGTCGACATTCTCGTGAACAATGCCGGCATCCAGCACCGCAAGCCGCTGGTCGAGTTCACCACCGACGAATGGCGCAAGGTGATCGAGACTGACCTCACCAGCGCCTTCGTGATCGGCCGCGAGGCCGGCAAGCGCATGATCCCGCGCAAGCACGGCAAGATCATCAATATCGGCTCGCTCGGCAGCGAGCTCGCGCGTCCCACCATCGCGCCCTACACCGCGGCCAAGGGCGGCATCAAGAACCTGACCCGCTCGATGGCGGTGGAATGGGCCCAGCACGGCATCCAGGCCAATGCGATCGGCCCCGGCTACATGCTGACCGACATGAACGAGGCGCTGGTCAACAACACCGACTTCAACAACTGGCTGATGGGCCGCATCCCCTCCAAGCGCTGGGGCAGGCCGGACGAGCTGGTGGGCGCGGCGATCTTCCTGGCGTCGGACGCTTCGACCTACGTCAACGGACAGATCATCTATGTCGATGGCGGCATGATCGCCGCGATGTAATCGCGAAAGCCAAGGGAACGAGACCATGCGCGCCGTCGTCATCCACGCCCCGAAAGACCTGCGGATCGACAGCTATCCCGATCCAGCCCCCGCCCCGGGCGAAGTCCGCGTCAAGATTGCGAACGGCGGCATCTGCGGCTCCGATCTGCACTACTATCATCACGGCGGTTTCGGCGTCGTGCGCATCCAGCAGCCGATGGCGCTGGGCCATGAGATCGCGGGCGTGGTCGCTGCCGTCGGTGACGGCGTCACCAATGTGAAGCCGGGCGCGCGCGTCGCCGTCAATCCGAGCAGACCGTGCGGCCAGTGCCTGCATTGCCAGGAAGGCATGCGCAACCAGTGCCTCGACATGCGCTTCCTCGGCAGCGCGATGCGCTTTCCCCACGTGCAAGGCGGGTTTCGCGAGTTCATCACGGTCGATGCCACGCAGGCCGTGCCGATCTCCGACAAGCTGTCGCTGGCGGAGGCCGCGGTCGCCGAGCCGCTCGCGGTGTGCCTGCATGCCGGCAAGCAGGCCGGCCCCCTCCTCGGCAAGCGCGTGCTGATCACGGGTTGCGGGCCGATCGGTGCACTGATGATCCTGGTCTCGCGCTTCGGCGGCGCGTCCGAGATCGTGGTGACCGATGTCGCCGACGCGCCGCTCGCGGTTGCAAAGAAGCTCGGCGCCACCCACGCCATCAATGTCGCGGCCGATGCCACAGCGCTCGATCCCTGGCGCGCCGGCAAGGGCGTGTTCGACACCCTGTTCGAGGCGTCCGGCAACCAGGCCGCACTCCGCACCGCGCTCGACGTGCTTCGGCCCGGCGCGACGCTGGTGCAGCTCGGTCTCGGCGGCGAGATGACCCTGCCGATCAACTCCATCGTCGCCAAGGAATTGCAGCTCCGCGGCACCTTCCGCTTCGACCCCGAATTCGAGCTCGCGGTGCGGCTGATGGGCGAAGGGCTGATCGACGTGAAACCGCTGATCACGGCCACCATGCCGTTCGAGAACGCGGTCGCCGCGTTCGAACTCGCCAGCGACCGCTCGCAATCGATGAAGGTGCAGCTGACGTTCTAGGGCGAGTATCGCGGTTACTGGCTCCCGATCAGCTTATCGCTGACCAGCCGGACCGCGCCCCGTTTCCACGAATAGTCGGCCCCCATGCGCAGGCCGCTGTCGCCACGCGACAGCACCGCACCGGTCCTGGCATCGCGGACCTGGAAGCCGAGCGTGTATTCGGTGCGGCTGACCCGCCGCACCACGCCGATGAGCGACTGATCCGCGCCGAGCTTTTGCGCGATCGCCGCCTCGCAGCCACCGCAATCCCGCAAGGCGCGCGCCTTGACCGCCTCGCCGCCGGCATCAACGATGCGGTAGCGGCCGGATTGGCCCAGCGCCTCGCGCACGCTAGTGGTGACCTCGGCCAGATATGACGCATCCGACGCGGCCGAAGTGCCCGCCGAGGCGGCGGTCGTATCCTCGAGCTCGAAATCGAACACGGCCAGCGCGACCGGCGCGGGCGTGGCGAGCGCGGCCATGACCTCGCGAGACACGAAAATCTCGGCACGCTCCCATGATTCATCATTGTCGCCGCGGAAGGTGTAGAGCTTGTCCATCACGAGCTTTTTGGCGCCGACGTCGATCACGGCGACCTTGGCCCATTGCACCAGCGTGCTGGTCTTCTGGATGCCGCCGATGACCTTGAATGCCGCGCCGTCTTGGGCAGACGGCACCGGCCGGTAGCGGCCGTCCGCACTGATATCCCGCCTGAGCGCGGCCATGAACGCCGACAGCCGCCGCTCATGGGCGGCGGTCTGGTTGGCCGGCTCGGCCGACGTATCGGTGTAGCTGAAATCGTCCATGGCGACGCCGATGGCATCCTCGGCGCCGGCAGGCGAAGAGGCCGCCGGGAGGACGAAGAGGAGGAAAGCAGAGAGGATCAAGCTGATACGGCGCATGCGGGCCTCGTGTGATGGAGCGGCGGCGCAATCTGGACGGCAACCTCATGCCATGCAGCCGTCCCCGTCCCGGCGCGTGCCGGGAAAATTTCACGACGTTGCACCGCGGTAAGCGCGGCGCTTTGCGCCGCTTGCGTTCTGCCGTTTAATGCCGGGGCGACAATTCCGTTCGCGCCAGGTGCCCGCCGATGTGGAACCGCCCAAGGTTCGATCTCAAGGTCCGTCTGACGTTGCGCGTGGCCGCCATATCGGCCGCGTGCTTCGCCGCGATCTCCGCCTATTTCCTCATCACCGCCGACCGCGCGGCCCATGCGCGCCTCGACGACATCGCCGCCATCGTGGCCAAGACGCTGGAGCTGCAACAGGGCAAGATCCAGTGGGTGGCTAGCCCGCGCTCGGACTTTCCCAACCTCGACCCCGTTTCGGCCTATGTGATGACGCCCGGCCTGTGCCTGGCGTTCCGCGGCGTGAGCGGCGACATCCTCCAGCGGTTCTGCAGTGGCGCGCCGATCCCGGCGAACCCGCCGCCGCAAGTCTTCGTGGCTTTCTATCGCAGCCTGTTCGACCCCGGCCGCGAGGCGGCACGGCCCGTGATCGCGCGCGGAACGAAACTCGGCGAGACCGTGGTCTCGGTCGATCCGGCCGTGCAGACGGCCGACGCCTGGCACGAGGCCGGCCGCCTGATGCTCGCACTTGCGATCGCACTGCCGCTGTTGTGCGTCCTGGTCTACGCCGCACTGGCGCGTGCGCTGCGCCCCACCCGCATGATCCGCTCCGGCCTCGAACGGATCGCCGCCAATGACCTTTCGACGCGGCTGCCGCCGTTCGATCTCGCCGAGCTGTCGGCGATCCGCGACGTCTTCAACCATCTCGCCGAAAGCCTCGACACCGCGCTGGCCGAGCGCAGCGAATTGACGCGGAAACTGATCGCACTCCAGGACGAGGAGCGCCGCCATCTCGCACGCGAGCTGCATGACGAGTTCGGCCAGTCGCTGGCCGCCATCCGCGCGCTCGCCTCCTCCGCCCGCCAGACCGCCGTACAGGACTGCCCCTCCCTGCTTGGCGAGTGCGACGGCATCGCGCGGACCGCAACCGGCATGATGGAGACGCTGCGCGGCGCGCTGTTCCGGCTGCGCCCGCCTGATGTCGAGGAGCTCGGGCTCGTGGCGAGCCTCGAAGGCCTGGTCGCGGGCTGGAACGGACGCAGCCGCGGCCAGACGCGGTTTTCGATCCGTTTCGACGGTGCGTTCGCGACCCTACCCGCCACGATCAGCGCGAGCCTCTACCGTATCGTGCAGGAGGCGCTCACCAACGCCGCCAAGCATGCCGGCGCCACCCGGGTAAGCCTGGAGCTCGCCATGCATGCCGACGAGATCGCACTTGCGATCGACGACGACGGACGGTCGAACGATCCCGTCGCAAAATCCGGAATGGGCCTGCTCGGCATGCGCGAGCGCGTCGCGGCCTTGCGCGGCCAGTTGAGCTTCGAGGCCGCGCCAAACGGCGGCTCCGCGCTGCGCGTGGTCATTCCGCTTGCAGGCGTCGACCGGCAGCCACTGGAGCGCGCGGCATGAGCGCGGCCGATGCGACCATCCTGCTGGTCGACGACCATTCCGTCGTCCGCGAGGGCTATCGCTCCGTGCTCCAGAAGCAGCCCGGGCTTCGCGTCGTCGCCGAAGCCGCCGACGGCGCCGAGGCCTACCGTCTGTTCAAATCCGAGGCGCCCGACCTCGTCATCATGGATCTGAGCATGCCCGGCATCGGCGGCATCGAGGCCGTCAGGCGCATCAGGCAATGGGACAAGGCGGCACGGATTCTCGTCTTCACCATGCACGAGAATGCCGGCTTCGCCGTGCAGGCGATCCGCGCCGGCGCGCGGGGCTATGTCACCAAGACCAGCCCGCCGGAGACGCTGGTGCGCGCCGTGATGGACGTGCTCGCCGGCAAGATCGCCATCAGCCCCGACATCGACCACGAGCTCGCGCTCAGCCGTATCAGCGGCGAGAGCTCGGCCGCCGACGTCCTCACGCCGCGCGAGTTCGAGGTGCTGCGGCTGCTGCTCGCCGAGAACACGACGGAGGAGATCGCCGAGACGCTCCACGTCAGCCCGAAGACGGTGGCGAACCTGCATTCGCTGATCAAGGACAAGCTCGGCGTCGGCTCCGACATCGAGCTGGTCCGGCTGGCGCTGCGGCAAGGCCTGCTGACGCAGGCCGATCTCGGCGAAGCCCGGTCGCTCAGGCCAGATAACGCGTGAGATAGCCTTCCATGGCGTAGAGCGCGCAGAGCGCGAGGCTCGACCACACCGCAGCGGTGAAATACAGGAACATCCAGGTCAGCTCGCCCTTCCAGTGCGCGATGTCGTGGGTCACCACCCAGCGCGTCGCGACGTCATGCAGACCTTCGAGGAAGCCGAGGAGCTTGTTGCCCTCTTGATGCCCGGCCCGCCAGCGGCTGAGATACATCGGCACGTCGACGGTGACGAGGAAGGCGAGGAAGCAGGCGATGCCGATGATGCCGGCGATCAGCGCCCAGCGCACCGGTCCCTGGAATTCCGGCATGAGGCGGCATAGCGCGATGCCGGCGAGGAAAAACGTCACCGCCCACAACGAATTCTCGATCGCGTTGTAGAGGAAATTCGTGGTGACGACCGCGTACCAGGAGAAGCACTCCGCGATGATGATGATGGGCACGATCACCAGCGCGATGTTCACCGCGGTCTCCGCCGCCGTCATGTGACCTAGCTGATGCAGGATGATCGCCCATTGCGCGACGAAGCACAGCTCGGCCACGGTCGCGACGGTGCGGCCGACGAAGACACTGGAGAGCCAGGTGTCGAACAGGCAGATGCGCTGCACATCGGCGCGCGGCAGGAACGATCGGAACGCGCAACCGAATACATAGCCGGCGCAGAGCAGGAACATCAGACCGATATCCGAACCGCCGCCGGCGCTGCCGGCAACCGTCGGATAGAACTCGCGGTACAGCATGAACCAGACGAGAATGTTGGCACTGCTGACAAGCGTCAGGGACCCCCACCACCACGCGAGGGGATTTGACCGCGCCTGCCACTGCAACATGAATCGCTCCGCCGTAACCGATATGACATTTAGTGGTAGCAATTCTGTCATAAATCGGCGGCACGACGCGACAAGAATCTACGTTATGGCGCTGTCATAATTGAGCTGCGCGCTGTCATATTCGCGAAGGCGACTGCTCTCCCCATGCGTTTCCGAGCTTATTCCGGGGCGCCTCTTCGAGGCCCCCGGAATAACGCTGGGGATTCTATTTCTTCATCCCACCAACATACGCCGCGAGCTTGTCCAGCGTCTGGTAGCCGTATTCGACGGCACCGAAGCCGATCATGCCGTCGCGCTGCTCGGTGCTCGAGGCCAGTTGCCGCATCATCAGCACGGTCTTGCCGTTGCTCTGCTCGGCAAAGGTGAGGGTGAAGCGGAACATGCCGGGATCGTCGTCCTGGTCGACGCCGTGATCCATCTCCATCAGCGACGGCCGCTCGATGCGGCGGAAGCGCATGCGGTTCGGATAGACGGTGCCGTCGGGACCGATCATGTTGAAGCGCCAGACGCCGCCGACACGCACGTCGATCTCGAAGGTCTCGATCTTGAAGCCCTTCGGCCCGAACCATTGCGGGAGATGTTTTGGATCGGACCACGCCTCGAACACCAGATCGCGCGGCGCGTCGATCACGCGCGACATCACGATCTCGCGGTCGATCGACCATTGCGACAGAGCGGGATTGGCAGAATTCGTCATCACTCAGAACCTTTCCGTTTGGTTATGCGGGACGGTCGCTTGGCGGCCGCCCTCTCCTTCTCTTTCTTCAGTTGCATGACGTAAGCCTCGAACCGGTCGAGCCGCGCCTCCCAGATCGCGCGCTGCTGCTGGAACCAGTCCTCCGCGCCGACGAGCGCGTCCGGGCTGAGACGGCAGGTGCGCACGCGGCCGGATTTCTCCGACTGAACGAGCCCGCTCGTCTCCAGCACATGGATGTGTTTCATGAAGCTCGGCAGCGCCATCTCGAACGGATCGGCGAGCTCGCCGACCGACGCCTCGCCGGCGCAGAGCCGCATCACGATCGCCCGCCTTGTGGGATCAGCGAGGGCTGCGAAGATCTGGTCGAGCTGAGATAATTGGTTAGCCATGAAGCTAACTATAGGCCCACCACCGCCCTGCGTCAATAATTGTTAGCTCACAAGCTAAGTAATTTTCCGCAAGGCCCCCACCGACGGAACCCACAACGCGCAATCGTGAATTGGGACACGCAGCCCTCGCCGTTAGAAGAGAGAGGGGGCGCATCGCACCATGCGTCAGAGCCGTGCCGTCTGTTGTCACCTCATCACACCTCACCCGGCGGGCCCTCGCGCGGGCTGCGCTGGTTCCCCTCGTGTTGGCCTGGCCGCGCCGCGCATCCGCGGATTCCGACATGATCGCGCAGATGCGCGACATCGTCGCCAACGAGCTGGCGCCGACCATGACGCCGGACCAGCCGGGCGGCCTCGCCGCCGCGCTCTATGCCGGCCGCCATGTCGAGTTCTTCAACTACGGCTTCGCCGACGACGCCACGCGAAGACCGGTCACGCCGGACACGCTGTTCAACCTTGGTTCGCTGCGCAAACCGTTCGAGGCGACGCTGGTGGCGCTGGGCTCGCTCCGGAGTGAATTGCGGCTCGACGACCGCCTGCCGAAATATCTGCCCGAACTCACGGGAGACTATGTCTGCCGCGTCACCGTCGGCCAGCTCGCCACGCACACGTCGGGCATGCTGCTGTCGACCGACCATCCACCCTGGCCGAACGACTCGTTCTCGCGGGCGCAGTTCATCGACATGTTCAACGCCTTCGAGCCGCAGGCGGGCGAAGCGCCCGGCAAGCAGCGCATCTACAGCCATGCCTGTTACGTGCTGCTTCAGCTCGTGCTCGAGCGCTGCTACGGCGCTCCGATCGCAACCCTGTTCGAAGAGCGCATCCTTGGGCCGATCGGCATGAATGCAACCTCTCTGCCGGAGCGCGGCGAGGACAACCGCGCCGTCATGGACGCGGCGTGGATGCAGCGCGTCGTGCAAGGCTATTCGGATCAGGGCATGGCGATCGGCCCACCCGGCAACCAGCAGAGCTATTTCGACTTTCCCGGCGCCGGCCAAATGTTTTCGTCACCGCGGGATCTCGCGACCTTCGTTGCGGCCTGCGTCGACGGCCGCACGCTCGATCCGCATTTGCGCGAGGCGCTGCGGATGACGCAGCGCGAGACCTTCCGCGTCGACGACAAATTCGGACAAGGCATGGCCTGGGAGACGGTCCACCTCCCCGAGGCCACCATCGTCGACAAGCCCGGCGGCCTCAACAATGCCTCCGGCTATCTCGGCCTCGTCCCTATCAGGCAGATCGGCTTCGTCCTGCTCGCCAATCGCGGCGAATACCCGCACGAGATCGTTCGCTACAAGATCCTGCCCGCGCTGGCGAAGCTCGTCGCCTCGCACTGAACCGTCCCTCGCAACAGAAAGCCCCGGCAGAGCCGGGGCTTTCCGCGCCAGATCAGGAACGGGATGCTCAGTACCTGGCGACGACCGGTCCGCCGAACTTGTAGTTCACGCCGACGCGCACAATGTTCGACTTGAGATCGACCGAGTGGGTATAAACGTTGCTCGGATATTGCGTTACGCCGCCGACCAGATTGGTACTGGTCGCGCTGGCGCGGCCGAGATCGACGTAGAGATATTCGGCCTTGAGCGACCAGCCGCCGCCGAAGGCATATTCGGTGCCGACGCCCGCGGTCCAGCCGAGGCGCGTGTCGCGAATCGCGGCCGACTCGGTCGCGGCTGAGAACGTGTCGGTGAAATTGAAATTGCCCTTCACCTCGGAGATCGCCGCGCCGCCCGTCGCGTACAGCAGCCAGGTCGGAGCCGCGAGGAAGCCGATGCGACCGCGGATGGTGGCGAGCCAATCGGCCGAGACCTGCGACGACACGGTAAAGCCTGTCGGCGCGCAGCAGGGATAGAGCGCAGAGCCCGTCGCGCTGCCCTTGAAACCGAAATAGTTGATGTCGCCTTCGAGGCCGAGCACGGCGTGGTTGACCTGCCAGTTGTAGCCCGCGGTAAAGCCGCCGGTCACGCTGGAGCTGTTGACGCCCTGGGCGCCGACCGTGTTGATGGCGGGGACGCTACTCGCCGCAAAATAGCCGGCCGGCGTCCAGATGGTCGAGGTGTTTAGATCGGCATTGCCCCACTGCCCGCCGACATTGCCGCCGACATAGAAGCCGGTCCAGTTGTAGGCTGGCGCCATCGCCGGCGCCTTGGTGTATTGCGCCGCGAGGTCGGCCGCATGCGCGGATGCGGTGCCGAGCACAATTGAAGCGACCGCCAGCAAAAACTTGTTCATTCCGAGTCTCCATGCCCCACGCGATCGACGCTCGCGTTTCAAATGCGCACCGGTGGGAGCCATCCGGCGCAGATTGGGGATAGGGAGTGGACCGCTCGCCGTCTCGGTCTGCGGCGCAGTTCGTATGGACTGTGACGTAGTCCGTGACTTATCGCGCAAGACCAGTGACGAGTGTGACCCGAACGCCACGCGTCGCCCCGCCGCAGCGGCGCACCACGCAAGCCGCGCGTCGCGTTACGACAAGTGCACCAGAATGGCGGAGCGAAGCCGCGCGCCGACTCACACCGAGCGCGTCAGTCCGCCGTCGACGCGGATATTCTGGCCGGTGATGTAGGCGGCACCCTCGGACGCCAGGAACGACACCGTCGCCGCGACCTCCTCGACCTTGCCGTAGCGCTTCATCGGCACGCTGTCGCGGCGCGCATCGGTCTGCGGCAGGCTGTCGATCCAGCCCGGCAGAACGTTGTTCATGCGGATGTTGTCGGCGGCATGGGTGTCGGTGAAGATCTTCGTGAAGGCGGCGAGGCCGGCGCGGAACACCGCGGAGGTCGGGAACATCGCGCTCGGCTCGAACGCCCAGGCGGTCGAGATGTTGATGATGGCGCCGGCCTTCTGCGCCTGCATCACCGGCGTCACCAGCCGGGTCGGACGGATCACGTTGAGGAGATACGTGTCGAGGCCGGTGTGCCACTGCTCGTCGGTGATCTCCGTGATCGCCGCGCGCGGCCCGTGGCCGGCGCTGTTGACGAGCACGTCGATGCGTCCCCATTTGGCCATCGCCCCGTCGACGAGCCGCTTCAGATCATCGTTCGACTTGTTGGAGCCGGTGACGCCGAGGCCGCCGAGCTCGACTGCCAGCGCCTCGCCCTTGCCGGAGGACGACAGGATCGCGACGCGAAAGCCGTCGGCCGCGAGCCGCCGCGCAGCCCCTGCCCCCATGCCGCTGCCGCCAGCCGTGACCAGTGCGACCTTCTCTGCTGCCATGACCGATCATCCCTGTGTTGAGGCGAGCCCCGGGCCCGGCCTATCATGAGGCCTTCTACCGCCGGACCTGCCGCCAGGTCCACCGCCGAAGGCATCCGTCATGAGCGATCTGCAGATCCGCAATTTGCGTCCCGAGGAGATCGCCATCGCCGTCGACTGGGCCGCGGCCGAGGGCTGGAATCCGGGCCTCGGCGACGCCGCCTGTTTCGCGATCCCGGACGCGAAGGGCTTCTTCGTCGGCGAGATCGACGGCGAGCCGGTCGCAACAATCTCCTGCGTCAATTACGATGATCGCTTCGCCTTCCTCGGCTTCTACATCGCGCGCTCAGGCTTTCGCGGCGCCGGCCACGGACTGCGCATCTGGAACGCGGCGATCGCGCATGCAGGCGCCCGCGTGATCGGGCTCGATGGCGTCGTCGCGCAGCAGGACAATTACAAGAAGTCCGGCTTCCAGCTTGCCTACGCCAATATCCGCTACGGCGGCATCGTCGCCGCGCCGCCGAATCCACCCGCCGAAATCGTCGCGCTCGACAATATCCCGTTCGCGCTCGTTGAAGCCGACGACGCGACCGTCTTCCCGGCCGCGCGCAGCACCTTCCTGCGCGCCTGGATCAACACATCAGGCCATCTCGGCGGCGCGCTGCTGCGCGACGGCAAGCTCGCCGCATGGGGGGTGATCCGGCCCTGCCGGACCGGCCACAAGATCGGCCCGCTCGTCGCCGACGACCGCGGAGCGGCGGAAGCGATCGTGCAAGCCCTGCTGGCGAGCGCAGGCGGCGGCGAAGTCTTCCTCGACGTCCCCGCGATCAATCGCGAGGCCATCGCGCTCGCGGAATCGCTCGGGCTCAAGCCGGTGTTCGAGACGGCGCGGATGTACACAGGGCCGATCCCGCCGCTGCGGATCGACCGGGTCTTCGGCGTGACCAGCTTTGAGCTGGGCTAGCTGAGCGGACTAGGCCACTCAGTAGCAGCGCATGATGTTGACGGTGTGCTCGCCGCCGCCGCGGCCGGGCACCGTCACCTGCTCCGTCGGGCAGCTCGGCACATAGGGTCGGTCGGACGGCACGACGTTCGGCGGGAAGCGATGGGTCCAGTCCCAGGGAACGTCGTACGTATAGGTGTAACGCACGTCGGTGGAGGCCGGCTGCCCGGCATCGACGAAAGGCTGGTTATAGCCGGCGTTGTCGTAGAACCCGCCGCCGCCCGGCCAATAGACCCAAGGCGTGTTGCGGCCGCGGAACCGGGCGCCAGGACCGATCTGCGGACGCGCGATCGCGCCGGAAGGCGCGGCGGCCATCCCGTGCGCGGCGGTGGCGGTGGCGCCGGGCCTGGCAAAACCGTCATTGGCAGAAAGGAGCAGCGCGGCTGCGCTGAGCGAGGCGAAGAGCGCCCCATATGATCTGGACATCATGATACGCACCAACTCGTTTGGCTTCGGCGGCTCCCCACCGCACGCTAGGCCGGGCCGTCACCCACCCGCAAACGTATAATTAATTGTTGGTTAAGGCACGGGATTAACAGGGAGCTTGGTGCGGCAAGTCGCCCGGGATTCTGTGCTGATTTCAGACACTTCGTTCCGGGGTAGTCCTCATGACCCGTTGATCGGAGTTGATCGCGCTCGCCGAATTTGGCGGCGGCAATTTTGCTTGAAGTCGCCTCCTCCCCGAGCGCAGCGAAGCAATCCAGGGTCTTGCCGCGGAGGAATTCCGGATTGCTTCGGTGCCCTCGCAGTGACGGCGTCGAGGCGGCTGAGCGCAACAACTGCGATCTCGTGCCCGACAACGCCCCATCCGTGGGTGCCTGGTCACCTCCCCGTCACTTCTGCTTGCTCCTTGGGCCTTGTAACAAAACTGTCATGCAGCAAAACTAAACGATGGCCGGGGCCGCGGTCGCGGCCATTGCCGCCTCACCGCAGGAGATTTCGATGCGCCGTTCACTGGTGTTGCTGTCCGCCGGGCTGACAGTCTTGTCCACCGGACTTGCCTCCGCCCAGAACAACACACCCCGCAACCTGATCCTCTTCATCCCCGATGGTCTGCGCGCGCTGAAGGTGACGCCGGAGACCGCGCCGGCGATGGCCGAGGTCCGTGACAAGGGCGTCAACTTCAAGAACCCGCACTCCCTCTTCCCGACCTTCACCATGGCCAACGGCTCGGCGATGTCGACCGGCCACTATCTCGGCGACACCGGCGTGTTCTCCAACACGATCTGGACCAATTATACGTCCGTCCCCGCCGGCGACACCGTGGTCCCCTTCATCGAGAACGACGCCGTGCTCGGCGACATCGACGAGCATTTCAAGGGCGACTATCTCAACGAAGAGACGATTCTGAAGATGGCCCGCGACAAGGGCTTCAGCACCGCGGCGATCGGCAAGGTCGGTCCAACCTACCAGTTCGACCACACTGACAAGCCCGAAAAGGCCGGCCTGCATTCGGTCGTGTTCGACGACTCCACCGGCGGCAAGAACGGCGTGGCGCTGTCGGACGAGGTGAAGGACGCGCTGACCAAGGCCGGTCTGCCCCTCGCCACGCCACCGCGCGGCGACAATTCCAAGGCGGGCGATGCCAAGACGCCCGGCACCGTCGTCGCCAACGTCGCGCAGCAGGCTTATTTCGCCGACGTCGCCGCCAAGGCCGTGCTGCCGATGTTCAAGGCGCGCAACAAGCCGTTCGTGCTGGTGTTCTGGTCGCGCGACCCTGACGGCACCCAGCACAACCAGGGCGACAGCCTCAACCAGATCAAGCCGGGCATCAACGGCCCGAGCACGATGGCGAGCATCAAGAACGCCGACAACAACCTCGCCCAGCTCCGCAAGGCGCTCGACGAGCTTGGGCTGGCCGCGAATACCAACATCATGATCCAGGCCGACCACGGCTTCTCGACCATCTCCAAGGAGAGCAAGACCAGCCCCTCGGCCAAGGTCAGCTATGACGACACGCCGAAGGACTTTTTGCCGATGGGCTTTTTGGCGATCGACCTCGCCAAGGCGCTCGACCTGCCGCTGTTCGACCCCAACGACAAGAACGCCGCCGTCACCGGCAACGCCCATCCGAAGGCCGGCAACGGCGTGCTCGGCAAGGATCCGACCAAGCCTGACCTCGTCATCGCCACCAATGGCGGCTCGGACCTGATCTACCTGCCGAACAAGGACAAGAAGCTGGCGGTCAAGACCGTCAAGGCGCTGCTCGAGCAGGATTACGTCTCCGGCCTGTTCGTGGACGACTCGCTCGGCCGCATCCCCGGTACCCTGCCGCTGTCGAGCATTAATCTGCGCGGCAAGTCGGCGACGCCAACGCCGGCGATCGTCGTCAATTTCCGCTCCTATGCCAGCGATTGCGGTGAGGCGCCGACCAACTGCTCGGTGCAGGTCGCCGACACCGTGCTGCGCCAGGGCCAGGGCATGCATGGCAGCTTCAGCCGCGGCGACACCATGAACTTCATGGCCGCGATCGGTCCGGACTTCAAAGCCGGCTATGTCAGCCAGATCCCGGTCAGCAATGCCGACGTCGGCATGACGGCCGCCCAACTCATGGGCCTGCGCGGCCCGCAGAACGGCGGCCTTGTCGGCCGCGTGATGTCGGAGGCCCTGCCCAACGGCATCGTGCCGAAGGCCTATACCGGCACGCTGAAGTCCAAGCCCGCCGAGGGCGGCCTGGTGACCGTGCTGAACTTCCAGCGCGTCGGCAGCCAGCGCTATTTCGACGCCGCCGGTTTCCCGGGCCGCACGCTCGGGCTCGAGCCGGACGCCGGCAAACAAAAAACGGCGGGGAAATAACCCCGCCGCTGTCTGTCGCGCCTCGCAAGGGGCGCGACAGTCTCGTCTAACTCTTACATTCCCAGATCTTTTACATGCCGATGTCGAACACGTTCGGCAATTGGCCCGCCAAAGGCAGCGCAGTGGCGCCCAGGAAGGTCGCCACCATCGCCATCAGGCGACGGTTGTTCTGGCGCTTGCCGCGCATCTGTCCGGCGATCCACTCCAGCATCTCGCTGTTGACCTTGGCGGCGTAGGACGGCGCCCAGCTCTCGATCTCGGACTCTGCCGACAGCGCGACGCTGCGCGGCGGCACCTTCAGGCCCGAGGCGCTCGCGGCGTAATGGGCAACGGCCTTGGCGAGCAGGTCGTCGAACCGGCCGCCATCGGTGCGCTCGGTTGCGGCTTCATTGATCTCGAACAGCGCCTCGGCTTCGGCGCGGCTGACCGGCTGGTCGTTGACGGCCGTGGCGGTCAGGATGCGCGCGCACCAGGCGGTGTCATCGGCATCGAGCGAGCGGGAAAAGTGGACCCGGCCCTTGGTGGTCGGGCCTTCGCCCGTGATCACGCCGTCGCGCACGACGGTCAATGCATGAGCCGCGGTATCGCGGCAGGACGGTTCGAGGGACGGCGACTCAACAGACTTATGCGCAGCGGCAGACATAGTTCACTTCCAGATTTCTTCTGATCGACCAGCATTTTCATGCGGGCGTAAAGGGGTGGTTAATGATTCGATATGGGGATCGCGACTTTTCTCAATGGTTGCCGATTAGTCGCTACGAGGACCATTTCGGTTCCGGAGGCGTCGGGGCGAGCGTGATGCGGGTCATAAAAGGCTTTATGGGGGCAATCGAGACCGTACGGCTCCGGTCGAGATGTTTCGTCGCAGGCGCGGCTGTAACAGAAAGGTGCTAGGAAATCGGCCCTTCAGAGAAGAAATTCACATTTTACTTGAAGCGGTTCACTTAGGGGCGCGAAGACCCTATACTGGCCGCGACGGCCGAAGATAAATTACCAAGTAAATTCAATGAGATGAGGTAGAACCATGACACTCCCGATCGGCACCACCGCGCCCGACTTCGAAGCCGAGACCACCGAAGGGAAGATCAAGTTCCACGACTGGATCGGCAATAGCTGGGCTCTCCTGTTCTCCCACCCCAAGGACTTCACGCCGGTTTGTACGACCGAGCTCGGCGCGCTTGCCAAGCTGAAGCCGGAATTCGACAAGCGTGGCGTCAAGCTGATGGGCCTCTCGGTCGATCCGGTCGACCGCCATTCCAAATGGTCGGAGGACATCAAGGAGACCCAAGGCGCCGCCCCCAACTACCCGATGATCGGCGACACCGACTTCAACGTCTCGAAACTCTACGAGATGCTGCCGGCCTCGACCTCGGGCGATCCCCTCACCCGCACGCCGGCCGACAACCAGACCGTCCGCAACGTCTTCATCATCGGGCCGGACAAGAAGATCAAGCTGGTGCTGGTCTATCCGATGACGACAGGCCGGAATTTTCAGGAGATCCTGCGCGTCATCGACTCGCTTCAGCTCACCGCCAAGCATCGTGTCGCCACGCCGGCCGACTGGACGCAGGGCGAGGACGTCATCATCGCCGGCTCGGTTTCCAACGACGAGGCGAAGACGATCTATCCGCAGGGCTGGAAGGAACCGAAGCCCTACATCCGCATCGTGCCGCAGCCTAAGTGACTTTTGGCGATCGCGGATAGCGACCGCAAAAAGTCATCCCAGGGTGATGCGTCAGAACCCGGGATCTAGAGATTCCCTGGTGCGCAATGCGCACCAGGGTTCGGTCCTTCGGACCGCCCCGGAAATGACCGAGTTGGATTAGGCCGCGTGCACGCGGTCGAGGAAGCTGTCGACCTCGGCCTTCAGATGCAGGCTCTCGCCTGACAGCGCCTGGGCAGAGGCGAACATCCGGCTCGAGGTCTCTCCCGTCTCGCTCGCGCCCTTGGCGGCGTGACGGACATTGACCGCGACATCGGCGGTGCCCGAGGCCGCAGCGCGAACGCTGGCCGCGATGTTGTGGGTGGCGCTTCTCTGCTGCTCGACCGCGGCCGAGATCGAGCCCGCGATGCCGCTGATGCGCTCGATGGTCTGGCCGATCGCCTTGATGGCGGTGACCGATTCCTCCGTGGCAAGCTGCATGCTGGCGATCTGGTTCGAGATCTCGTCCGTCGCCTTGGCGGTCTGGCCGGCGAGCGTCTTGACCTCCTGGGCCACCACCGCGAAGCCGCGACCGGCGTCCCCGGCGCGCGCCGCCTCGATGGTGGCGTTCAGTGCCAGAAGATTGGTCTGCTCGGCGATCGAGGTGATCAGCTTGACGACGTCGCCGATGCGCGCCCCCGCCTCCGAGAGCTGCGCCATGCGCTGGTCGGTGGCTTCGGCCTGCCGTACCGCCTCGGCGGAGATCTCGTTCGATTCCTGAACCCGGCGGGTGATCTCGGAGATCGACTGAGACAGTTCGTCGGAGGCCGAGGCCGCCGTGCGCACGTGCTCGGAGGCGTTCTCGGATGCGCCGGCCGACTGCGCCGACAGGTCGGCGGTGGAGCGTGCGGTGTCGGTGAGTTGCCGCGCCACCCGCTCGAACTCACCGGAGGAGCTCAGCACCTTGTCGAGGATGCCGCCGACGCTGCCGCGGAATTGCTCGACGAAATTGCGCAGCTCCGCCTTGCGCTGCTCCGCCGCGGCAGCCGTGGCCGCGGTCTGCTCGCTGCGCAGGCGCGCCCGCTCCAGCGAGTTGCTCTTGAACACCGCGACCGTGCGGGCGATCTCGCCGATCTCGTCGGCGCGATCCTCGCAATCGATCTCGACGTCGCTCTTGCCTTCGGCGAGCGCCGTCAGCGAGCGCGTGACCGAGGTGAGCGGCTTGGTGATACGGCGGACGACCAGCAAGGTGAGGACCAGCACCAGCAACGCCGCAATACCGGCCGCAATCGCCATGCTCTCGATGGCCTGCGTCAGCATGCTCTCGAACTGCGCCATGGGGATGCCGACATAGAGAATGCCGACGACCTTGCCGGTGGCATCCGCGACCGGGAAATAGGCGGTCATGAAGGTTTTGCCGAACAGCGTGGCCGGGCCCTTGTACGCCTCGCCGCGGCGCAGGACGGCCTGCCCGGGATGATCGGCGGCAAGCTGGGTCCCGACAGCGCGGTCGCCGTTCTCCTTCTTCACGTTGGTCGAGCGGCGGACGAACTGCCCGCTCGCATCATCGAACACGAACAGGGTCGCGTTGCCGCCGACATAGGACACCGCACGATCGACGATGGCGTGATCCCTGAACTCCGGCATTTTGGGAATCTCGGCGCGCGCCACCCCGCCATCCCGCATCGTGATCTTCGCGTCGGGAACGACCTCGGCAAAAGCCAGGGCCAGCGTGCGCAAATTGACCTCGATGTCGCGCAGCGCACGATCGTTGAAGGCGGAGGTGAGCGACCAGTATCCGGCGCCGACCACGAGCGCCGTGTTCACGGCGATCAGCAGCACGGCGCACAGGACGGCCTTGGTACCCAGCTTGAATTGCGGCAAGAACTTTGCCGTCGCACGGTTGGACATGAATGGAACTACCCCCGGAATTCTTGCATATTCATGCAATCGGCTTACGACCGAATTAACGACGGTTCACACCGCCGCACGCGGCATGCTTGCCAAATTGTAAACGAGGCCCGCCCTGACCACGCCAAGCGCGCCGCCTGTCATCGTCTGGTTCCGCGATGACCTCCGCCTGTCCGACCATCCCGCCCTCCATGCCGCCGCGAAGACAGGCGCGCCAGTGATCTGCCTCTATGTGATGGATGAGATGGCCGGACGGCCGCCGGGCGGTGCGACGCGCTGGTGGCTGGCACAGTCGCTGCGGGCGCTCGGCGCCGAGATCGCCACGCGCGGCGGATCGCTGATCCTGCGCAAGGGGCCGGCGGCCAAGGTGATCCCCGAGGTGGCGCGGGAGAGCGGAGCCGCAATGGTCTACTGGAACGGGGTCGCGCAGGCGCCACATCAGTCCGTCGAGAAACAGCTCGAAGCGGCGCTGGCAAAGCTCGGCGTGGACTCGCAGAGCTTCCCTGGCGACTTGCTGGTGTCACCCTCGGCGATCCGCAACAAGGAGGGCCGCGGCCTTCGCGTCTTCACGCCGTTCTGGCGGCGGGTGCTGTCGCTGGGCGATCCGCCCAAGCCTCTGCCCGCACCGCGGGAGCTACGCCCTGCGCCGCAGCTCGCCAGCGACGCGCTGGAGAGCTGGACGCTCGAGCCGACAAAGCCCGACTGGGCTGGCGGCCTGCGCCAGACCTGGACGCCGGGAGAAGCCTCGGCCCGCGTACGCCTCCGCGACTTCCTCAAGCACGCCGCGCACATCTATGTCGGCGATCGCGACCGTCCGGATCGCGAGGGGACTTCAAGCCTGTCGCCTCATCTGAGGTTCGGCGAGCTCAGCCCGCGCCAAGTCTGGCACGCCGCGCGCTTTGCAGCAGCGGAGAATCCCGCGATCGGGCCCGGCGTCGAAAAGTTCCTGAGCGAGCTCGGCTGGCGCGAATTCTGCCGCCACCTCCTCCACGATCACCCGAGCCTTGCCACCGAAAACCTGCAAACGAATTTCGATGGCTTTCCCTGGAAGGGAGACAAGAAAGCGCTCGCCGCCTGGCACCGCGGACGCACCGGCTATCCCATCGTCGATGCCGGCCTGCGCGAGCTCTGGCACACCGGCGTGATGCACAACCGGGTGCGGATGGTGGTGGCGTCCTTCCTGGTCAAGCATCTCCTGATCGATTGGCGCGACGGCGAGAGCTGGTTCTGGGACACGCTGGTCGATGCGGATGCCGGCAGCAATCCCGCCAACTGGCAATGGGTCGCCGGCTGCGGCGCCGACGCCGCACCCTATTTCCGCGTGTTCAATCCAACTCTCCAGGGCGAGAAGTTCGATCCTGATGGAGCCTATGTCCGGCGCTGGGTGCCCGAGCTGAAAGACGTGCCGGCCAAGCTGATCCACCAGCCCTGGCAGGCATCACCGATCGAGCTTGCGAGCGCGGGCGTCACGCTCGGCAAGACCTATCCGCAGCCGATCGTCGATCACGCGAAGGGGCGCGAGCGCGCGCTCGCCGGCTACGCAAAGATCCGCAAAGGTTGAGCGCTGCTTTGACTCGATTTTGAAACCCGCTATCGTCATCGCTCCATACAAACCGTGGGGGACGATATGGACGACGAGAAGCCGATCACCGAACAGGCGCTGGACACGATCACCACCGCCGTGGAAGCAACCAGCGAAGCCGCAGTCACCGCCGTCAAGAAGGTCAGGAAAGCCGCCAAGAAGGTCGCGAAGAAAGTAGCGCCGAAGAAGGCTTCCAAGAAGAAAGCCAAGAAGGCATCCAAGAAATCTGCGAAGAAAGCTTCGAAGAAAGCTTCGAAGAAGGCTGCAAAGAAGTCGTCGAAGAAAGCGGCCAAGAAGGCTGCAAAGAAGGCCACCAGGAAGTCCGCGAAGAAGGCGGCCAAGTCGAAAAGGAAGGCCAAGCGCTGATCGCAGCGCTCGAGCAGGTCTCCGGGTACGGGCGCGCCCGGAGACTTCTCCCGCCCCTACCCTCGCCGCTTGGCTGCGCGCCGGCCCGGGTGATGCTCGCCTTGCGGATCACGAAATTCGCTGCGATGGCCGCGCCGGTCCTCCTTGGCGAAGCGCCTCCGCTTCTCGGATGAGCCGAACTGCTTGATCACCTTCCGGCCGTTGACCTTCTTGATGACATAGCCGCCTTCCGTCATCGAGAACGGCGCCTTGAGCGACCCCATATGGTCGAACTTGGTGCCGCGGGGATGCTCGAACGGTTCGAACCAGGACGGATAGACGAAGTTCGACATCGGAAAGCCGTTGACGAGAAAAGACTCCTCTTCCACGGCGTCGCAGACCTCGTAGGCATATTGGGTGTGCCGAGTCTTGTCGGCCCACAGATTGGCCATGGGATCGAGCACCATCTCGAACAGTTCGTGCGAGGCCGCCAGGCTGACCGGATCGTCCTCGCCGAGTGCCTTCAGAAAGATCTTTGAGATCGGCTGGCCGCGGTGCGTCAGCTCGTGCCGCCCGAGGAAGTTCTTGTGGGTGGCGTCGTCAAAATAGAGCAGCTGCCAGTCCGTCGGCTTCGGGTTGCGGGTGACGTCGAGATCGATGGGATAGCCCCAGACCGGCAGGAAATGCTCGTCGTAGCATTTCTGCAGCGCCGCCGTGAGCCTCCCCATCATCCGCTCGCTCATCATCTCCTCGGCGTAGTTGATGCAGGCAATCCGGACCGGCCTCAAGGACCTGCCGAGCAGTGCACGCCGTGCTTTTTTCATGGAAATCACCTTGCCAAAGGGAAGCTGAAATCAGTCCAGCCTAGCACGAGCGCGCGCCGCACGTCAGGGATGTATTCCGACGTACTGGCCTGCCTGCCTAGAAACGCCGGTTGACGACGAACACCGCCGCCGCGCACATCGCCATGCCGGCAATCGCCAGCGCATCGAGCTTCTCCCCGAACAGCAGATAGGCCATCAGCGCCGTGACGGCGGGCACCAGGTAGAACAGGCTCGCAACCGAGGTCGCCGCCGCGTGGCGGATCAGCCAGTACAACAGCCCGATCGATCCGATCGAGAGCGCCACGGCGAGCCAGGCAAGCGCGAGCACGAACTCCCGCGTCCAGTGCACCACGCGGTCCTCGAACAGGAAGGCGCCGACCGTGAAGAAGACGGTGACGGCGATATATTGGACGAGATTGCCGGCGCGCCAGTCGATGTGGTTGCAGTAGCAGCGCTGATAGAGCGTGCCGAGTGTGATGCTGATCAGCGACACCACCGAGGCGAGCCAGCCGAGCCCCGCCTCGCCGGTCATCGGACGGCCGTGCAGGATCAGCGCTACACCGCCGAGGCCAAGCACCAGCCCCGCCCATTGCACCGGCGTCACGCGTTCGCCGAGCCAGCGATTGGCGATGGTCGAGGTCAGGATCGGCTGAAGGCCCGGAATCAACGCCGAGAGTCCGGCCGGGATCGAATGCGCGATCGCAATCGCCGTGCCGCCGAGATAGAAGCCGTGGACGAGAATGCCGGCAACGGCGCTATGCGCGACGTCGACACGGTCCGGCCATTTCGGTCGCGCAATCGCTGCGATGATCGCCATCAGGCCGACCACGATCGCCATGCGAATGGCGAGATAGGTCAAGGGATCGGCGTTGTTGATGATGTATTTGGTGCCGATGAATCCGGTGCTCCAGAGCACGACGAACAGGATCGGTGCGGCGCGGGCGGTCAGGGCTTCTTGATTATGGTTCATTGCCGCCCTCATTGCCCGACCGGGGCCTATGCGGCAACGCGAATTTCCAAACGAGCGATGCTGCGCTGCGACGGACAGCGGGCGCGCAGCTCAGCCGCTCACCATTCTTCCGGACAGGGGTCGATGATCTTCCAGAGCTCGACACCGTTCTTGATCTTCTTCATGTCGGTGGTGAGCCCGCCATTGCGGCGGATCCAGTCCTTCACCGTGTTGGGGTAGTAGGACATCAGGTCGGATGTCCCCTCCGCGCTGGTGACCTTGATGCCGAAGGTGAAGGCCTTGTCGTAATAGGCCTGATGGAAGCCGAGGCTGGCGCGCGGCGTCACGCAGATCTTGTTCATCGGCACCATGCCGAGCACCAGGGTGCAGGCCGAGTTGCAGATGCCGTCGATGATGACGCGCTCACCCTTCTCGCGGACGCGCTTGTACTTGGCCTTGTACTCCTCGACGTAGCCGCCGTGGTCACGGGTGATGTGCAGCTCAGCGCGCGCCGGCGTGGCGGCGGCGACGGAGAGCAACAGCAGGCTCAAAAGCGTGATGCGCATGGTGCGTGACGGCGAAAGCCTTCAGGAATGAACCGGCCTCGAAGGACCCCCAAAGGGCCGGCGACAGGATTCTTAAGCGAATTCTCTTTGGCCATACTTGTGTGGGGAATTCGTTAAGCATCCCGAAAAGGCCAAAAATGGGCAGCCTTCGACCCTGCTCCGGGCAATTCTGTCACACCCACCCAGGAATCGGCGGGATTGGCCCCGATTTCCGTGCGCCGGACGGGTGTTCCGGCGGCCCGAAATGGCTATAAACACCTGACCTATTCGCGCGGGTTCCGGAGAATCGAGATGAGCACGTTGAAGCTTGTAGCCGCGGTTGCTGCCCTGTCGGCCGCAATCCTCGCCCCCAGCCTCGCGGAGGCGCGGGGACACCACCGGTACCACCGCCACTACACCAACCCGCTGCCCTACCCGATCAGCTATCTGCACAATTACGGGCCCGGCATCACCCCCGGCACCTTCGCCTTCTACGACGGCCCGTCGAACAACCGCTGCTACCAAAGCTCGGCCACCTATATCGGCCAGGACGGCCGCCGGCACCCCTGCTTCTGAGGGGCTCTGGCGTATCCTCTGCGGGTGCCGCTATTTGGCGGTGCCCGACAGCAGCAATTGCTTCTCGATCTCGTAGACCGGCAGCTTGACGAGGTCCTTGCCGACCCCGCCTTGAAGCGCCTTGCGCACGATGTCCGAATAGTCGGCGCGGATTATCCCGAGCGCGCGTGGTGAGGCCACCATGGTCAGGGCCGAGGTCTCGCCCGCGCTGACGGCGGCATCGAGCCGGCCGGCCAGGCTCCGCAGGAAGGCACGCTCCGCCTCATCGTGCCAATCGGTCTGCTCGACCGAGCTGCGCGCGCCGCCGACGGCGGCGTTCAGCCGGCCCGGCGCATCGGTCCCTTGCGCACTGGTCGAGGGATTGGGCTGCTCGTGCACCTCCCGGGTGTGGAGGTTCGGAAACATCTCGTCGCCGAGGTTTTCCAGAATGAGCGCCTTGCGCCCGTCGCACACGATCAGCCAGTCACCCTTGTCTAGTCTCATCTTGTCCATTGCACAGCTCCAGGCAATCTCGCGAGCCTGCTCTTCGAATTCCTCGAAACGCTGGCCACAGCAGCAAGACTAGGGATGAAGTCGTGCGGGCGAATTGCGCAGGATCAAGGATGAATGCAATGTCCTGCCAGGTAGCGCCAGTGCAAGCGCAGCATTGGGCACGCGCGCGAACCTGGGATAGTCTTGCGAAGCGAAAGGTCAGCCCTGCGGCGAGCTTGCTGAAGATTTGTTCATCAGCATTACATTTCGGTTCCGCCACAATTTGATCAGAACAACTTCGATATCCTGCATTGCGTAAGCAAAGGAAGACATCATGAATCTCAAGACTGGCTTCGTCGCCGCATCCCTGTTCGGTGCCATCATGGCATCGCCGGCGGCGTCCGCCATGCCCATCGCGCCCGCACCTGCGACGCCGCAGGTCTCCGACGTCGAGCAGGTCCGCATGGTCTGCGACGCCTGGGGACGCTGTTTCTGGCGCCCGAACTATGATGGGTATTACGGCCCCCGGCCGTATTACGGGCCCCGATATTATGGGTATGGGCCACGCGCCTATGGGCCTCGCTATTACGGACCACGCTATCGCCGCTGGTGATTTCCAAAGGGGCCCTCTCGGGCCCCTTCGCTTTTGCGAGATCGCGCGTTGTGTCCATTCGCGTGCTCGCGGCTTGCGTGGAGCGATTCCAAAACTGATCTAGATCAAAGATGAAATTCGCTGTGCCGTCATTCTACGTCGATGGCGGATTTCATTGTTTTCCGGTGCCCCCAGACGGGCATGAATGTGCAGACGCATCTCGAGAGGCAACCAAGGCCTGACGAGCGGAGGCTTGAGGGGCGGCGGCTCGAGGGGCGGAGCTTCGAGTCCTTCGCATGTCCCGCCTGCACGCGCCTCCATTTCATCGACCTCGCCTCAGGCCAACCGATGAACCGGGACCGTTGACGGTGACATCGAACTGCCGCGCCGCGTGGCATGATGTCCGCAATACTACGGCCCGGAATCCGGTTTACTGAATCATCCTGTTTCGCCATTGATTGCGATGTATCGAATTTTATTTAATTGTCACATTTCAGCATTCGGCCAGAAGCATGTTCTTCGACGCTCTCGCCCCCTCCTCCGCCCTCCAGTTGATCCGGTTTTCCGATGTCGACGCGTTTCGACCGGCCGAGTCGATGGAAGACGCCCGCAGCATTCCGCTCGACGTCGCCAACTTCGCTGCGGCGCGTGCGATCGTGAACCTGCCGGGGTGCCGGCTCATCGTGGCGAGGTCGTTTGCGCGGATTCTCGATACCGCCTATCGCGCACCGGGCGGCATGGTGATCCTGCCGATGACCGACGATCTGCGCGCCAGCTCGAGTGGGATCGAACTCGACTCGCGCTTTTTCATCGCCTTGCGCGGCAATCATCATTGTCATTTCGTCGAGCATCAGACCAATTACCACGCGCTGATCATGTTCTCCCCCGCGCTCAGGGATCGCGGCTGGTTCGATCGCGCCGATGCATTGTGGGTTCGCATCGCGGACCCCGTGGCGCATCTCTACGCGCGTCAGCTTGTTCTCGACATCCTGCGGACCGCGTCCGTAGAGCCGCACATGTTCGAAACCACAGAGGTCGCCGCGCATCTCCAGGAGGGTCTGCTGCTCGCCTTCGACGACCTGTTTCAAATCGACCCGTTGTCTGATCGCACCGCCCCGAATGCAGGCGCGCGATCAGCCAGGCTCGTGCAACAGATCGACGATTACGTCTCGGCCTATCCGACCGCTCCGATCTATACGGCCAATCTCGCCGGCGAGTTGGGCGTTTCGGTCCGAACGCTCGGCGGCGCCGTGAGCAAGGTGCGCGGCATGAGCCTGCATCAATACATCCGCCTGAAGCGGCTGTGGGCCACACGCTCGCGGCTCCTGAAGGGCGGCGGCGCGACGGTCGCCACGTGCGCACGCGCCCAGGGATTTCATCACCTCGGCGAGTTTGCCGCGGCCTACCGCGCGACCTTCCACGAGGCGCCCTCCGACACGCTGGCACGGGCCCGGCACACCTGCCGTTCCGCAAGCTGACATCACAGGCGCGACGCCGATGGCTCGCCTTGACCACGCGTCGGGCGGCTATGGAACAGGTTCCCTCGAACGACGTTGTCAGGTCCGAGCAGTGCGCCGCCAGCCAGCCCCGGGGGCGCGCTGAGAAACCCCGCGCGCCCTACGCGCGGGGTTTTTCTCGCCGTCAATCAAGTGGTTCAGGGAAGAGAATGTCCATCAACCGCAACGTCCTGTTTCTGATCATCGACGCTCTGGTCGTCACGGCAGCCGTGCTCGGCTACAACCTCTACCAGGCGAAGAAACAGCCCGACGGCCTGCAGATCAATGTCGGCCCCAATGGACTGAAGATCCAGGGCAAGTAAGGGGACCCGAAGATTGAGCCGGCCGGGCCTCGAGGCTCCGGCTTTGCAAGTGGCGCGCTCGGAAGGATTCGAACCTCCGACCCTCGGAATCGAAATCCGTAACGACGCCAGCAATCATAACGACTTAGAACGACCGTGTTGCTTTTGACCCCGCCGGGCAGCGAGGGCTACCGGGACCGGGCTGTTCAATCCTGCATTCAGCAGCTCCAGGAAATGATCCACGGCACCGGGCCGGCGGTTGGCCACGGAGGGAGGACCGTATGAGTGACATGAAAGTCCCCACCATGGACATTTACGGCCTTTCGCTGGCGATCCAGGCAACGTGGAACGTCTTTCTTTACAAAACCTCTCACTCGCTCGAGGACGTTCTCGTGCCGGGCTATTTCAATCAGGCAGCGACCAACTCAGTGCGGCGCCTTGATCGCATCGAGGTGGCGGCAGGCCCGGACGGCGAGCCGGAATTTGCGACGCTCGTGGTGTGCTCGGTGACGACCAAGGGCGGTGGGAAGTCGGTTGAGGTTTCTAGGCTGGAAAGGCGCTGACATGCTGCGAATGGTTGTTTCGCCGCCGGAATCTGGCGCGCCTGAAATAGAAGTAACCCCTGCCATGATCGAGGCGGGATTATTCGAGTTGGCGTGGCATGAAGATCATTCGCGCGCGAATGAGGCGATTGTCGCGAACATCTTCAGGTCGATGGAGGCTGTTCGTCCCCGAAGAAAAGAGGAACCTTCTCGCCGTTAAACGAGAGATGGGACATGAAGATTCCGCAACTGCTCAGAAATCGCTCGCGGTTGTCGCCAAGAACGGCCTGTCTGTCCTTAGTGTAAACGGTCCCCATAATGCTGCTGTTGTGAAGGGTAAGCGTATCCCAATCTTCTTTTGAAAAGGTCCCGTTCGTAATTTGGGGCCAATTGAACAGGCGGGATTTGTCGGTGTCTAACAGGAAGTAACTCTCAACGATCTTTAGATTTTGGCAGAGGTTTGCGATCTCGTTGGTTTTGAATGAAAGAATGTCCATCTTGTGCGCAAACAAGTTGCGGATATCTTTGATGGCAACCAGGTCCTTGTAGGCGGTCGAGCCGTACAGTCGCATTAGGTAACCGAGCCGGATCTTATTGGCGAAAACACCGAGTGGCCCGCTGGATCTAAACATCTCTGTAACGGCAGCCGTTACAAGCTTGGTGTCATCGTTTCTTAGATTTGCCTTCAGCTTTCTTGAAAGCCTATCTTCAACGATAGTCCCAGCAATGATAGCCGCCGCTCGGTCGGTTTCATTCAGGAGGGCGGAGATAATCTCTCCCTCTTTTTCGCCTTCTAACGTCCAAGTTGACATGACCACCCCATGACCAAAGAGAACTCGGAGAACTACCCTTTTATGGTTTCATAAAATAGCGAGCCGGTCAGTGTTGGAAGCACTATCCGCCGCTATTGGCATGCTGGCCGGTTTGTTCTTCCTCGGCCACAGCAAGATTGATCGGCGGAGACGCGATTAACCCGGTCCGCATGAGCATAGTGAGCCCGCCGGTTCACGCTGGCGGGCTGGGCGTCTCTCGCAACTGCCCTAGTAGGCGCGGCGGCCGTGCCGCCGATAAGCTGCGGGGTTTTCCACGCCCGCGAAGTATGGATTTATGGCGCACTCTGCGGCGCGGCCCGATGCCGAAGCATTGCACTGAGGCAGCGATGTGTAGCTGCAATCGTAATAGTTGGCCCCCGCGCGGTAAACGTGCAGGCAAACCGGATAGGCCGGATTATACGTCTGAGCTGCCGCCGGCTCTGTTGATGCCATCCCGATTGCCAAAATCGCCAAGGCCGGAGTACGCATTGGAACCTCCTTTCGGACATTGAGAACGCGCGCGAAGCTCCACGAGCCAGTACTTCGATCGTACCCCGCGGAGGTCGCGACTGCGCCTGACGATCGCTACCAGCCCGCTGGTCACGCTGGCGGGCCGTCCCTTCTAAACTTCATTGCGATCGGTTCCGTTCCCGATCTGGAACTACCGCTTTGTACAAAAGCGGACAGAACTGATTGCCGGTTTTTCCTATGCTCATGACCACCTGGCAACCCCATTACCGCCAAGGTAGCCTCCAAACGGCCCCGGCAACTTAGTCTTTTGCTGGGGCCGCTTTTGCGCTGGTGCCGATCAGCCGGACATAGGTCCCGCTCTCGTGCAGCTCGAGCCAGCCACATTCAACCGCATACTTGATGCCGGCCCCAAACTCCGAGCCACTGGCTTTTAGCGTGTAAAGGAAGGGCGCGTTGACCTTCTCGATGTGGATGCGGCCGTCCTGGACAGCTTCAATAGTCGTCGCGAGTTCTATCAGCTTGCGGGCCGCGACTTCTGGGTTGGCGAAGGATCGTTCGGTGGCAAGTTTCATCGGTACCCCATAGCTGGCACGGTCGGCCTATTCCAATCGAAGTGTGGTCGGACATCGGCGCCTCTTCTGCCGCACGTCCGGCAGACGAATTTCGTCTCAATATCCGAGAGCCGCACCTCGTCAGACCATCGATCCGCGCTTAGAGCAACGTGGTGGCTGCAACGATAGTCGGCGCAATAGATGAGGACGCCGCGCACACCCATCTCGCGCATCTCGCCAAAGGTGATCTTTTGAGGCCGCATCTCGCCATCGAAATGCGGCGCAAGGCGGAGTCAAATTATCGATTCCTAGTATTTCGGAACGCGCGCGAGCTACTGCTTATCGTGGGTGTGGAAAGGCGAACCGCACAGGAAAAGACACGGCCGCGGCCGGCGGCGCACCCCACCGGTTGAAGCGGTAGCTTATCCACAATTCCGGCGCTGCGAGCATTTGCTTCGGCGCCGCCGGGATCCAAAATCAAAATCGCGACTCATCAGGGGAGCAAGCACATGCGCAACAGGGCGGAAGCAAATTCCGATGTTGAGGCGCGGATTGCTCAAATCGAGCAGATGACGTTAGACCAGATCGCGACGTTTCAGGGCAGGATGCTGTCCGATATTACCACCGGTAGAATTGCGCCAAGAGAAGCCAGCGCCCTAGATCGCGCTCTCCGAAAACGTTTGAAAGTGATTGAGCAGGGACTGCGCAAGGGGGGCTGAGGCGCGAGGCTTCGGTCCCGCGCTCACACCGCAGTTGAAAGGCCCGCCGGTTCACGCTGACTGGATGCCCTCTTGGATATCTCCTGCCTGGGAAAGCCTCGAAACGCGCTCAATGAAGGGCTCCTCCTGCGACTGGTCTACATGGAGGGAAATCGCCTCTATGCCGCTAACGAACTGCCGTTCATTTATGAGCTTGAAAAGCTCTTCCACGGCCACCTTGCCATCCACCACGAACGTGCTGTTCTTGCCGTTGGTTTCGAAGATTGCGACGTAACGGCTCATGCGTGTTCCTCGGTGCGCTCGAATCAATGGGAGCGCTCATCCTGCCACGTGCGCAGTTCGATGCGACAAGCCTCGAACGTTGTGCAGGTTATCCACACCGCCCCCTGCGAACGAAGCGAGAATCGCCATGTTGCGCTCGTGTTGCGGGGACTGCGCGGCACAGAACGGGAAGCATTGAAATCAAAGGGTTTTTGCAGTTACAGCCCGCAACACGGCCGAAAGCCGCTCTTTCAACCTAAGTCATTGATTTTACTGGCGCGCTCGGAAGGATTCGAACCTCCGACCCTCGGAATCGAAATCCGATGCTCTATCCAGCTGAGCTACGAGCGCCCCGGCCCGGGTATGGGGCCGCAACCGAGAAGCGCCTGACCGCTGCTGGCAAGCCAGCGCACCGGACGGCGTTCGGATCGGTTCGAATTAGCAGAGAGATTGACCAATAAAAAGCCCTCTCCGTCTCGTTTCGAGACGGTCGGAGGCGCCCTTACCAGGTCGTGTTGAAGAGACCGAAATGGGGCTGCTGCGCGACCAGCATCATCGACCGGCCCTGCTGTGGAACCGGATGCGCCCTGGCGACCTTGCGCTTGGGCTGAGCCTGGATCTGAGGCGTCTGCCCCTGAGGAAGCTGAGCCTGCGCCTGAACTTGCGGCTTGGCCTCGGTCTTCCTGGCCGCAGCGGCGTTGGCCTTCGGGGCCGGTGTAAACTGGGCGAAGGTCTCGCGCACCCGCGCCTTGGCCGACATCTCGGCCAGCTCCGGCGAAGCAGCCTCCTGCACCGGCGGCTGAGGCGCAACGACCGCAGCGGTCTTCACTACGGGTGCGGCAATCGTCGGCTGGCTGGTGTCGAGCACGACACGCTCAGGCAAATGGCGATCCGACCGGATCCGGATCAAGGGCTGATCGTTGCTTGCGGTGACAATGGCCCGCGCGACCGGTTGCGACGGCAGAACGTAATCCGCCGCGAACAACAGTGCGAGCAACGCTCCACCGACGAAAACGAAGTACCTGAAAATGGGCATCGGCCACGCTCCGCCCCCCGCATCCCCGCGTGGGCTCTTCGCCTTAAACAGGCGATACTCTAATTGGTTCCTGCACCCGGCCCTTGGTTCAAATGGCAACGCCAAGTTTTTCGGCCAAGGCCTGCCGACAGTAACTTTTCCGCTACCGGGAACTCCGGGCGTTACGCGCGCTGTGCTGCGACCAGCGAACACTTCGCCTGATCGGCATTAACGTTGATGAAGCCGACAGCAATACGGGCAAAGGTCTTGCGGCTCTTCATCGTTACCGTGTCGGCAAGCACGCGGCTACGGTCGGTGAGATGACTGCCATCGCGCCGCGTGAACGCGCAGACGATCTCCAGATCCTTAACGGCATAGTCATTGTCGTTTCGCAGCGTGAACGTCACCAGCGCCTTCGAGCCGAGCCCGCCACGGCGCCAGGTCTGCGATGAGATTTTGAGGCGATCGAGTTCTGCCGCAGGTGGAGCCTGAGCTTCGACAATCGGCGAGACCGCCGCCGCCGTACTGCCCGGAGGTGCCGGTTCGACCGTTGCCACGTCAGACTTCACCGGCTCGGTGCTGTTGCCCCTGGAGAGCGGCAGCAGCATCCACACCCCGCAGCCGACGATGATCGCCGCCAGTGGCCAGAGCAGGCTTCGCCCGAACGAGACGCTCGCGATCGTCACGGCTCGCGCCAGGCGCTCGCCGCTCCCGGCGAAACGTCCCCACCCGATCCGATCAAACCTGGCGTTCATGGCTGTATCACCGACCGCGGCCTGGGCTCGTTCAACGACGGACTCGGCCACTGCTTACCTTAATCCGGGAGACGAACTAAGGTTCCCGCGCTCATGCCGAGTCGGTAAGGACGGTGGCGATCACCAGCCGGGGCCGCTAACATGCGCTGCAACATCGAAGACCCCGTTGGGAGAACATGAAATGCCAGTCGTCGTCACTTGGGATCACGTCCATCTACGCAGTCCCGATCCGGAGGCCACAGCGGCTTGGCTGCGGGACATCCTCGGCGGCGAGATCGTGCGCGCACCGGGACGGATCGACGTGAATCTCGGCGGCGCAAAGATCTTCATCGCATCGCTCGAGGGCGACAACGCCGTCAACCCGCCGCCGCCGCACCCGCATCAGGGCCTCGACCATCTCGGTCTCACCGTGAAGGACATCGACGCCGTCGCGGCCGAGATCAAGGCCAAGGGCGTCACCTTCACGCGCGAGCCGACCACGATCCGGCCCGGCGTGCGCATCTGCTTCATCCGCGGCCCGGAAGGCATCTCCATCGAGCTGCTCGAGCGCGACAAGAAATACACCTAACGCGGCGCCGCATCTGAGGTCGACGAGAGGCCGGGCGTGCTGTCGCCCGGCTAACTCATGCTGCCAGGCATAAAGCAGCGGATGGCGACGCCCATGTAGCCGTAGATCGGCCACACCATGGTGCGCCCGACCCGGTTCGGCTCCGAGATGACGGCCTCCTCGGGCACGTCAACCCAGACGAGTTCCTGCTGCTGGCCGTCGAGCACGTGGCCCAGGCGCGGGATGCGGACACGATAATGTCCGTCCTTGCTCTCCCAGTCAGTGTCCGAGAGCGCCGAGCCGTCGGCATCGGAACAGCAAGGCCCCTTGCCGCTGCGCAGGCCGTCGAACCACGCCTTCAATTCGGCATTGGTGTTGGCGAACTGGCCGCGGTCGCGCGCATGCCCCGAGGGGGCTGCGAGCGCAATCAGAGCCAAGGCGCAAGCGAGGCTGGCCACGCTTCGCCAGCGTGGCGCACCGCCAGTCGGCCGTTGTGTTTCGCAAATCGTGGGACGCACACTGTATAGACGCGGCTCATCGCCGCCGGAATCGATCCAGTTGCTCACGTTTGTCTTGCTCCAGCACCCCGCGGCCAGTGCAACAATGGTTATGCATTTCGCGGGCCAACTTGATTCGCAACGACTGGCCTCGCCTCATGATCAGACCGTCATGGCGGTGTCATAGACAAGCCGGGACAACTACGGCTGGCGGCGGCAAGATCGCACCGCCGCCCGGCAAACTGCCGCGTTGCGCGCGGGAACGCGCTTTGGCATAAAAGCTCTACCGGTTACGCCGTTGGGCGATGGCGGCCGGCCTGTGGGACGTGATGAAGAACGGCCTCTATTCGATTCACGTGAACCTGCTCGACGGTCGAGTCGGTAAGGGCAGCGGCGTGATTCTTTTTCGCGACGGCAAGATCCTTGGCGGCGATGCGTACCTCTATTACACCGGCAGCTACGTCGTGAAGGACGACCACACCTTCAAGGGCGAGGTGCTGGTGCAACGGCACACCTCGCCGCGGGGCGACGACAATCCGCTGTTCGGCGGCCCTGCCCCGGTCGGCATCGGCGTCAGCGGGACCTACACGGACACCCGCGCGGAGATGACGGGCACAGCACTCGTCGGCAAGGCCAGCCTGATTTTCGGCGCCACGCTGCACAAGCTCGCGGAAGCTGATTAGGCGCGGGACTATTCCGCAGCCTGCTCGAGCGGCGCGGTGCGCGGCAGGATGATCTGGATGCGCGTCCCCTCGCCCGGCTCGGAATCGAGATCGAGCCGCCCGCCGAGGCGGTTCGTCACGATGCTGTAGACGATGTGCAGTCCGAGGCCTGTGCCGCCCTGGTCGCGCCGCGTGGTGAAGAACGGATCGAAGGCGCGGCGGCGGACGTCGAGCGACATGCCGCAGCCATTGTCCGAGAAGATGATCTCGACATTGTCCTTTCCGGACTCGCGCACCTGGATGTCGATGATCCCCGGCCGGCCGTCCGGGAAGGCGTGCGCCACCGAATTGAGAAACAGATTGGTCAGCACCTGGCCATACGGGCCGGGATAGCTGTTCATGGTCAGGCTCGGCTGGCACTCGACGTTGAGCGTCAGATTGTGTTTGCGCAAGCCCGGCCGCAGGCTCATCACCACCTGCTCGGTGAGGTCGCCGAGATCGAAGCTGCGCTGGTCCGAGTAGTTGCGGTCGGCCGCGACCTGCTTGAACGACTGGATCAGCTCGGCCGCGCGGTTCAGGTTGGAGACGAGCTGCGAGGACGCATCGCGGCTGGTGTTGAGGAAGTCGTTGAGCGTGGAGCGACGGAGCTCGCCGCGCTCGACTTCGGAGGTGAACATCGCGGTCTTGCGCTCCAGCGCGGATGCGACCGTGAGGCTGATACCGACGGGATTGTTGACCTCGTGGGCGACGCCGGCGACGAGCCGTCCGAGCGCGGCGAGCTTCTCCGCCTCGATCAGCGAGGCCTGGGTCTCGCGCAGGTTTCGCAACGCGGTCTCGGCGGATTCCTTGGCTTTGCGCATCTCCTGCTCGCCGCGCTTGCGCTCGCCGATGTCGAGCGCCACGGTGACGATCCGCTCGATCTCGCCGTCGGCATCGAGCAGCGGCAACTTGTTGACCAGCCATTGCCGCATGTTGCCGGAGGCGTCCTTGTACTCCTCTTCGTAGAAGCCGAGACCTTTTCGAAGCCTGAGCACCCGCTTGTCGTTCTCGTCGGTCTTGGCTGCGCCATAGCGCGACATCAGATCCGCGGTGGTGCGGCCGAGCGCATCGGCGGGCTCGATGCCGAAGATGCCGGCCATGTAGCGGTTCATCAGCACGTAGCGCAGCTCGCGGTCCTTGACGTTGATGACCGCGGGCACGGTGTCGATGACCTGCTGGAGCAGGCGCCGTCCTTCGGCGATGGCGTCTTCCGCCCGCTTCTGGTCGGTGATGTCGCGCAGCGTGCCCTCGTAGCGGACGATGTTGCCCGCCTCGTCCTGCACGCCCGTGGCGCTGTCGGAAAGCCACAGGATGTTGCCGCTGCGCTGGCGCACCTGGTACTCGAACTCGCGGACGATGCCGTCGCGCGCCATCAGCCGCTGGTATTCGGCGCGCGCCTCGGGGTGGACGTAGATGGTGTGGGCGATGTCGTTGATGCTGTCGATGAGCTGCTGCGGGCTGTCATAGCCCATCATCCGCGCCAGCGCCGGATTGGCGTTGAGGAGATCGCCGGCCGGCGTCGTGACGTAGATGCCGTCGACCGAGCCCTCGAACAGTTTGCGGTAGCTCTCTTCGGCAAGGCGCTGCTCGGTGAGCGCCCGCACCGCCGCCTCGCGCGCCGTGTCGGCCTCCTCCAGCGCGCGGCGGAACACTTCGGCCGCGCGCGCGATGTCGCCGATCTCGTTGTCGAGGTCGGCCGACGGGATCGAAGTGTCCTTCTCGCCCGCTGCGAGCGCACGGATGGATCTCGCGATCTTCGCAAGCGGCCGGACGGTCCGCCGCACCACGAAGCCCGCCGCGAGAATGCCGATCAGCACGCCGATGGAGCCGAGCACGATGCTCTGCCACCGCGCCTCAGTCAGCGTACGGGCGAAATCGCGCGACAGCACGTGGCCGCGCCTGGCGCTGACCTCGCGCAGCAGTTCCGTGACGCGGCCGATCAGGCGGCCCTCGGTGCCCAGCACCTCGCGGTCGATATCGGCGATCTGCCGCTCCCGGACCGCCACCGCGATGATGGCCTCGGCATAGTCGTTCACGGCCGTCTTCAGCCTGGCGTCCGCGATGTCCATCGCCCGCATCCCCTGTGCGGCCTGCTCGGCGGCGGACGGGTTGCGCGCGAGCAGCCCGAGTGCGATCCGGCTCTGCGATTCCGACAGGCGGGAGGCGAGCTCGCGGTCGGCCGCGGCTCCGACGGCTACGTCGAACCGGTCGCGCAGCGGCGGCAGCCCGGCGAGCAGCTGGGCGCGGCGGTCGATCAGGGTCGAGATCCGCTCGAGGCCATTGCGATAGGTCGCAAGGCGCTCCGTGACCCCGTCGATCATGTCCTGCTGCTCGGGCGCGAGCTCGATGCGGGTCTTCCTCAGGATGTCGTTCAGCGTCGAGGCCGCCTCGCCGACCTGCTTGAACTGCGTGCCGGCGCCGGGATCGGTGACGAAATCGCGCGCGGCGAGCCGCAGCTCGTTCATGCGGCGGTCGATGTCCTCGGCCAGGTCGCCGACGCTCTGGAGCCGCTGCAACTCGGCGAAGGTCGTGTCGATGTGCCGGATCGCGATCACGCTCGCGGTCGAGGTGACGATGATCACCGCCAGCACCAGGAGGAAGCTGCCGAAGGTGAGCTGGCCGATGGAGAGCGAGAATGTTCGCTTTTTCTCAGGGGTCGGCGTCAATTCGGCGGACATTGGGGCTTTTGAGGACCGGGCTATTGGAGGCCCAATATACGATGGTTTGCGGCCCCGGGGGAACATGCCTCTGGCCGTTGAATATCCTTAATATCGCGAGCCCGCCGCCCTTCTCCCCACCTGATTATGACGTTTTGACGCTGACCGGCCGCCGGGCCGGAATCGTCATGGCGGCGACGCCGAGGACGACGCAGGCAAGCCCGATCCAGGCGGTCCGGCTCAGGGTTTCGCCGAGGAAGGCGACGCTGATTGCGACCCCGATGGGTACGCGCAGATAGGCCTGCGCGGTGGTGCCGACCGAACCCAGCGTCTGGATCAGGCGGAAGTAGATCGCGAACGCCGCCGCAGTCGAAAAGGTCGCCAGCGCGAGCAGCGCCAGCACGGAACTCAGCGAGGGCGACAGCGTCCAGGGCTGTTCGACGATCAGCGAGGCCGGGATCAGCGCCGCCGCGCCCGCCAGCAGCGAGCCCGCGGCCGGCGCCATCGGATCGAGACCTTTGAAACTGCGGCCGAAGATCGCGGCGCAGGCGTAGCAGACGGTAGCGGCGACGATGGCCGCCTCCGCGACGAGGCCACTGCCGACGTCGTGGAAAGCGTCGACGCCGACGATCAGCAGGATGCCCGCCATGCCGGCGACCACGCCGAACAGTTTTCGCGGCGTCGTCACCTCGTGGCGCGTGACGACGGCCGTGAGCAGGAAGGTGAAGATCGGCCCGGCCGAGTTGAGGATGGTCGCGAGCGACGCGTCGACATGACGCTCGCCCCAGGCGATCAGCGTCCAGGGGATGACGCTGTTGAGTACGGCCTGGAACGCGAAGCGCTGCCAGGTCGCGGCATCCATGGGCATCCTGATGCCGCGTGCCCACATGACGACGAGCAGCAGCAGCCCGGCGATCGTGGTGCGCGCCGCGATCAGCGTGATCGGCGGAATGGTGGCGACGCCGAGCTTGATGAAGGTGTAGGAGCCGCCCCAGAGCGTTGCGAGCGCGACCAGCAGCGCCAGCTCGACGGCGATGTTGGGGTCCCGTCCCTGATCCATTTTGCACGTCCCGTCCATTCGCGATGGACGGAACCTAGCGCGTCCGTGGCCGCCAATACTTCGTTTGGTATCGAAGTATCCTAGCCGACCGCCCCGACCTCGAACACCTCGCCGTCATAGCCGGCTTCGCGGGGAATGCGGAGCTGGCGGCCGCCTTCGGTCTTGGTCATGACCGGCATCACCGTGACGATCGACATGCCGCGGGCGTGCTCCAGCGCGGCGCCCACGCTGCCCTGCTTGGCGAGCCGGATCAGGTTGCGCGTGGTCGGGAACGGCAGCTTGAAGCGGCCGCTCTCGCCGCCCTCCACCGCCTCGCGCGGCGACACCCAGATCGAGTCGGTCGACTCCCGGCCGTCATGGGCGCCGAGCTGATCGGGCGGTGCGGCCGCGAGGAAGAACCAGGTGTCGAACCGCTTCGGCATGCCCTCCGGCGTGATCCAATGCGCGTAGGGCACGAGCGTATCGAGCGCGAGCTGGAGGCCGTTGTCGGCGAGGATACTCAGGAAGCTGATCTTGTGCTCGTTGAGGGCGACGCGATGCTTGTCGGCGATCTCGCCGGCGCGCCTGGCATCGATCGGCGTGCCCGAGTCCTTCGCCCGCGCCAGCAGGATGCCGCTCTCCTCAAAGGTCTCGCGGATCGCGGCGATCCGAAAACCGCGATCCGATTCACTTAAGGCCTCGCCGCCCGAATAGAGGTCAGCACGGGCGACGATCTCGTTGTCGCCGGCATCGACACTGCCGCCGGGAAACACCAGCGCGCCCGAGTTGAACTCGATCTGATGATGGCGGACCATCATGAAGACTTCGATTTCGTCGCGGCTCTTGCCGTCGACCTTTGCGCCGTCACGGAGCAGAAGGATGGTCGAAGCCGGGCGTGATGCTGATGTCTCTGGCATTCAACTAACCTGCGGCGCTGGATTGCGGGCCAAGATTGGCGCGCTTGTCGACGCGGGCGACGCGCGACAGGAGGTAATCGACCTCCGCCTTCGCCGCCGGCGTGATGGTCGCGCCCGGCTTGCGCTGGGCGCTGGACGAGATGATACCGCGCTTCTGCAGCACATGCTTGCGCACCGCCAGACCTGCGCCCGGCTGCTGCTCGTAGCGGATCAACGGCAGATGCGCGTCGAACAGATCATGCGCAGCGTCGCGCTTGCCCTCCTTCGAGAGGCGCACGACATCGATCAGGAGCTCCGGGAATGCGTAGCCGGTCATGGCGCCGTCGGCGCCGCGCTCCATCTCGAAGTCCAAAAAGAGTCCGCCATTGCCGCAGAGGATCGAGAGCGGACGGAGCGAGCCGTCCTTCTGGAAGTTGCGCAGCGTCGAGATCTTTTCCAGACCCGGCCAGTCCTCGTGCTTGAGCATCACGCAATTCGGATTGTCGGTGACGATCTTGCGGATCACCGCAGGCGTGAAGATCACCGAGAGCGTCAGCGGATAGTCCTGCAATACCCAGGGCACATCGGGCCCGATCGCCTCCGCCGCCTGCTTATAGTAGCCGACGATCTGGTCGTCGGTACGGAGCGACGGCGGCGGCGCGATCATCACGCCGGCCGCGCCGGCATCCATCGAGGCCTTCGCCAGCGAGCGCATGGTGGCAAAGCCCGGCGCGGAGACGCCGACGATCACCTGCATCTTCTTGGCGCGCTTGACGAAGCGCACCGCCACCTGCTCGGCCTCCGCGGCATCGAGCTTCGGCGCCTCGCCGAGGATGCCCAGCACCGTGACGCCGTCGCAGCCGACCTCCTCGTAGAAATCGGTCAGGCGGTCGATCGAGCGCTCGTCGATCCGGCCGTCATCGTGGAACGGTGTCGGCGCGATTGCGAAGGTGCCCTTGGCGTCGGCGGTCAGTTTCATCGTCTTTCCTTGTCTCTCTATTGTCATTCCGGGGCGCGACGCAGTCGCGAGCCCGGAATCCATAACCACGATCCGGAGTATGGATCCCGGGCTCACGCTTCGCGTGCCCCGGGATGACGACCTTTAAAACCGCCGCGCACCCATCTTGATCTGCTCCTCGGAGAAGAAGATCTCCTTGGCATGATCGGCGATGTCCTGGGCGTTCCAGCCCGAGTGCGGCGGTTTCCAGCCTTCCATTTCCATCATCCGCATTTCGCGCACGCCGCGGGGCCCGGACACACCCAGCACCTTGCCGGTCTGGTCGCCGGACAAGTCGCTGACCATGTATAGCACGGCCGGCGCGATGCCGTCCGGCCCCAGCGCCGCGCCGGGGTTCTCCTTATAGCGGGGCAGGTCTGCGGTCATGCGGGTCAACGCGCCCGGCGCCAGTGTCCAGATCCGGATGTTGTACTTCCGCCCCTCGATCGCCAGCACGTTGGACAGGCCCCAGATGCCGCCCTTGGCCGCGCCGTAATTGGTCTGGCCGAAATTGCCGATCAGCCCTGATGTCGAGGAGGTGTTGACGATGACGCCGCCGCCGTTTTCCCGCATCCAGCGAAACACCGGCATGGTGCAACAAAAGGTGCCCTTCAGGTGCACCTTGATCACCTTGTCCCAGTCGGATTCGGACGCCTTGGAAAAGGTCTGGTCACGCAGGATGCCGGCGTTGTTCACCAGGATATCGGCGCGGCCAAAGTGCTTGATGGCGTCGTCGAACACCGACTGGCCGCCTTCCATGGTGGAGATGTCAGCGCCGTTGGCGACCGCCTTGCCGCCCTCGGCCTTGATCGCGTCGACCACAAGCTGCGCCATCGACTTGTCGGCCCCGGAGCCGTCACGGGGACCGCCGAGATCGTTGACGACGACGGACGCCCCTTCCCGCGCGAATAGTTTTGCGTAGGCCTCACCGAGCCCTCCGCCCGCGCCGGTGATCAGCGCAACCTTGCCGTCGAGTAGTCCCATGGTGGCCTCTCCCTGTTTTTGTTTTTCGTGTCCCGGACTCGATGCAGCGTGAAACGCTGCGTCGCAGAGCCGGGACCCAGCTCTTTGTTGGGTTCGCTCTGGGCCCCGGCTCTGCAGCGCACCGCTAAGGAGCGCTGCGCTGAGTCCGGGGCACGAGACCGCCCTAACCCAGCACCGTCTTGCCGTTCTTGATCACGGTGACGCCGCGCGACTTCACCTTGGCTTCGAACGAGATCGTGTTGCCGTCCTTCCAGAGGTCCATGGTCACGGTCTCGCCGGGATAGACGGGCGATGAGAACCGCGCGACGTGCTGGCGGAAAGCAGAGGCGTCGTAGTCGGCATAGGTCTGGAGCACGCCGCGGCAGGTGATGCCGTAGGTGCACATGCCGTGCAGGATCGGGCGCGGGAAGCCGGCCTTCTTGGCGAACTCGGGATCGCTGTGCAGCGGGTTGCGGTCACCGCAGAGGCGATAGACCAGCGCCTGGTCGGGGCGCGTGACGATATCGATGGTCCTGTCGGGGCTCCGCGTGGGTATCTTGTGCGGATCGGGCTGGGTCAGGTTCGGCCCGCCAAAGCCGCCGTCACCGCGGGCGAAGCGCGAGGCAACGAGAGTGGCAAGCTTCTCGCCCTTCTCGTTCTTGAGCACGGTCTGGTGGCTGATGACGACGCCCTTGTCCTTGCCCTTGTCGTAGACTTCGACAACCGAGGAGTCCGCCGTGATGTTTGCGCCCACCGGCAGCGGCTGGTGGAAGGTGATGTCACGCTCGCCATCGACCACCATGACGCGGTTGAGGTTCATCTCGCCCGGCCCCGAACCCCAGGCTGCGACGGACGCAAACGTCGGCACCACCTTCAGCGGCCGCGGCGTGAACGTGCCCTCGTTGACGAAGGTGAGCTCCTTCTCGTCCATCGGATCGGCGCCGAGGCCGATCCCATAGGCGTAGAGCATGACTTCGCGATCGCTGTAGGCATATTTCTGGCCGATGTTTTTGAGGCCTTTGAGTTCTTCGTATCTGGCGGACATTTTTCTGGTTTCCTCCCGGCTCTCTCCGCGAGAAGCGGTGCCCGTTGATGTGCCCTCTCCCCTTGTGGGAGAGGGCCACGAGGTGCTCGCAACAAACTCACTGGGCAGCGGTGCGCCATCCGTCGGCTTGAACACCACTTTCACCTTCTGACCGATCTTCAGCTTCTCGAGATCGCAGTCGACGAAGTTGGTCTGCACCGACGGACCTTCCTTCAGCGTGACGTAGCCGATGGCGTAGGGACCGGTCGGCGATTTGCGCATCAGGCTCCAGGTGTAGATCGTGGCCTCACCCGAACTCTCCTCCCACACCGTCTTGTCCGAATAGCAGAACGGGCAGATCGAGCGCGGGAAGTAATGCGCTTCGCCGCAGGCGGTGCAGCGCTTGATCATGAACTTGCCCTGCTTGGCCGCGTCCCAGAACGCAGCGGTCTCGGGGTTCGTGACCGGGGCCGGATACTTTTTCGCTTCGCTCATCACACGCGCTCCAGAATGGCAGTCGAAGCGGCGTGGCGAACGCCCAGAAGGCCGCCGGTGCCGTGGGCGATGGCGAGATCGCAATTCTTGACCTGCACCTTCGGATGCGCCTCGCCGCGCAGCTGCCTGACGGCCTCGATGATCTTGGTCATGCCGCCGCGATTGACGGGATGGTTGCTGCAGAGCCCGCCGCCGTCGGTGTTGAACGGCAGCTTGCCGACGCCCGAGATCAGATTGCCGTCGGCGACGAACTTGCCGCCCTCGCCCTTCTTGCAGAAGCCGAGGTCTTCGAGCTGCATCAAGACGGTGATGGTGAAGCTGTCATAGATCGAGGCGTACTTGATGTCCTTCGGCGTGATGCCGGCTTCCTCGAACGCACGCGGGCCGGACCAGATGCCGGCGGAGTAAGTCAGGTCGAGATCCTTGCCGCCGCGCGGGCCCTTCATGGCTTCGCCGTGACCGATCAGCTTGACCAGCGGCTTCTTCAGGCTCTTGGCGATTTCGGGCGTCGTCACGATCAGCGCACCGCCGCCATCGGTGACGACGCAGCAATCCATGCGGTGCAGCGGATCGGAGATCATCGGCGAGTTCAGCACGTCCTCGACGGTGACGACGTCCTTGAGCATCGCATGCGGATTGTATTGCGCGTGATGCGAGGCCGCGACCTTGATCCAGGCGAGCTGCTCGCTCGTGGTGCCATAGTCGTGCATGTGGCGCATGGCACACATGCCATAGGCATTGTGCGTGGTCGCACCGTAAGCGGACTCGAAATCGGCCTCCGCGCCGGCCGCGCGCGGCGGCATCACGCCAGTGCGCGGCTTGCCGGCGAGTGTGATCAGCGCGATCGAGCACTTGCCGGCCGCGATGGCTTCAGCGGCATGGCCGAGATGGATGATGTAGGAACAGCCGCCGGTCTCGGTGGAATCGACGTGGCGGAGTTTTTTGGTGTTCAGGCCGAGATAATCGACCATCGGCCAGGCGCCGCCGGGTGCATCGCCGGCGCAGAAATAGCCGTCGATATCGTCCTTGCTGAGCCCGGCATCCTCGATCGCGCCCTTGGCGACCTCGGCATGGAGCTGGGCGGTGGATTTGTCCGGCGCATGCCGGGTCGGGTGTTCGTAGATCCCGGCAATGTAGGCCTTGCCCTTGATGGTCAAAACGTCAGATCTCCGCGCTCGCGTTTCTTCTTGCTCCGTTTTTCTGAACCGCGGGGGCCAGCTTGGCAAGCGCGGAAATATTCCGTCGGGCGAGAGGGCAGCGCGTTGGCGCAAGTGGGGCTGGTCATGAAGTGCCTGTCCGCCTCCGCATCGTCATTGCGAGCGCGGCGAAGCAATCCAGAGCCTCACCGTGGATGCACTTCTGGATTGCTTCGCTGCGCTCGCAATTGACGGGAGCAGCGAGCGAAATCCTAAAGGTGTTTTGCCCGACGGCACAAGCAATATTTCGTTTTATCGAAAGAACCCGTTTGCGAAAACAACCCCATGCACAGTAGAACGGCGGTTGATTTCAAATAGGAAATCGCAAGGCACATCCGTCCAACCCAGCAGACGTCCCTCTCCCGCGATCAAGCCGGGCTTGGCCGCGCGCGGTAGCGGAACGCGGTCACCGCGGCCAGGATCAGGCCAAAGACAAGGAAAACTGCGCCACCCTTCACGCCAAAGCTGTTCTGATATTGGGCTTCGGCCGCATCGTCGACGATCAGAGGCCGCGCATCCGGCCTGCCTGAGAGATAGCGGATCCTCGTCTGCTTGACGGTCTGGACACCGTTGCGCGTGATCTTCAGCCAGAAGCTCGGGCTGATGTGGGTCGGCCCGTAGCTCTGCCGTTGTCCGCTCTTGTCGGTCCACGCCAGGGTGACGAGATAGCTCGGCGCGTCGCCGGCCTTGGTCACTTCACCATAGGCACGCGTGAGATCGGCGGTGACTTCGTCGCCATGGTCGAGGATCTCCTTCAGCGTGTTCTGCTCGAAATAGGAGTTCACCAGCATGTAGCCGCCGAACGGAAGCATCACCGCGGTCAGGATCCCGAGGATGAAAGGAAAGGGCCGCCGCGTTTCCGTGGCGATTGCGGCACTGCCCGGCCCGCTTCGACGCGCCGACCAAGTCTGCCATCCGATCACGAGCGCCAGAATGACGGCGCTGATGCCCGCGCCCGCCAGCATGAACCTTGACGTGGACTGGATATGGCTCAGATGGTCGCCGAGATCCTCGACCACCACCGGAAGCGATGAATCGTCGTCAACGGCCTGAATGGGGATCGTCAGGAGCTTGAGCTGATTGCCGACCGTGATGCGCGCCGCATAGGCGGCGCTGACCGCGATCCCTGTGCGCTCGCGCTGAACGCCGTCCTTTCCGGTCCATTGCAGTCCGATCGACAGGTTTTCGTCGACATAGCGGGGCCAGACCCCGTCGAACACGAACGGAAACCGCGTCGACACGACTTCGGCGGACATAATCTTGCCTGTCGTGCCATAGCCATCGCGCATGACGCGTTCGATGGAATGCTGGTTCCAGTACATCCCCAACGTCGCCAACACGCCGACGGCGACCAACACAATCAAGACACCGCGCAATGACATCGATCGCCGCCCCGCATAGCGCACGACCGCATTCCCCGCCGCGCTTCACTATCGAAGGTTGTTCGTATCGCGACGCTACAACTTTTGTCAAACGACAGGTGAATCGGAGTCCGTAGGGTGGGCAAAGCGAAGCGTGCCCACCATGTTACGCGCAAAATCCTGCGAGATGGTGGGCACGGCGCTTTGCGCCTTTGCCCACCCTACGAGACCGGGGCTTCCCTACTCCGCCGCGATCTGCCTCGGCGCGGGCGGTGGGCTCGCGAGGTCGGCGGCGAGCTGGGCGTAGCGGGCTTTCGCATCCGCGACGGCCTTCTCCTTCACCGGGCCGTAGCCGCGGATGCGGTCGGGCAGCGATAGCAGCTCCACTGCGGTGTCGATCGTGACCGGCGAGAGCAGGCCGAGCACGGTGGCGACGTCCTTCTCGTAGCCCACGATCAGATCGCGCTCGAGCTTGCGGTCGGCGCTGTGGCCGAAGATGTCGAGCGGCGTGCCGCGCAGGAACTTGAATTTCGCGAGCACCCTGAATGCCTTCAGCATCCACGGGCCGAACGCGCGCTTCTTCGGGCGACCCAGCGCGTCGACGCCGCGGCTGAGGATCGGCGGGGCAAGGTTGAAGTTGAACTTGAAGTCGCCCTCGAACTGGTCGCGGAGCTGCTGCTCGAAAGCGCCGTCGGTATAGAGCCGCGCAACCTCGTATTCGTCCTTGTAGGCCAGCAGCTTGGCATAGTTCACCGCGACCGCGCGCGGCAGCGCATCGTCATAACCGCCCTGCTTGGCGGCATCGCGAACCTGATCGACCAGCTTGCGATAGCGTTTTGCGAGGCGGCCGCTCTGGTAGGCGGTCAGGTGCTTGGCGCGATGCGCGACGACCTCATCCAGCGTCATTGCGTCGAGCGTCTTCGGCGCGACAACCTCGTCCGCCCCCTTCAGCATGTCGGCGAGGCGCTGGGGATCGGCGACCGCGAGACGGCCGAGGCGGAAGGCCTCCTTGTTCATCTTGATCGCGACGCCGTTGACCTCGATCGCCTGCTCGATCGATTCTGCCGACAGCGGGAACAGGCCTTTCTGATAGGCATATCCCATCATCATCATGTTGGTGGCGATGCTGTCGCCAAGCAGCTGCTCGGCCGGCTTGGTGAAGTCGAAGAACACCGAGTCCTTGTGCAGCGCCGTTTCCAGCAGCCCGTTCAGCTTGCGGGTCTGGAAGTTGAAGTCGCGGTTGAGGACGAAGTCGGCGGTGGGAATGACGTGGCTGTTGATGATGCCGCGGGTGCGGCTGGTGTCGCAGAGCGAGATCGTGTCCTTGGCGACCGCGACCACCTCGTCGGCGGCGAGCACGAGATCCGCCGTACCAGTGACGATGCGCGAGCAGGTCACCTCGGCCGGATGATCCGACAGACGGACGTGACTGAGCACCGCCCCGCCCTTCTGCGCCAAGCCCGACATGTCGAGGATCATCGAGGCCTTGCCCTCGATATGAGCGGCCATGCCGAGCAGCGCACCGATCGTGAGCACACCGGTGCCGCCGACACCGCCGACTGCGATATTATAGGGCTTATCCACCGTCGGCCGAGACGCGGGCTCCGGCAGCTCGCCGATGTCACCGAGATCGGCCGGCGCACGATGGCGCGGCTTGCCGCCGTCGACGGTGACGAAGGACGGGCAGAAGCCCTTCACGCAGGAATAGTCCTTGTTGCAGGACGACTGGTTGATGGCGCGCTTGCGGCCGAACTCGGTCTCCAGGGGCTCGACCGAGATGCAGTTCGACTGCACCGAGCAGTCGCCGCAGCCTTCGCAGACCGCCGGGTTGATCATGACGCGGCGCGCCGGATCCTCCATCAGGCCGCGCTTGCGGCGGCGGCGCTTTTCGGCCGCGCAGGTCTGCACGAAGACGATCGCCGAGGTGCCCTTGTACTCGCGGCACATCTTCATGACGTTGTCGAGTTCGTCGCGGTGATACAGCTTCACGCCGGGCGCGATGGTGTCGGCCGGATAGGTATCGGGCGCCTCCGAGACCAGGTAGATCTCGCGGATGCCTTCGGCGTGGAGCTGGAACGTGATCTGCTGCGGCGATAGATCGCCGTCATGGCGCTGTCCGCCGGTCATGGCGACGGCGTCGTTGTAGAGGATCTTGTAGGTGATGTTGGTTTTGGAGGCGACGGCCTGCCGGATGGCGAGAAGGCCGGAGTGGAAGTAGGTGCCGTCGCCGAGATTGGCGAAGATGTGGTTCTCGTTGGTGAAGGGCGCGATGCCGACCCACGGCACGCCCTCGCCGCCCATATGCGTGAACGTCTCGGTCGAGCGATCCATCCACAGCGCCATGAAGTGACAGCCGATCCCGGCGAGCGCGCGGCTGCCTTCGGGGACCTTGGTGGACGTGTTGTGGGGACAGCCGGAGCAGAAATACGGTACGCGAGAGACAGGCGCCGTCGCCTGCATTTGCGTGGCCTGGCGGCCGTTGAACCAGTCGGCCTTGGCGCGGAGCATCTCCGCGATCTCGGGGTTGAGATTGAGGCGGAGAAGCCGCTCGGTGAGCGAGGTCGCAAGCGAGGCGACGCTGAGTTCGGCGGCGAAGGTCAGGAAGCGTTTGTCGTGCTCGTCCATCTTGCCGACGATGCGCGGGCGGACGTCGTCGCGCCAGTTGAACAGCTCCTGCTTGACCTGGTTCTCGACGATCTCGCGCCGTTCCTCGATGATGAATATCTCTTCGAGGCCGACCGCAAACTGGCGTACGCCTTCCGGCTCCAGCGGCCAGGGCATGCCGATCTTGTAGAGGCGAAGCCCGATCTTGGCGGCGACCTCCTCGGTGATCCCGAGCTCGCGCAGCGCCTGGCGGACGTCCTCGTAGCTCTTGCCCGACGCCATGATGCCGAAACGGGCGTTCGGCGAATCCATAGTGACGCGGTTGACCTTGTTGGCGCGCGCAAAGGCGATCGCGGCAAAGCCCTTGTAGTCCTGGAGGCGGCGGTCCTGCTCGAAGCGGTCGTCAGGCCAGCGCAGATTGAGGCCACCGGGCGGCAGCTCGAAATCGGGCGGGATGATGAACGGCTTCATCTCGTCGGTGAGGTCGATCTCGGCGGTAGTCTCCACCGTCTCCGTGATCACCTTCATGCCGACCCAGCAGCCCGAATAGCGCGACATCGCGATGCCGAGCAGGCCCATCTCGATCATTTCGTGGATGCTGGAGGGATAGAGATACGGCATCAAAGCCGACATGAAGGCGTGGTCGGACTGATGCGGAACAGTGGAGGATTTTGCACCGTGGTCGTCGCCGGCCAGACACAGCACACCGCCGTTCTTGGCCGAGCCGGCGGCATTGCCGTGGCGGAACACGTCGCCGCAGCGATCGACGCCGGGGCCCTTGCCGTACCAGATGCCGACGACGCCATCATATTTGGCGCCGGGCGAGAGGTTGAGCTGCTGCGAGCCCCACACCGCGGTCGCCGCTAAATCCTCGTTCACGCCGGGCTGGAACTTGATGTTGTACTGCTCGAGATGCTTTCGCGCCGCGAAGAGCTGCTGGTCATAGCCGCCGAGCGGCGAGCCGCGATAGCCGGAGATGAAGCCCGCGGTGTTGAGGCCGTTGGCGCGGTCGCGCCGGATCTGGGCCATCGGCAACCGGACCAGGGCCTGGATGCCCGTGGTGAAGACGTGTCCGGTTTCCTGGGTGTATTTCTGGTCGAGACTGATCGGACCCTGGTTGATACCCATTCTTGTCCTCTTCCGCCCGTTTGAGCGTTTGGCCACTTAAGCCGTTGCCTGCCCGTTGTTTTTAGCTAGGGCGCGCCGACCAACTCCGCCACTCTATGTCGGATATTTAACGCTCCGCATCACAAATCTGGACCAAAGGAAGCGCCTGGTAATAATCGCAATTTCGTGGCTGCAAAGGCATCAAGCATTTTCAATTTGTGTCACCATACCCCCACCGACGCGAAACGACGTGAGGCTCCTATCCGGGCGATTGGTCGCAGGGGAAGCTTTCGATGCGAATGATTCTGGCTGTTGTCGCATTGTGCAGTGCAGTTGCGAGCGCGGCCCGCGCCGCCGAGCCATCGCCGGAGCTGATCGCCTATGGCAAGGCGCTGGTCGAGGCCGGCGACTGCGCGGGCTGCCACACCACCGATCCGGCAAAGCCATTCGCGGGCGGAAAGCGCATCGATACCCCCTTCGGCGCGATCTACGCGCCGAACCTGACGCCGGATCGTGACACCGGGATCGGCGCCTGGACCGACGCCGATTTCACCCGCGCGGTGCGCACCGGCGTCGCGCCCGACGGCTCGAACTATTACCCGGCCTTCCCCTATCCCTATTTCACGAAGGTGACGAAGGACGACACGCTAGCGATCCGGGCCTATCTCGGAACGCTGGCGCCCGTCGCGAGCCGCAACAAGCCGCCAGAGCTGCGCTGGCCGTTCGGTTATCGCGGCCTAATGCGGGTCTGGAACGCGATGTATTTCAAGCCCGGCCTGTTCGAGCCGGACCAGAGCCAGAGCGCGGCGTGGAACAGAGGCGGCTATCTCGTCACCGGGCTCGGCCATTGCGGCGCCTGCCACACGCCGAAGAACTATTTCGGCGCGGACAAAACTGCGCAAGCGCTGTCGGGCAACGAGGTCGGCGGCTGGTACGCACCAAGGCTCGATGGCGCCGCGCGCACCGGGCTGAAGTCGTGGAGCGTCGAGGACATCACGGAATATCTCCAGAGCGGCCGCAACGCCAAAAGCCATGCCGGCGGGCTGATGGCCGAGGTGGTCGTCGGCTCGACCTCGAAGATGAGCGATGCCGATGTGCGCGCCATCGCGGAATATCTGAAGAGCCTGCCGCCGTCGCGGCGCGAGACGATCGTGACGCCGCCCGACGATGCCGAGATGAAGGCCGGTCAGGCCGTCTACGCAAAACTCTGCATCGCGTGCCATGAAGCCGACGGCTCCGGCGCGCCGCGCATCTATCCGCCCCTGCCCGGCAACGCGCTTCTGCAATCGGTCAATCCGTCCTCCAGCTTGCGCATCATCCTCGACGGCGCCCACACCGTGACGACGCCACGCGCGCCCAACAGCGGCGAGATGCCGGGCTATGCCAAGCAATTGTCCGACGAAGAGATCGCCGCAGTGACGAACTACATCCGCAATTCCTGGGGCAACGCCGCGCCGCTGGTGACCACGGCGCAGGTGGCGAAGGCGCGGAAGGAGCAGTAGTTCACTCTCCTCGGTATTCACCAGAGGTCGTCATGCCCGGGCTTGTCCCGGGCATCCACGTTCTTTCGTTCCGTGGCAAAGGTCGTGGATGGCCGGGACCGGCCCGGCCATGACGCCGTGGATGCGATAGCGCTCAAACTCTACGAAAGGCGAAGTAAGCCCTACCGCTCCTCGCCTTCCGTGAACACGAATTTCGGCATCTCCCATTTGTAGCGCACCGCGAGCAGGCGGAAGCTGACGCCGAGGACAAACGTCAAGAGCGTCCAGAGCTCCGCGTTGAGTTTCAAGCCGAAGGCGGTGGCGTAGAACAGGCCGGTCGCCACCGAAACGGTCGCATAGAGCTCGGAGCGGAACAGCAGCGGCACGTCGTTGCAGAGCACGTCGCGCAGCACCCCGCCCGCGCAGCCGGTCACCATGCCGGAGACGATGACGATCGGCAGCGTGGCATTCGTCTGCCAGGCGATGTCGCAGCCGGCCATGGTGAAGACGACGAGGCCGATGGCATCGAGCACGATGAAGGCCACCTTCAGCCGGTGCACGAGCCGCGCGATCAGGATGGTGAGGAAGGCAGCGCCGCCGGCCAGAGCGAGGTAGATGGGATGAGCGACCCAGGCCAGCGGATAGTGCCCGAGGAAGAGATCGCGCAAGGTGCCGCCGCCGAGCGCGGTGATACAGCCGAGGAAGCAGACGCCGAGCCAGTCCATGCTCCGGCGGCCGGCCGCGAGCGCGGCGGTCATGCCTTGCGCTGCGACCGCGACCAGCGACAACAGATGCAGCACGCTATCGCTCGGCGGCACGCTCCACATCGCTTTGTTCCCTTCCCCTTCGATGGAACCGACGCGCAACTGTTCCAAAATGAACAGGTTCCCGATTCCTCGCGCAAGGGCAACATGCGACGAAAGCACTAAGGAGGGCGGAACAGAATCTCGCATCTAGGGGTTGTCCAGCCGCAATAATCGAGGAGACAAAATCGATGGCTGACGACCGTTTTCCCAACGATCCGTATCGCCCGAATCTCGCCGATGATGAGTATGTCCGTGCGGCGCGACGGGATGCCGAGCTTCAGGTCGATCCCGAGCTTGGCGAAGGCCCCGCCTCCAGCGGCAAGGTAGCCTTGTTCGCAGTGGCGATCGCCTTGGTACTGGGTGCCGTGTTCTACGGACTGAACAACACGAGCACCGGCAACCAGGCCAGCAACACGCCGGCGACGCAGACCGCCCAGCAGGCTCCGCCTGCGAATCCGGCCGCGCCTCCCGGCATGCGTGACGTGACGCCGCGCAACAACACCGGACCCGGCGTGACCACGGGTGCTGCCCCTAGTAAGCCGGCGGCGCCTGATCCGGCCGCCCCGTCCGAGGGCGCGAAGTAACGACAACAGCTGTCGTCGCCCGGCTTGACCGGGCGACCCAGTATTCCACCAGCGGCGGAGATTGAATCGAGAGGCCGCAGCGTACTGGATGCCCCGCTTGCGCGGGGCATGACACCGAGAGGATGAGAGAGCGGCGGGACCTCACATCCCGCCGCTTTTCGTTTAGCTGAATATCTTGTTGAGTTCGCCGCCGGAATAGCCGGTGCCGAGCTCGGTAAAGGTCCCCTTCTCCGCCATCTCCTTCGCGGCGCGCATGAAGCCGCCCCAGGCGGCGCGGGCGAGCGAGCCGCCGACGCTGATGCGGCGCACGCCGAGATCAGCGGCCTCCTGCAAGGACAGGCCGGACGCGCCGATCAGCAGGTTGAACGGCTTTGGGGCGACAGCCTTCACCACGGCGGCGATGTCCTCGCGCGTCTTCAGGCCCGGCGCGTAGAGACAGTCGGCGCCGGCATCGGCATAGGCCGTAAGCCGGTCGATGACGAGCTTGAGGTCGGTCACGCCCCACAGATACGCCTCGCAGCGGCCGACCAGCAGCGTTCCGCTGTCGCCGATCGCCTTGCGCGAGGCCTTGATGCGCTCGACCGCCAGCGCGCGCTCGTAGAGCGGCTTGTCCTTGTCGCCGGTGGAATCCTCGATCGAGAGGCCGGCGACGCCGGTGCGCACACCGCGCTCGACATTGTCCGCGACCTTGTCCGGCTCGACCGCAAATCCGCCCTCGAAATCCGCATTCACGGGGATGTCGACGGCCGAGCACAATGCTGCCAGATGCTGACAGACGTCATCGACCGTGACGTGGTTGTCGGCCTTGCCGATGGTCCAGGCAAAGCCCGCGCTCGATGAGGCCAGTGCCTTGAACCCGAGATGCTGCAACGCCCTGGCGCTGCCGACGTCGACCGGATTGGGCAGGATGAAGCAGCCGCTCTCGTGCATCGTCTTGAACGTCGCGCGCTTGTCAGCGGTTGTCACATGCATGTTTCTCTCCCTTGTTGGCCGCGCAGACATAAGCGCGCGCAAATGCAAACGCTAGTGCGCGTCGTGCACGGCGCGGCTGTCCTTCGGCGCCTGCTCGCGATCATTCATGCCGTAGTCGCGGATGACGCTGGCGATGCGCAGGTGATAATCGGCAAAGATCTTCGCCCTGCCCTTCGCCTGCGTGCGCCGGTGCTCCATCGTATTGCGCCAGGCCTGGACTGCTGCCTCGTCCCGCCAGAACGACAACGACAGGATCTTGCCCTTCTCGGTCAGGCTTTCAAAGCGCTCGACCGAGATGAAGCCATCGATGGTTTGCAGGATCGGCTTCAGGTCGGCCGCGAGGTCGAAGTAGTCCTGGCGATGTTCCGGCTTGGGCCAGACTTCGAAAATCACGGCGATCATGGGCGTCTCCTTTGCGTTGGCGGTCTACAATACCACCTTGCGCAGGAAGGTGCGCTCTTCCGCGAGGATGAATTTGTTCTCCTCGGCGAAATGGAAGTTGGCCATGCCGTCTGCGTCCTGCCGCAGCCGGGCGCGATAGGCCTCATAGGCGGCCAGACTCTCGAAGGTGATCAGCGCAAACGCGATGTTGTTGGTGCCCTCATGCGGCATGAAATAGCCGATCAGGTCGCCGCCGCATTTCGGGATGATGGTGAGCCAGCGCTTCGAGTACTCCTCGAACTGCGCACGCTTGAAGGGATCGAGCTGGTAGCGGATGAAGACGGTGACGGACATGGTGAGCTCCCTGATTTTTCATTGCGGCAAGCGCGAGCAACACCGTCGCCGCTGAAGCAACTGGATTGCTTCGCTTCGCTCGCAATGACGTGTTCGCAGGGACAGACTACGTCCTTGCTCCACCGCAATGCTTCGGCTACCATCGAAGCATGAAATCAGGTCCTGACATCGCCATGATTGCCTCGCTGGTCGGCGACCCCGCCCGCGCCAACATGCTCACCGCGCTGATGAACGGCCGCGCGCTGACGGCGAGCGAGCTCGCGCAGGAGGCCGGCATCACGCCGCAGACCGCGAGCTCGCATCTGGCCAAGCTCGAGGCCGGCGGGCTGATCGAGCCGGAGAAGCAGGGCCGCCACCGCTACTACCGCCTCACCGACGACGACGTCGCCGGCGTGCTCGAAGGCCTTGCGGGACTTGCCGCGCGCACCGGCCACATGCGCGTGCGCACCGGGCCGAAGGATCCGGCGCTGCGGCGCGCGCGGATCTGCTACGACCACCTCGCCGGCGATCTCGGCGTGCAGATGCTCGACAGTCTACGCACGCGAAACCTGGTCAGGCAGAAGAAGCAGGACATCGAGCTGACGGCCGAGGGCGAGCGCTTTCTCGCAAAGCATTTGCAGATCTCGCCCGACATGCTCACCCATCCGCGCCGTCCGGTGTGCAAGGCGTGCCTGGACTGGAGCGAGCGGCGCCATCATCTCGCCGGCACGCTGGGCGCCGCCATGATGCAGCGGTTCGCCGAGCTGAAATGGGCCGCGCGCGACGCCACGCCCGGCAGCCGCGTGGTGAACTTCACCCGCACCGGCGAGAAGCAGTTTGCGACGCTGTTCGGGACCGGGAAGGATTGATCACGCGAGAGGCGTGACGGCACACAATCGCGTGTGAACTCTCGCTCTCGTCATGGCCGGGCTTGACCCGGCCATCCACGTCGTTAGTGCAGGTCGCGCAGAACCACGTGGATGCCCGGGACAAGCCCGGGCATGACGGAGATCCTCTCTCCCACCGTCATATGACCCAGAGCCTTCAATGAACCGCATCCTCCCGGTTACGCTTGCCGCAGCCCTCCTCGCTTCCCCGTTCACGTCCACCCACGCCGCCGACACCACCCCGCGCGAGCCCTACGGCATCGCGCTCGAAGGCTTTGCCTATCCGTATCCCGTGCATCTGCTGCCTGTCATCAATGACGGCGAGCAGCTCAGCATGGCCTATATGGACGTTGCGCCCGAGCGGCCGAACGGCCGCACCGTCGTGCTGCTGCACGGGCGCAATTTTCCGTCGAGCTACTGGGCGCCCGTCATCAAGATGCTGAGCGAGGCAGGCTTCCGCGTCGTGGTGCCGGACCAGATCGGCTTCGGCAAATCTTCGAAGCCGACCGGCGAATTGCACTTCGACACGCTGGCGCGCAACACCATTGCGCTGCTCGATCATCTCAAGATCGACAAAGCCGAGGTCGTCGCGCATTCGCTCGGCGGCATGCTGGGCGTGCGCATCGCCCGCGCCTATCCGGACCGCGTCGCCCATCTCGTGCTGACCGCACCGATCGGGCTGGAAGACTACCGTCTCTATGTGCCGCCAACGCCGACCGAGAAGATCATCGAGAGCGAGGACAAGCTCACACCCGACGGCTATCGCAAGCAGCTCCAGACCAATTACGCGATCAAGCTGCCGCCCGACGCGATCACGCCGTTCGTCGACGCCCGCTACAACATCAAGGGCAGCCCGGACTATCCGCGCTGGCTGCGCGCCTACGTCAGCTCCGGCCAGATGATCTATCGCGAGCCGGTCGCGCACGAGGTCGCGTTGATCACCGAGCCGACGCTGTTCATCATGGGCGCCGACGATCACAACGCGCCGGGCCGACCGAACGCGCCGGAGGCATTGCGCGCGAAAATGGGCCAGAACGCCGAGCTCGCGAAAGCGCTTGCGGCCAAGATGCCGAACGCACGGGCCGAGGTGATCCCGGACACTGGCCACCTCGTCTTCCTGGAGGCGCCGGAGAAGTACAAGGAATTGGTGCTGGGCTTTCTTGGCCGCTAGAGCGCTTTCGAGCGAAGTGGATAGCGGTTCGCGTCAAGAAAACGCATCAGCATTAAGAACCTGGAGCCCCGTTCCGATTCCATCGGGACGGCGCTCCAGCGCAATTGCTGTCGCCAGAAGCCGTATGCGGAGAATGTTCATGCCGCATTCAGGTCATGATTGGCAGGTTTGGATCGCGACGTGTCGGCACGTCCCCAAATTTAACGTGTCGAATCGTGTCTTTTGATTCATTGTGCGCCGCAAGCGCTCCAAAAACCTGCCCAAGGACAAGAGGAAGATCTCATGAAATACCTGTTTGCCGCCGTCATGCTCGCCAGCGCGGTCGTCGGTTTCAGCGAAGCGGCCAGCGCCGCCGGCGGCTGCGGCCCCGGCTGGTACCGCGGCGCCTATGGCGGCTGCCGCCCGATGCGCGGTGCGGTCGTTGTGCGGCCCGGCCCGGTGGTGGTTGCCCCGCCGGTCGTCGTCGTGCCCCGCGCCCGCGTCTGCCCGTACGGCTTCCGTTGGTGGGGTGGCCGCTGCCGCCCGATCTGATCTCGTCTTTTCGCGTTACGAAGTGGCCGCGCGGCGAAAGCCTGCGCGGCCATTTTCGTTTTGAACGCCTGGCGTCGCATCCGCCGGCTCCAAATCAAAACGGGGACCGCAATCGCGATCCCCGTTCAAGGCCTGGCGTGTGCCGAGCTTACCAGTGGTGGCGGTGCCAGCGCCGGCGATGCCAACCCCAGTGGCGGCGGCGCCAGCCCCAATGGCGGTGATGGCCATGCCAATGCACCTGCTCGGGCTTGAGCTGCGCGGTCTCCTCACTGGTGGTGACGGCGGGACGAGCGTCGGGATTGCCTTGCGGCGCGCGCGCGGGATCACCAAGCGGCTGCGGCGCCAACGGCGCAGCTTGTGCGGTCGCGGTCAACGTCGCGGCTCCAGCCGCGACGCCGAATGCAAGTTTCAAAAAGTTCCGACGCTCCATGACATGTCCTCTAGGCTATCGAGCAAGTGATGCAGAGGGAGTGTCGCGGTCACGACATGAACGAAAGCTGAATCGCATCTTCAGGTTCATGACATGGGTGTCAGGGACAAGCGGGCTGCGGGACTCGGTGCGGACTACGCTCCGGCGTCCTGCTTCGCAAACTCCTGCGCCAGCACCAGCGTCTCGCGCGTGCGCTTCACGTCGGGCCAGTCGCGGTTGAAATCGGCGACGAGCTGCTTCAACGCATCGCCCTTCAACATCGCAGCCAGCTTGGCCTCGTCATCGAACTGATACATCGCCTGATGCAGCGAGGGATCGTCCAGGCTCCAGAACCGCCAGGCCTTAGCTACGCCGAACGCCTTCACCGCGTCGGGCACATGCGCGGTCTCGTACCATGTGTCGAAGGCGGCGCGCTTGCTGGCGTCGGTGACGGTCGCGCGAACGACGAAGTAGGCAGCAGGCATGTGTTTCCTCCCGTTGTTTGGCCGCAGCATAGACGGTTATAGTCGCGGCAACAAAAAGCCCGCGCGACGGAACATTCGGATCGCGCCGATGGGGGAAGGAATGGCCATGCGCAGGATCATCACGGGCCTCGTTGCGATCACCTGCCTGTGGCCCACGGCCTCGCTCGCCGAAATCATCCGCTTCGACATCCTCGCGCGCGAGCCCGCCTTTGCCGGGCGCAGCTTTGGCGATGTCGGCACCTATGAGCGCATCACCGCGCGCGCGACCTTCGCGCTCAACCCGTCCGACGATCGCAACGCCGTCATCACCGACCTCGCGCTCGCGCCGCGTAGCTCCGACGGCAAGGTGGCAGCCACCGCCGACGTCGTGATCCTGCGTCCCACCGATCCCACCCACGGCAACGGCACGTTGCTGCTCGAGGTGCCCAATCGCGGCCGCAAGCTGGCACCGCAATTGTTCGACGATTCCGCCCAGCCCGGCGCCAACAATGCCGACAAGGCCGAGGACGCCGGCATCGGCTTCCTGCATCGCCAGGGCTTTACGATGGTCTGGGTCGGCTGGCAGGGCGACATCCCCTCCAGGCCCGGCCAGATGGCGATGACGGCGCCGGTGCTGAAGACCATCACCGGGCCCGCGCGCGAAGAGGTGGTCTTCGACAACACGACCAATCCCGCGCGTGCGACGCTGACCTGGCCGGCGACTGATGCCGCCGACCTCAAGGTCTCCGTGCGCGCCGCCTGGGCCGATCCGCGGCAGTCGCCTTCCGGCCTCCTCGCAAAGCTCGTCGATCCCGTGACGGTGGAGATCACCCGGCCCGATGGTTTTGATGCCGGCGCGCTCTACGAGATCACCTACACCGCGCGCGATCCTGTGCCGCTCGGCATGGGCTATGCCGCCGTGCGCGACGTCGTCAGCTTTCTCCGCCACGACGAGACGCAGGCGAACCCGCTGCTGAACGGCCTGCATCCCTCTGTCAGCCACGCGATCGGCTTCGGCGTGTCGCAATCCGGCCGCTTCCTGCGCGACTTCCTCTATCTCGGCTTCAACGAGGACCTCCAGGGCCGCACGGTGTTCGACGGATTGATGCCGCATGTCGCGGGCACGCGGCGGATGGCGACCAACGTCCGCTTCGGCCAGCCCGGCCGCAACCCGCGCCATCCGCAGGATCCGGCGTGGCAGGCTGATCTCTTCCCCTTCACCTATGCGAGCCTGAGCGATCCCTATTCCGGCAAGACCGACGGCCTGCTCCGCCGCTGCGCGCTCTCGGCGACGTGCCCGAAGGTGATGCAGACCGACAGCGAGCACGAATGGTGGGCCTCGCACGCCTCGCTGCTGGTCACCGACCTCGCCGGCAACCACCTCGACCTCCCCGACAACGTCCGCGCCTACATGATCTCAGGCACGCCGCATTTTGCCGAAGCCGCCGACGTGATGAAGAAGGGTTTGCCTGCGATGTCGCTGCCGCAAAACCCGATGCATGCGGGCATGCCTATGCGCGCGCTGCTCACCGACCTCAACGCCTGGATCAGCGACGGCATCAAGCCGCCCGCAAGCCGCGTCCCCATGCGCGCCCATGGCACGCTGGTGCCGGCGCAAGGCGCCGTGCCGATGGATATCCCCGGCCTGCCCTATGCCGGCATCCACACGCTCGCCGCCTTCTCCGACCAGAGCGTGCTGCCGCCCAAGGAGGTCGGCCGCTATCCCGTGTTCGTGCCGAAGGCGGACAATGACGGCATGGCCATCGCAGGTATCCGCCAGCTTGCACTCGCGGTGCCACGCGCGACCTACACCGCATGGAATCCGCGCGCGCAGGGATTTGGCCCGACGGCGCTCTATCCGCTGCAAGGCGCAGTGGTGCCGTTCGCACCGACCGAGGCCGCGCGGAAGGAAGTGCATGATCCCAGGCTGTCGATCGCGGAACGATATGCGGATGACGGGGCGTATGTGGCGGCGGTGCGGCGCGAGGCGGCGCGGCAGGTGGCGGAGCGGATTCTGTTGCCGGAGGATGCGGAGCGCGCGGTTGAGGCCGCGAAGCAAGGCAAGCTGGCGAAGCTTGGGCAGTGAGCGAAGCCCAGTGGCCCCGTAGGGTGGGCAAAGCGGAGCGTGCCCACCAGTTCTATCGTCGGCCAAAAGATGGTGGGCACGGCGCAAGTGCGCCTTTGCCCACCCTACGGTCGCTGCCTGCAGAGAAAAAACGTCTTCCCCTGTCGGAACGCCCGTCCTTCATCCGTCCTATGCCCAGACAGCACGGAGACGCCGCATGGCCAACCTCACCCTCACCACCTTCGACTGGGTTCCCGAGATGCCGCGCGGTTTCGTGCGCGACCTGCGCGTACGCTGGGCGCTCGAAGAGGCCGCACTGCCCTATCGCGTCGCGAGCGTGCCGTTCGGCCCGAGGGACGCCGCGCATTTCGCGCACCAGCCGTTCGGCCAGGTGCCGTGGCTGACCGATGGTGACCTCTCGATCTTCGAGAGCGGCGCGATCCTGCTGCATCTGGGTGAGCTCAGCCCAGCATTGATGCCCACCGATCCGCGCGGCCGCAGCGACACGGTCGAATGGGTGTTCGCGGCGCTCAATTCGGTGGAGATGCCGGCCCTGCCCTGGACGATGTTCAAGTTCACCGGCAGTGATGATGGCTCACCTGCCGTGAAGTTCGTCGACGACTTCCTAAAACTCCGGCTCAAGCACATGGAGACGGTGCTTGCGGTGCGCGAATGGCTGGCGGGCTCCTTCTCCGTCGCCGACATCCTGATGTCGGACGTGCTGCGCGTCGTCGATAAATTCGACGGCCTGGCAACACATCCGGCCTGTCGCAACTACGTCGCACGCGCCACCGCTCGCCCGGCCTTCGCCAAGGCCCACGCCGACCAGATGGCGCATTTCGCTGCGGCGGATGTCAAACGTAGGGCGGATTAGCGCAAGCGTAATCCGCCAACGCATGTTTCAACAAAGATGGTGGCTTACGCCCAGCGAACTGCGCTGGGCGCAGTCGCGGGGCCTAACCCACCCTACGAATTTCGCCTCACACCAACTTCAGCGGCGTGTCCTCAACCACGCGAAGATCGATCCTGCCGATCAGTTGCGCGCGAAGCGCCTCCGCAGCACCGATGGCGCTCTCGGTTTGCTGCAACGTGCTGATGTTCGAACCGAGCGACACGATCCCGCCCAGCACCAGGGCGATCGATCCGAGCGCCGCGGTCAGACCTGTCCCGAACAAGCCGAGGATCGTGACCAAGAGCAGCGCCGCACCACCGCCAATGGCGATCTTGGACGCCAGGATGTACTTCCGGCACCGCTCGGCGATCTCGGCCAGCGCCTCGATCCGATCTTCGATGTCGGAAATCTCGTCGGTCAGATCGTCTTCGGTCATTTGGATCGAGATGCCAAATCAGAAGAAACCAGTCGTCCGCATGAGCGCAGCGACATGCGGGACTAAGGCAAGACCCGGATTTCGCTACGGTCCATCCGGGCTACGAGGCCTCACAACGGCAAATTGTCGTGCTTCTTCGCCGGCGTTTCCACCTTCTTGTCCTTCAGCATCGCCAGCGCCCGGGCGATCCGCTTGCGGGTCGAGTGCGGCATGATGACGTCGTCGATGTAGCCGCGCTCGGCGGCGATGAAGGGGGACAGGAAGCGGTCTTCGTATTCCTTGGTGCGCGCGGCGATCTTGTCGGGGTCGCCGATGTCAGCGCGGAAGATGATCTCGACCGCGCCCTTGGCGCCCATCACCGCGATCTGGGCGGTCGGCCAGGCGTAGTTCATGTCGGCGCCGATCTCCTTGGAGGCCATGACGTCGAAGGCGCCGCCATAGGCCTTGCGGGTGATAATGGTGACCAGCGGCACGGTGCACTGCGAATAGGCGAACAGCAGTTTTGCGCCGTGCTTGATCAGGCCGCCATATTCCTGCGCGGTGCCCGGCAGGAAGCCCGGCACGTCGACGAAGGTGACGATCGGGATGTTGAAGGCATCGCAAAAACGGACGAAGCGCGCCGCCTTGCGCGAAGCGTCGGAGTCGAGCACGCCGGCCAGCACCATCGGCTGGTTGGCGACGAAGCCGACGGTGCGGCCCGCAATGCGGCCAAAGCCCGTGACGATGTTCTTGGCGAAGGCATCCGCGATCTCGAAGAAATCGCCCTCGTCCACGACCTTCAGGATCAGCTCCTTCATGTCGTAGGGCTTGTTCGGATTGTCGGGGATCAGCGTGTCCAAGGACATGTCGACCCGGCCGATGTCGTCAAAGCTCGGCCATTCCGGCACGCCGTCGGTGTTGTTGGACGGCAGGAAGTCGATCAGGCGACGCATCTGCAAGAGCGTCTCGACGTCGTTCTCGAAGGCGCCGTCCGCGATTGAGGAGCGCGTGGCGTGCACCGAGGCGCCGCCGAGCTCTTCCGCCGTGACGACCTCGTTGGTGACGGTCTTCACCACGTCGGGGCCGGTGACGAACATGTAGCTGGTGTTCTTCACCATGAAGATGAAGTCGGTCATGGCAGGCGAATAGACGTCGCCGCCGGCGCAGGGGCCCATGATGACGGAGATCTGCGGGATCACGCCCGAGGCGAGCACGTTGCGGCGGAACACATAGGAATAGCCGGCGAGCGCCGCGACGCCCTCCTGGATGCGGGCGCCGCCCGCGTCATAGAGGCCGATGATGGGCGCCCGCGCCTTCATCGCCATGTCCTGGAGTTTTGTAATTTTCAGCGCGTGCGTTTCCGAGAGCGACCCGCCGAACACCGTAAAGTCCTTGGCGAACACAAACGTCTTGCGGCCGTTGACGGTGCCCCAGCCGGTGACGACGCCGTCGCCGGGGATCTTGTTCTTCTCCATGCCGAACTCGGTGGAGCGGTGCTCGACGAACATGTCGAACTCCTCGAACGATCCCTTGTCGAGCAGGAGCTCGATGCGCTCGCGCGCGGTCAGCTTGCCGCGGGCGTGCTGCGCCTCGATGCGCTTCTCCCCGCCGCCGAGCTTTGCGCCGGCGCGACGATCTTCAAGGGCGTCCAGGATATTCTTCATTTGCTCCCGCCAGTTCTTAGCCTAAATGCGATTGCCGGGGGTTCTAACACGGCATTTTGCGGGCCGGGAAGCCGCTTTCGGCGCCGCAGGGCTGCCTTGCCGCAGCGGGAAAGCGCAAGGAATTACAGAGTTTTGCCTGGGAGACGACAATGGATGAGGTAACGGCCGAGACGGGCGCGGCGACCGGCGGCGTCAAGATCCTGCTGCGGCTGGAAGGCCTGACCCTGTTCACGGGGATGGTGATGCTCTACGCCTCCTGGGGCGGCTCGTGGCTGGTGTTCGCCCTGCTCTTCTTCGTCCCCGATCTGAGCTTTCTGGCGTACCTGGCCGACGCCAGATTCGGGGCGCTGGTCTACAATGCCGCCCACAGCTACATGGCGCCGGTGACGCTGCTGACGCTGGGCTTCGGCTTCGCCTCGCCGCTCACGCTGTCCGTCGCCTTGATCTGGCTCGCCCATATCGGCATCGATCGGGCGCTCGGCTATGGGCTGAAATATTCGGCCGGGTTCGGCTTCACCCATCTCGGGCGGATCGGCCGCCAGAAAGACGCCTGAGGGGATTGCCGTCGTTTTGTCGGCCCCCACCGGTTGACCGGGCCGGCCGATTCAGGCTTGCTCCCTTCACGATCAGGCGCCGAATGTTGCGTGAGCTCAGTCGGTACGGCGGCGGTCACCACGTCTGGCTGCAAGCATTGCCCATGTCCGCCACGGTCGTCCCTCTGCCGCCGAACAGCCCGTCCGAAACCACCGACTTCCTGCGGCGGATGGCCAGCATGGTGTCGGGGCGCAACGGCGAGATGCTGCTGCGCGCGGCCGCGCTGATCGAATCGCTCAAGCAACGGGCGATGTCGGCCGAACGGCTGTTTCACGAGCAGCAGGAAGAGACCAAGCGCCTTGTAGACCTGCGCGAGGCGACCGCGCTCGCCTCCGAAGCCATGGTCAGCCAGATCGCGACGCTGGGGACTCAGCTCGCCGAGGTAACGGCGGCCGCGGCGGCCGAGCGCGCTGCGTTCGACGCCGAGCGCGGCAAGCTGCTCGGCCTGATGCAGGATGCGGAAAGCCATATCGGCAAGCTCACCACCGAGCTCGACGGCTTGCGCGCCTCCGTCGACAGCTTCAACGACACCGCGGTCTCGGTGCCGCTCGAGGTGCTGCGTCTGGCACGCACCCAGTTCGATGTCCTCTCCGCCGGCTTTGCCCGCAAGGGCGACGTGATTTCGGAGACGATGAGCGAGATCGGCGGCTTTGCGATCGACCAGGCGCTGACGGCGCAGAAGGCAGCCGATAAGGCCTGAGGTCGTCGCGCATCAAATTGACAGCGCGCAGACCGGTTGTTCTACTCCATGAAAATCATAGGGGGATGATCACGATGCCGACCGCATTCCGCGTCGCTATGGCGCTCTGCATTTCAACACTGTTCGCCGGTAGCGCCAACGCGCAATCCCTGCCGAAGGAAGTCGCCACCCGCGCCGAGATCTACCCGATCCCCTCGCTCACCCTCTCCGACCAGCAATTCCTCAGCGGCGATGCGGCGGCCGGCAAGCCGGTGACGGTCGCCGGCGAATTCCGCGTCGCCCAGGGCAACGGCAAACTTCCCGTCGTGGTGCTGATGCACGGCTCGAGCGGCGTCGGCGCCACGACCGAGGCCTGGGTGCGCGCTTTCAACGCCATGGGCATCTCGACCTTCGTGATCGACGGTTTTACGGGCCGCGGGCTGACGGTGGTGGGGCCGAACCAGGCCCTGCTCGGCCGGCTCAACCTGATCGTCGACATCTACCGCTCACTGGAGATTCTTGCGAAGCATCCCCGCGTCGATCCTGACCGCATCGTGCTGATGGGCTTTTCGCGCGGCGGACAGGCGACGCTCTATGCGAGCCTCGAGCGCTTCAACAAGCTCTGGAACAAGTCCGGCGTGCAGTTCGCGGCTTACATCCCGTTCTATCCGGATTGCTCGACGACGTATCAAAGCGACAGTGACGTCGCCGCACGCCCGATCCGGATCTTCCACGGCACGCCCGACGACTATAATCCCGTAACGAGCTGCAAGGCGTTCGTTGGACGGCTCAAGGCGGCCGGGCGTGATGTGGTGATGACCGAATACCCCGACAGCGCGCACGGCTTCGACAGCGGCCTGCTCGGCGTCAGCACCGTTGCGGTGTCGGCCAATGCGCAGACCGTGCGCAATTGCCATATCAAGGAAGGCGACGGCGGCGTTCTGATGAACGGCGACACCAACGCGCCCTTCACCTACAAGGATTCCTGCGTCGAGCTCAACCCGCATGTCGGCGGCAATCCCACGACGGCCGCGGAGTCGCGCAAGGCCGTGGAGGAATTCTTGCAGGCGCTGTTCAAGCTGGGCTAGGCGCTGGGAGGCTGCTCGGCCTTCATGGTTCGAGACGCGCCGCAAGCGGCGCTCCTCACCATGAGGGTCTGATATCTCGCCACAAAGCAAGACCTCATCCTGAGGAGCCCGCCAGAGGCGGGCGTCTCGAAGGATGGCCGCAACGAAGGCTGCTCGCCTCAGGGCTCGCCCGGCTTGAACGGCTCCTGCTTGTCCGGCGGCACCGTCTCTTCGGCCATCGCCAGCAGCATCGCGACCATCACGTAATTGCCGGCAACCGCGGTGACATCGACGATCTGCTGATCGTTGAACACCTTCTTCGCCCGCGTGTAGGTCTCGTCGGAAACTTTCTTGGTCGTGGTGATCTCGGTGACGAAGTCGTAGACCACGGCCTCGTCCTCGGCCATTTTCGACGGCCGCTTGTTGGCCTTCAGCTCCGCGATGATATCCGCCGACAGGCCCGCCTTGGCCGCCAGCGGCGCGTGCGCGAACCATTCCACCTGCGAGCGCCACTGCCGCCCGATGATCAGGATCGCGAACTCATTCAGCTTGGTCGGGACCGAGGTCTCCCAGCGCAGATAGTAGAACAGGTCGAACAGTCGCTGGCCGAGCACCGGGCTGCGGATCATCGGATTGTAGGGCCCGCCGATGCCGACGCTCGACACCTTCATGATCTGCTCGCCGAGCGGCTTCTGCTTGGCGTCGAGCTGGTCCATGGTGAGCTGCGGAAAGCGCGGCTCCTTGCTGGTGGCGGGTACGGCAAACATCGTGGCTGCGAGCCAGCCGCCGGCGGCGGCCAACGTGAGCGACGACAGCCAGAGTGGCGTTGAGTTCATTTTATCCTCCCGACCTTTTCTTTTGTTTGGTCGGAAGGATGCTAGCAGGTTCGTACGCGCCAGCTAGATCGCGCCGATCTCGGCAAGGCAGGCTTGCGTCAACGGCATGCGCTCGCCGACGAGACGCGGCTCCTTGCAGTCCATGTTGAGCGCGAACACGGTGTGCGCCTCGCCCTTCTCGGCCCAGCCGACCATCCAGCCAAGCGACGGCTCGCCGCGCTCGGCGCCGAGCAAGCCGGATTTGGCGCGGATGACGCTGTCGCCGACCTTGATCACCGGCAGGATGTCGGCGACGAGATCCTGGCTGCGCTTGCTGATCGGCTGCGCGCGGCGGCGCAGCCGGTCAACGAAATCGATCTGCTCGACCGGGTCGATGCGCAAATTGCCGGTGAGCCAGAACTGGTCGATGCCGCCGCCGATATCGCGATTGCCGTAGTCGAACATGTCGACATACTTTTGCATCCGCTCTTGCCCGATCCGGCGCGCGATCTCCTGATAAACCGGCACGGCGCTGACCGCGATAGCGCTGCGCATCGTGTGGTCCTTGTTCCAGGCCTCGATCGGCCGCTTCACGCCGTCCCAGGGGAACACGTCCTTGTCGGGATCGGTGACCACGCCGGTCTCGAGCGCAATCAGCGAGTTCGGGATCTTGAAGGTCGAGGCCGGCAGCTTCGCTTCGCCCGAACGGTCCTTGTCGCTCGCGACGATCAGATAGTCCTCGACCTTGTAGCCAACGAAGGTGCCTGCCGTGCCAAGATCGGTGAAGCGCTTTGCGAGGCTGTCGCGAATCTCGTTGCGCGGCGGCGCGACATGGGCGAACGCACGCGAGGGCACGGTGGCAGCTGCGGCAAGAAAGCCGAGGGTGGAACGGCGGGTCAGCACGAGCAGTATCCGTTGAGCAATGAAGATGGCCGCGACCATGCAGCCGCTATCGTGGTGAAACGATGACAGGTCATTTCTTGAGCATGATCTTGTCGGAAAACCGCTGCACACTTTTCCGGATCATGCTCTATCGCCCCCGGCCCGACAGCCGCAGCACGAACACCAGCACTTCGGCGACGGCCTTGTAGAGATCGGGCGGGATCTCCTCGCCGAGCTCGACCTTGGACAGCGCGCCGGCCAAGATCTCGTTCTCTTCGATCGGGATGTCGTTGGCTTTGGCGATCTCGACGATCTTTTCGCCGATCGTGCCCTTGCCCTTGGCGACAACGACGGGCGCGTTGCTGCCCTTCTCGTAATGCAGCGCAATGGCGAGCTTGGATGGATCGCTCATGTGGCGCGATCCAGGAAGTGGCCGGCGCGGGCCGGCGCCGGCTGCGGCGGCGCGCCGTCGCGCACCAGGATGTCGCCGGGCTTGAGCTCGGCGCGCGTCAGGGCCTGGTTGAGCTCGCCGATGCCGGCGCGAAGCTGCTGCGCGGTCGCGGGCCGCTCCGCCCACATCCGCACAAAAGTCTTGTCGCCGTTGAGCGTGATCAGGGCATGCACGGGGCCGGCCGGCTCGACATTGAGCGTGAAGCGCGCGCGCCAAGCGCGCTTGGCGGGATCAGAGGACTCATTGCCGCCATCGCGCGAGATCTCGAACTGCGCCATCGCGGTGCCCTGCGGCGTCGCAAAGGGAATCTCGAAATTCCATTGCGGCACGGCCGGGTCGATGCGGTGACCGCTGGCGTCGGCGCGATCGGGGAGCGAGGCGACCTGCAACAAGGTCTGCCGTGCGATCGCGGCATCGGTGTCGTCGAGCAGGCGGTGCACCGTTGTGGAGAGCGGCGTATCCGGCGCGAGCGATGGCGAGGCGATCGCCTGCGGCGCCGGCAGCGCGCCGCGGAACGGCGGCGGTGTCGCGCGTGCGGCGGCCTCGAAGAGATGGCCGTCGGGCACGGCCTTGTTGGAGCCGGGCACATTGCCGGTCATGCGGGGCAGGTTTTGCGTGACCTCCTGAAGGAGGGCCGCGGCAAGGCCGGCGGACATGGTTCGCGGCATCGCGGCCTGCGGAGCGCCGCCGGCGATATCGGCGAGCACAGCGGCTGCGAGATTGGCGCTGCGCGGCATCTGCGGCTGTTGGGCCATATCGGGCTCGGTTGACGGCGATGCAGCCTGAGCCGGCACGGCGGCGACCTGCGGTTTCCCCGCCGTAGCGATCGCGGCGCCTTGCGCCTGTGGCGCGGCGGTCTCGAGCGCGGCCAATGTCTGGCGCAGCACCAGCAGCGCGGCCTTCAGGTCCGGCATCGCGCCGGAGGACGGCGTTGTACCTGCGGCGAGCGAGGCCTCGAGAAACAGACCGGACTTCTGGAAGGCGGATTCGATATCGCCGCCATCGAGGGCGGTGTTGAGCGGCGTCTGCTGCGCCAGCACGTCCAGCACCGCCTGCTTCAGTCCCGCCGGCAGATCGCTGCCGGTGACGATGGAGGCGAGATTGGCGAACAACGGCGCCTGGCTGCCCTGTTTTGTGACCGCCTCGGCCGAAGCCACGGTGACGGCGACCTGCTCCAACGACGTCAGCGTGTTGCGTGCGGTGGTCGCAGATGGCGCGAGCGGCGGGCTGTCCAGGAGCGACGCCGCCCGCGGCGTCAGCGTGATCTGGTCGGCCGTCGCCTCGCCTGCCCCGTTCATGATGGCGAGCCTGATGGTGCCGTCGTTCTGCGACACTGCGAGCTGGAGATTTTGCCCCGGTGTCAGCGACACCTCGGACATCACATCCATCGACAGATTGGCGATTGCGATCCGCACCAGATTGTCGGCCATCACGCTGACGACCCTTGCGTCCACGACGCTGCCGGCCTGGAGCACAAGATCGGGCGTCGCCGCATCAGCCACGGGGCTAGCGGCACTGACGGGAACGATCGAGCTTATCGGCGTTGGCATTTCAGGGGGCCCAGGGAACGCTGGCCCCACCCTAAGGCCGCCCTCGTAAACCTCTCGTTAAGGACCTTTGTCCGCTCGCGGCTTCACGGCCGCCAGAACCGCCACGGCGGCCTCAAAATCCTTCAGGCGAGCGGCGCGGCGGGCAGCCGCCTCCTCGTCCACGCCCCATTTCTCGGCGTTCCAGTCCTCGTCGACATGGGCGGCGGCCCAGACCTGGCCGGCATCGCGCACGCCATGGGCGAGCGCCAGCGCCAGCAGCGCCGAACCGGTCAGGGTCGTCACCACGTGGAGCGTCGCGATCGACCAGGGATCACCGGGGAGCGCGGCGCGGGCGGCCTGAACGGCCTCGTCCGGCTGCTTCACATGCATGATGCCCTCGGACAGGATGAAATGCGCGCCCAGCGTCTCCGCGGCCCAGAACAGCACGGGGTCCCAATGCGCGGCCTCGCGGGCGACCAGCCCTTCGGGGTGGCCGGCGCGATAGAACAGCAGGTCGGTCTCGAAGTATTTCGCAAGGTCCTCGCTGACGAGCTCGACGCGATCGATGACACCCTCGACGACGCTGTTGGCGATCCGCGTCAGCGGCATGGTCACGGGATTAATCGTCTCGCCCTGGGCCGCCCATTCCGCGGCCACGGCATCGGCCAGCGCGCGCGACGGGATCACCACCTGGCGGGCCGATGGCGTCCGGATCGGCCTGCCGTCCAGCGTGATGGCGAAACCGCCCTCGGCCTCGGCCAGGCCCGCCTCCTTGTAGAAGCGCTTGCGCCGCGGCGTACGCGCGGCCTGGCGCACCGCCTCCTGCGGATCGAGCGGGGATCGCCCCGCAACCTCATCGAACAATTCGCGCATCTCGTTTCGGCCTTTGGTCTCTGAATGCTAGGCTTGTAAGCCAAGACCGGCGGCTGATAAAGCGAGCGGCAAGGCATGAGGGAACTTGCGGGCATTGTGGCCCTGCTCGCCGGGCTCTGGCTGGCCGCGGCGGACGCCGGTTTCCGCACCCCGGAATCGCTGGTCCGCAATGTCTACGCGCATTACGGCGATGGCGCGCCGGAACTGTCAAAAGGCCTGCCGCGCGATGCCGCCTCCGCCCGGCAATTCTTCGACCCCAGCCTGCGCAAGGCCTGGAGCGCGCCGAGGGTCGAGCCCTACGACTTCCTGGTGCAGAGCCCGAGCTGGAAGCTCGGCCCGGTCGCGATCGCGGTCGTTCGCAGGCAATACGACAAGACCTATGTCGCGGCGAATTTCGACAATCGCGGGCGGATGGTCACGCTGAACTTCGTCCTGGTCAACGGCCCCGAAGGCTGGCTGATCACGGATGTCGAGAGCCCGCATGATAGTCTGCGGATGTTTCTGGAGCAGTTTCGGAAGTGAGGGGGCCAGTCGCCACTGCCTCAACACCGTCATTACGAGCGCAGCGAAGCAATCCAGACTGTATCCGCAGAAGCATTCTGGATTGCTTCGTCGCTTCGCTCCTCGCAATGACGGGGCTGGTAGCGAGGCCCCAATCCCTACTCTTCCGGCGCGTTCTCGATCGGATCAAACCGGCTCGCATCGAGCCCGAGCAGATTCCAGGACTGCAGCATGTGCGGCGGCAATGGCGCGGTGGCGTCGATCACGCCGCCGCGGGGATGCGGAATCACGATGCGGCGCGCGAGCAGATGCAGCCGGTTCTGCAGGCCGCCCGGCAACTGCCAGTTCTCGATGTTGAAATATTTGGGATCGCCGACGATGGGGTGGCCGATATGCTCCATGTGGGCGCGCAGCTGATGGGTGCGGCCGGTCACGGGCTTGAGCGACACCCAGGTCAGCTTGTTGCCGGCGGTCTCTACCACCGCATAATACGTCACCGCGTGGCTGGCACCTTCGTCGCCATGCTGGGCGATGCGCATGATGGTGTCGTCCTCGCTCTCTTCCTTCGCGAGGAAGGTCGAGATGCGGCCCTGCTTCGGCTTCGGCAGACCCGGCACCAGCGCCCAATAGGTCTTTCGCGCGGACCGCGAGCGAAAGGCGCCGGTCAGATGCGAGGCGGCAAATCGCGTCTTGGCGATCAGGAGACAACCCGAGGTCTCCCGGTCGATGCGGTGCACGAGGCGCGGCTTCTGACCCTTGGAATCGCGCATCACCTCCAGCATCTGGTCGATGTGCCGTGTCATGCCCGAGCCACCCTGTACGGCGAGGCCGAGAGGCTTGTTCAGGACGAGGACGTCGTCGTCCTCGTAGATCGTCATCTCTTTGAGCGCCTGAAGCGTCTTTTGGGCACCTTCGGACAGCTCGCCGACGGCCTTTGGCGTGTCGAGCTTCAACGGCGGGATGCGGACGCTCTGGCCCTCCTCCAGCCGATCCTTGCTGTCGACACGCTTGCCGTCCACGCGCAGCTCGCCTTTGCGGACGACGCGCTGGATGTGGGAGAACGACAGGCCGGGAAAGCGCGCTTCCAGGAAACGATCGACGCGCATGTTGTTTTCATCAGCCGTCACCTTGACGGTCTGCACCTTCGTCGGCAGCAGCGCCTCGACGGGCTTTGCCGGCGCAGGCGCTTCGGGCGCAGCGGCTTTGGGCGTGCGCCGCTCGGCACGCTCCGCCGCAAAGCGCGGCGGCTTCGCACCCGGCTTGCCACCCGGCCGTGGCCCCGCCTTCTTCGCGGTACGCGCCTTGAACGGACGCGAATCGTCGCGCTCGTCACGCGAGCGGGGCTTTGGGTTCATTCTTTTGATGCGGCGGCTCATGGTTGCCTGCGTACCCTAAAAGCCGGCTCCCGTCACGGCGAAATGGCCGCTTCTAGCGCGAGCCGCCCCGCTCCTTCCGCAGCTTGGCCCAGTAATCCAGCCGCTTGCGGATCTCGCGCTCAAAACCGCGCTCGGGCGGGTCGTAGAAGGTCTGGCGGCCCAGGGCTTCCGGAAAGTAGTCCTGGCCGGAGAAGGCGTCGGGAGCGTCGTGGTCGTATTCGTAGGCCGCGCCGTAGCCTTCGGACTTCATCAGCTTGGTCGGGGAATTGAGGATGTGCTTTGGCGGTAGCAGCGAGCCGGCCTGTTTTGCGACCTGCATCGCGGCCTTGAAAGCCGTGTAGACGGCATTCGATTTCGGCGCGGTGGCGAGATAGACGACAGCTTGCGCGATCGCGAGCTCGCCCTCGGGATGGCCGAGGAAGTCGAAGGCGTCCTTGGCCGCGTTGGCAATGACGAGCGCCTGCGGATCGGCAAGGCCGATGTCCTCGACCGCCATGCGTACGACGCGGCGGGCCAGGAACAGCGGGTCCTCGCCGGCATCGAGCATGCGCGCGAGGTAATACAGCGCGGCGTCGGGGTCGGAGCCCCGCACCGACTTATGCAGCGCCGAGATCAGGTTGTAGTGACCGTCGGCCGACTTGTCGTAGATCGGCGCGCGGCGCTGCAGGATCTCCTGCAACTGCGCCGCGTTGAAAATCTCGTCCGCCCGCGCCGAACGCCAGACCTCCTCGACAAGCGTCAGCGATGCCCGGCCGTCGCCGTCGGCCATGCGCACCAGCACGGCGCGCGCCTCGTCATCGAGCGGCAGCTTGCGGCCCTCGACCTCCTCGGCATGCGCGAACAGTTTTTCGATCGCGGCGGCATCGAGCGAGCGAAACACCAGCACGCGCGCACGCGAGAGCAACGCCGCGTTGAGCTCGAAGGACGGGTTTTCGGTGGTGGCACCGACCATCACGACGGTGCCGTCCTCCATCACCGGCAGAAACGAATCCTGCTGGGCGCGATTGAAGCGATGCACCTCGTCGACGAACAGCAGCGTGCCCTTGCCCATCTCGCGGCGGGCGCGTGCGGCGTCAAACGCCTTCTTCAGATCGGCGACGCCGGAGAACACCGCGGAGATCTGCTCGAAATGCAGATCGGTCGCATCGGCCAGCAGCCGCGCCACCGTGGTCTTGCCGGTGCCGGGCGGGCCCCAGAACACCAGCGATCCGAGCGTGCGCGTCTCCAGCATGCGCGTCAGCGCACCATCGGGACCGAGGATATGGTCCTGGCCTACGACCTCCGACAGCGCGCGCGGGCGCAGCCGGTCCGGCAGCGGATGCGGAGCCTCGTGGTCGAGCCCCGCCGCGGCAAAGAGAGTTGGCGTCTCCTGTGGTCGCTTCGGGCTCATCCGCCCAGCGTGACGTTGATCTGCTGGCCACCGCGCACCAGCGTGATGCGCCAGATCCGCGGCCGTTCGCCCGCCGCCTTTTCGAGGTCGGCGGTCCTGCCGATCTTCTGGTTGTTGACGGCGAGGATGATGTCGCCCTTCTGGAAGCCGACACTCGCAGCCGCGCTGTCGCCGCCGAGATCGGTGATCACGACGCCTTCGGTGTCGGCGTCCAGATGCAGCTCGTCGGCAACCGCCGGCGTGATGGACGAGACCTTCGCGCCCTGGAACGGCGAGCGCGCGGTGACGACGAGTTCGTTGCGGCCGGAGTCGGGTGCGGTCTCGAGCGAGATCGTGACCTTGAGTGGCTTACCGCCGCGCTGCACGTCGATCTGCGCCGTGCCGCCGAGCGGACGCGTGGCGAAGCGGTAGTCGAAGGCGTTGGGATCATCCACCGTCTGGCCGTCGATCCCGGTGATGAGATCGGAGGATTTCAGGCCGGCCTTGGCCGCGGGGCCGGTCGAGACCACGCTTGCGACCAGCGCGCCGGTCGGCGAACGCAGACCGAGGCTCTCGGCGATCTCGGGCGTCACCGCCTGCAATTTCGCGCCGAGCCACGGCCGCTTCACCGCCTTGCCGCCGCTCTTGGCGGAGGCGACGACGACGCGCACCATGTTGGCGGGAATCGCAAAGCCGATGCCTTGCGAGCCGCCGGACCGCGAATAGATCGCGGTATTGATGCCGGCGAGCTTTCCGCTCATATCGACCAGCGCGCCGCCGGAATTGCCGGGATTGATGGCCGCATCGGTCTGGATGAAGAACTGGTAGTCAGTGATGCCGACCTGGGTGCGCGCGAGCGCCGAGATGATGCCGTGGGTCACGGTCTGGCCGACGCCGAAGGGATTGCCGATCGCGAGCACGACGTCGCCAACCAGCAGTTCGTCGGAATTGGTGAAGTCGAGGGTCGGAAACTTCTCCTTGGTGTCCTTCAGGCGCAGCACGGCGAGATCGGTGCGCGGATCCTTCAGCAGGATCTCGGCCTCGAACTCCCGCTTGTCCGACAGCGATACTTTCACCTGGTCCGCGCCCTCGATGACGTGGACGTTGGTGACGACGAGGCCGGAGGCATCGACGATGACACCGGAGCCGAGCGAGCGCTGCATCTGCTCGGGCTGCTGGCCCGGTACGCCGAAGAAGCGGCGGAAGATCGGGTCGTCCAGCAGCGGATTGCGGTTCTGCACCACCTTGGCGGCGTAGACGTTGACGACGGCCGGCTGCACCCGCTGCACGATCGGCGCATAGGACAGCCGCAGCTCGGCGGGCGAGGACGGGACACGACGGTCCTGCGCGGCGGCCGGATTGAGGTGGGCTGAAAACGCTATGCACAATGCCGTGATGACGGCGGTCCGGGTCGATCGAAACATTCCTACCTCTCGGAAAAGACGCCGGAATATAGGCGCGTTCGCCCGCCAATAGAAGGGCGCCAGGGGGCATTATTCAGCCGCCTTTCCGGTGTGTCCGCCTTGCAAGTCCCGCATGCGAAATGACAATTTACCTGGGCGGTGGATTGGCATGATGCGCGTCATCCACCATTGTGGTGTCGAGCGGATTCGGTTGCGGCGAATTGGCATCAGTGGGAACCGCGCAACCGGGCGCAGCGTCGCGGGGCAGTCATCGTTCATACCTAGGCTCTCCCGTTGCGACTTGGGGAAGTTCGTCAAACGATGGAGTCATGATGTGAGCAGGACAAGACTTGCAGCCACCGCGATTGGTCTCGCCGGTGCGCTGGCGGCCTCGCAGGCCCAGGCCCAAACGGCAAGCAGCAGCGATCAGGAGATCGCACTGCTGAAGCAGCAATTGAAGATGCTGGAGCAGAAGCTCGACAAGCTCCAGAGCCAGACCGCCGCCAACACGGCGGCCACGGCGAAGGCCAAAGTCGAAGCAAAGGCAGAGGCCAAGGCCGAAGCGCGCTCGGAGGCGAAGGCGGTCGTGGCCAATGCCAGCGCGGCGATCCCGCTCAAGGGACCGGCGCCCGCGTCCGGCGCCGTCGTGACGATGCCGAACAACCGGCCGACCATCTGCACCGCCGACGGGGCGAACTGCGTCGCGATCACCGGTCGCGTGCACTACGATATGGGCGGCTATGACTATCGTCCCAACACGGCGGCAACTGTGCCGCAAAAGCTGGACAGCGGCGAAAACGTGCGTCGCGCGCGCATCGGTGTCGTCGGCAAATTCCTCGAAGACTGGAATTTCGCGCTGATCTACGATTTCGGAGGCTCGTCCGACGGATTTGGCGGCACGGGCGCCGCCGGCGCGACCCCTGTCGGCTTCCTGCCGGGCGGAGGCACCTCCGGCATCGAGAATGCTTGGGTGAGCTACACGGGGCTGAAGCCGTTCGGCGGCAAGATGGCAATCGAAGCCGGCATCATGGACCTTGCCTGGACCCTGGATGAATCCACGAGTTCCAACGACATTGCCTTCATGGAACGCGCCTCGGTCGGCATCATCGCGCAAAATATCGCCGCCGGCGACTTCCGTTCCGCCGCCGGTGCCCGCTGGTACAATGACGTGTTCTGGGCCGGCGCTTACGTGACCGGCCCGACCTCGGGTGCCATTCACTCGGCCTCGAGCGTGTCACCTCCCGGGACCAGCGAGCAATACGGCGCGACCGCCCGCGTTGCGGGTCAGGTCGTGAGCGGCAACGACTACTCCGTGCATCTCGGCGCCGACGCGGAATGGCTGATCCAGCCGCCGCGCAATCTGCTCGCGAACACGCAAACGCTCACGCTCAGCGATCGTCCCGAGCTGCGCATCGATCCCACGACGCTGATCTCGACCGGTGCGATTGCAAATGTGTCGGGCGCGCAGGTCTATGGCGTGGAAGCCGCGGCCACCTATGGACCGCTCTGGGTCCAGGGCGAATACTACTGGTTCAACATCGATCGCGGTGCGAACACCGCGGTGGCGCCCATCGGTACGTCGAGCCTCAAATTCCAGGGCGGCTACGCACAGGCGGCCTATGTCCTGACCGGTGAATCGCGCAAGTACAATCCGAGCAACGCGGCCTATGGCGGCGTCAAGCCGAACAATCCGTTCTCGATCAACGGCGGCGGCTGGGGTGCCTGGGAGATCGCCGGTCGCTACTCGACCATAGATCTGAACGATCAGTTGGCGACCGCCGCCGGCATCGCCGGCGGGCGGCAAACCGTCTACACGCTGGCGCTCAACTGGTACGTCAACGGCAATGTGCGCTTCATGCTCGACTACCTGCATGGCACGGTATCGAAGCAGGCCTCGCCGGTCTCGACAGCCGATGTCGGCTCGAAGTTCGATGCGGTCGCGTTGCGCACGCAGTTTGCGTTCTGATGCTATCTCTTCCGGGAGCGGCACAGTCCGCTCCCGGAGAGTTACGCTGCGCGCTTCGGCTTCTTGACCGGCTCCGCTTCGGGCGGCGGCGCGCAGGACAGCCGTTGCTGATGGCTCTCGCCCCAGGCCTTCAGGATGTCGATCACCGGCCGCAGGCTCTCGCCAAGCTCGGAGAGGCAATACTCCACGCGCGGCGGCACCTCGGCGTAGACCTTGCGGATGACGAGCTTGTCCTCCTCCAGCGCGCGAAGCTGCTTTGTCAGCATGCGCTGGGTGATGCCGGGCATCCGGCGGCGCAGTTCGCCGAAGCGCTGGGTGCCGTCCTGGAGGTGGTAGAGGATCACGCCCTTCCACTTGCCGTCGATCAGGTCCAGCGTCGCCTCGACCGAGCAGCCGGGACGCCGGGTAAAATCTCGCCGCTTCATGCGTGTTTTCCCAATAGTATCCAAACAGGGACTATATCCCCGAATTTACAGTACTTGCCAAATCGGGGCTAGCGGGACAGTTAGCGGGCCAGGCGCACATCACAAGCTACGCGCCATTTGATGGAGACAAGCCATGAAGGCCGTCGGCTACAAAAAATCGCTTCCGATCGAGGATCAGGACGCGCTGATCGATTTCGAGACCGCAAAGCCCGAGCCCAAGGGGCGCGATATCCGCGTCGCCGTGAAGGCAATCTCGGCCAACCCGGTCGATTACAAGGTACGCAAGCGTGCCACCCCGCCCGAGGGCGAGACGAAGATCCTGGGCTATGACGCAGCCGGCGTTGTCGATGCCGTGGGTTCCGACGTCACGCTGTTCAAGCCGGGCGACGAGGTGTTTTACGCCGGCTCGATCCTGCGCCAGGGCACCAATTCCGAATTCCACCTGGTCGACGAGCGCATCGTCGGCAACAAGCCGAAGAGCCTGTCGTTCGCGCAGGCCGCAGCCCTTCCCCTCACCTCCATCACCGCCTGGGAACTGCTGTTCGACCGGCTCGGCGCGGTGCCGGGCAAGAGCGTCGATCCGCGCACGCTGCTGATCACGGGTGGCGCCGGCGGCGTTGGCTCGATCCTGATCCAGCTTGCGCGCCGCCTCACGGGCCTCACGGTGCTCGCGACCGCGACGCGGCCGGAATCGCAAAAATGGTGCCTCGATCTCGGCGCGCATGCGGCGATCGACCATGGCAAGCCGATGAAGGAGCAGATCGAGAAGCTGAAGCTCCCGCCGGTCGCGTTGGTGGCGAGCCTCACCTTCACCGACCAGCACTACAAGGCGATTGCCGAGTTCATGGCGCCGCAGGGCAAGTTCGGCCTGATCGACGATCCCTCGGAGTTCGCCATGAGCACATTCAAGGGCAAGGCGATCTCGGTACATTGGGAATCGATGTTCACGCGCTCCTCGTTTGGGACGCCCGACATGATCGCGCAGCATCATCTGCTCAACGACGTCTCCGACCTCATCGACAAGGGCGTGCTGCGCACCACGCTCGACCAGACTTTTGGCACGATCAACGCGGCCAACCTCAAGCGCGCGCATGCGCTGCTCGAAAGCGGCAAGTCGCGCGGCAAGATCGTGCTCGAGGGGTGGTAGCAGTCACAACGTTGGGGCGTAGCTGCGTAGGGTGGGCAAAGGCGCGCTCGCGCCGTGCCCACCATCTCGCAACGGGTGTGACAAAAGTGGTGGGCACGCTTCCGCCTTCGCTCTTCGAGCTATGGCGGACAAGTCGCTTTGCCCACCCTACGGTGCCACGCTTGCGGTGCCACGCCTTCGCGCAGTCTCAGGCGATCGTGTTAACGATACCACCTTCCGCGCGCAGCGCCGCACCGTTGGTCGCGGACGCTTCCTTCGACGCGACATAGACCACCATGTTGGCGATTTCGTCGACGCTGGCGAAGCGCTGGATCAGCGAGCTCGGGCGGTGCTGCTTGACGAAATTGGCCGCGGCCTCATCGACCGACTGGCCATTCTGCTTGGCGAGATCCTTCACGAAGGTCTCGACGCCCTCCGACATGGTCGGACCCGGTAGCACGGAATTGACGGTGACGCCGGTGCCGCGGGTGAGCTGCGCGAGACCGCGGGCGACCGAGAGCTGGGCTGTCTTGCTCATGCCGTAGTGGATCATCTCGACGGGAATGTTGAGCCCGGACTCCGATGAGATGAAGACGATGCGGCCCCAGTTGCGCTTGAGCATGCCCTTCATATAGGCGCGCGACAGCCGCACGCCGCTCATGACGTTGACCTCGAAGAAGCGGCTCCAGTCCTCGTCAGGGATCTCGAAGAAGTCTTTTGGCTCGAAGATGCCGGCGTTGTTGATGAGGATGTCGACCTCCGGCAGCGCCGCCACAAGCGCCTTGCAGCCCGAAGCGGTCGAGACGTCGGCGGCGATGCCGCGGACCTTAAGGCCCGCCCCTTCCAGCTTGCGCACGGCGGCATCGACCTTGTCCTGGCCGCGACCGTTGATGACCACGCTCGCGCCGGACGCGGCGAGACCTTTTGCGATGGCGTGGCCGATGCCGGCGGTGGAGCCGGTCACGAGGGCGGTCTTTCCGGAAAGGTCGATCTTCATGAATCATCTCCATTGTTGCTGAAGCGGATATCGTGTCCAGCGCACGCCGCTTCAATCGCCACAACTGCGAAATCGTAGGGTGGGACAAAGCGATTTGTCCGCCGCAGCTCGAAGAACGAAGGCGGAAGCGTGCCCACCTTTTCGCCACGAGTTGAAAGCGAAATGGTGGGCACGGCGCGCGAAGAGCGCACCCTTGCCCACCCAACGGCACTATTGCCGCGGCGGTAGCGTCCTGAGAAACGCGACGATGGCATCGAGATCCTGGGCCGTCATGCTGGCGTAGGCAGCATAGGCCATCGGCGGCTTGAGCTTGTGGCCGTCGCGCGCGATGCCTTGCGTAATCGCACGTTTGATTTCGTCGTCGCTCCAGCCGCCCAGGCCGGCCGCGGGATCCGCGGTGATATTGGGGGAGATGGATTCGCCCCACGGCCCCTTGAACGTGCGGCCACCCTTGCCGCTCGCACCCGCGAAATCATGCACGGCGGACGGGCCCTCCGGCGTGTGGCATTCCAGGCAATGGGCGATGGTCAGGAGATAGCGGCCGCGCGCGAGCTTGTCGGAGAGATCGGCCTCGGTCGCCCGCTTGCCGGCATAGGTCGGCGCTTCCAGTTTCAGCGCGATCCTGTATTCCGGCGCAGGGGTTTCGTGGCGCACTGCGGGGACTGAGCGCAGGTAAGCGGTAAGCGCATCGAGATCCCGGGCCGTGAGCACCGTGTAGAACGCGGTCGGCATGATCGGCGCGACCTTGGTCCCGTTCGGCCTGTTACCGCTGACCAGAAACCGCTTCAGCTCGGCATCGCTCCAGTTGCCGATGCCGGTGTCCTTGTCTGGCGTGATGTTGGAGCCGGTGACCTTGAAGGCGGGCTCATCGAAGACCTGGCTGCCGCCCGCGAGCGCGCGCGAAAGATCGAGCCCTTGCGGTCCGCGCGGCGTGTGGCAGTTGTGGCAGACCATCACGCTGTTGACGAGATAGGCACCGCGTTCGACCAGCGTCTCGCCAGAGGCCGGCGACATCAACAGCGCCAGCGCGATCCCAAGCACAATCCTCATCGACAGCCCCCCGGCCGGAATCGCGTTCACCAGACGATGCGCGGCATGAGATATCGCCGCGCCATACAAAAAAGCGGCGCCCAGGGGCGCCGCTTTCTGAAAACTTGAGGTACCGGCCGGCTTACGCCGCCTCGGCTTCCTTCTCCTGCACCGGACCGGAGTCCTGGCCCTTGGCATCGACGTCGCGGTCGACGAACTCGATCACGGCCATCGCGGCGTTGTCGCCGTAGCGGAAGCCGGCCTTGATGATGCGGGTGTAGCCGCCCTGACGGTCCTTGTAGCGGGGCGCCAGCACGTCGAACAGCTTCTTGACCTGATCCTTGTCGCGCATCTCGGAGATCGCCTGGCGACGCATGGACAGGCCGCCCTTCTTGCCGAGGGTAACGAGCTTCTCGACGATCGGACGGAGCTCCTTGGCCTTGGGCAGCGTGGTGACGATCTGCTCGTGCTTGATCAGCGCGGCGCACATATTGGCGAACATCGCGCGGCGATGCTCAGCAGTGCGGTTGAGCTTCCGATGAACCTTGCCGTGACGCATGTAACTATTCCTTAGTTTGAAACTGCCGCGACGGTTCGTCGGACATGTTGCTCAGGTGGGCTGCCTGCGTTCGCCCGCGAAAGCGCGTTGCGCTTTCGCTTTCGCTTTCTTGTTTGAGCATGATCCTTATCGGAAAACCGCTTCGCACTTTTCCGGGATCATGCTGCGCTCAGTAGTGATCCTCGAAGCGCTTGGCGAGCTCGTCGATGTTCTCCGGCGGCCAGCCCGGCACTTCCATGCCGAGATGCAGACCCATCTGGGCCAGCACTTCCTTGATCTCGTTCAGCGACTTGCGGCCGAAGTTCGGGGTGCGGAGCATTTCCGCTTCGCTCTTCTGCACGAGGTCGCCGATGTAGACGATGTTGTCGTTCTTCAAGCAGTTGGCCGAACGCACCGACAGCTCGAGCTCGTCCACCTTCTTGAGGAAGGCCGGGTTGAAGGCGAGGTCCGGGATGATCTCCTGGGCGACTTCCTTGCGCGGCTCTTCGAAGTTGACGAACACGTTGAGCTGATCCTGCAGGATGCGGGCGGCATAAGCCACCGAGTCATCCGGCGTCAGCGCGCCGTTGGTCTCGATCGTCATGGTCAGCTTGTCGTAGTCGAGGATCTGGCCCTCACGGGTGTTCTCGACCTTGTAGGAGACCTTGCGGACCGGCGAGTACAGGCTGTCGACCGGGATCAGTCCGATCGGCGCGTCCTCGGGACGGTTGCGCTCGGCGGGCACGTAGCCCTTGCCGGTGGCGACCGTGAACTCCATGCGGATCTCGGCGCCCTCGTCGAGCGTGCAGATCTGGAGGTCCGGGTTGAGCACGACCACGTCGCCCACGGTCTGGATGTCGCCGGCGGTGACGACGCCCGGGCCCTGCTTCTTCACGACCATGCGCTTGGGGCCTTCGCCCTGCATCTTGATCGAGATGTCCTTGATGTTGAGCACGATGTCGGTGACGTCTTCACGGACGCCCGCGATCGAGGAGAACTCGTGCAGCACGCCGTCGATGTGCACCGACTGCACCGCCGCGCCCTGGAGCGAGGAGAGCAGGATACGGCGCAGCGCGTTGCCGAGCGTCTGGCCGAAGCCGCGCTCGAGCGGCTCGGCGACGATGGTCGCGAAACGGTTCGAATCGCTGCCGGGCTGGATCTGGAGCTTGTTCGGCCGAATCAGTTCTTGCCAATTTTTCTGGATCGTCACTGTTTCACCCATACAGGCCAGTCAAACTGCTAGTGCAGACACTGGCGTTGGAGAAAGGCCGCGGATCATTCGCGCGGCTTTGCAAAAAGTCATTGCGGGCGACCAATGCGCCCGCAACTTGGTATCAAACGCGCCGACGCTTGCGGGGACGGCAACCGTTGTGCGGGATCGTGGTCACGTCGCGGATCGAGGTGACGGTGAAGCCCGCGGCCTGAAGCGCACGGAGCGCCGACTCGCGACCCGAACCGGGACCGGCGACTTCGACTTCGAGCGTGCGCATGCCGTGCTCCTGCGCCTTCTTCGACACGTCCTCGGCGGCAACCTGCGCGGCGTACGGCGTCGACTTGCGCGAACCCTTGAAGCCCATCGTGCCGGCGGAGGACCAGGCAATCGTGTTGCCCTGCGCGTCGGTGATGGTGATGGTCGTGTTGTTGAACGACGAGTTCACGTGCGCGACGCCGGAGGCGATGTTCTTGCGCTCACGACGGCGAACGCGGGTGGCTTCCTTGCCCATAGAGTACCTTTCCTGAAGATCTCAAACGCCGCCGTAATGCCAGCGGCTACACCTGTGGAACAAAAGGCGCGTGGCGAACGGGATGTCCCCTGTTCGCCACACGCCGCGATTGGATTCGAAAACTTACTTCTTCTTGCCGGCGATGGCCTTGGCCGGACCCTTGCGCGTACGCGCATTGGTGTGGGTACGCTGACCGCGCACCGGCAGGCCGCGACGATGACGCAGGCCGCGATAGCAGCCGAGGTCCATCAGACGCTTGATGTTGATGCCGACCTCACGACGCAGGTCGCCCTCGACGAGATAGTCGCGGTCGATCACTTCGCGGATCTGGAGCACTTCGGCATCGCTGAGCTGGTTGACGCGACGATCCTCGGGGATCTTCACCTTCTCCAGGATCTCACCAGCGATCTTCTGGCCGATGCCATGGATGTACTGGAGCGCGATCAGCACGCGCTTGTTGGTCGGAATGTTCACGCCGGCAATACGGGCCACGGCCTTCTCTCCTGTTGCCGATCCCTCGTCAGGAATCAGGCTTTAAGTGCTTGGTTTCTCGGGCAGGTGTTCACAAACGCGAACACGACGCCCACCCCTGGTCTTCCTGGGGCCCGGCATCGTTTGAAACTATCCGACTTGGATGCGGGGCTTATTAGGGGATTCAGGGGGCTTTCGTCAACCGCTGCTAACGCTTAGCTCGCTTTTTCGTGACCTTTTTTGCGGCCTTTTTGGCACCTTTTTTGACAGCCTTCTTGGCGGTCGTTTTGGCTGCCTTTTTGACCGTTTTCTTGGCCGTTTTCTTGGCCGCCTTCTTGGCGGCCTTTTTAGCGGATTTAGCAGCCTTTTTGGCCGTTTTCGCCGGCTTTTTGGCTACCTTGGCCTTCTTGGTACCCTTCTTGGCGGGCCCCGACTTGGCCGCGCTGCGCGCTTGGGCCTTGCCATGCGTCTTGGGTTCGACCGCCCCGAGGGCCAGGAGCTGGCGATGAATGGCGCGGGTGACCTCATCAATGGCCATCATGCCGTCGATGGTCGAGAGCTTCCGCCGCTCGGAATAGTAGTGAATCAGCGGTTCCGTCTGGCTGCGGTAGCTAGCGAGTCGCTTGGTCAGGACCTCCGGGGTGTCGTCGACCCGGACCTCCTCCCCGCGCTCCCGCATCTGGGCGACGCGGGTCTCGACGCGGCTCAGGAGTGCGCTCTCGTTGACGCGGAGCTCGACCACGGCGTCGAGCTTGAGATGCTTGTGCTTGAGCAGCTCATCCAGCGCCTCGGCCTGCGGCACGGTGCGCGGGAAGCCGTCGAGGATGAAACCGTTCTTGGCGTCCGGCTGGTCGATGCGGTCGGAGATGATTCCCACCACGATCTCGTCGGGCACGAGGCCGCCGCTGGCCATGATCTCCTTGGCCTTCAGCCCGACCGGCGTTCCCGCCGCAACGGCCGCGCGCAGCATCTCGCCGGTCGAGAGCTGGACGATGCCATAGCGCTGCACCAGCAGTTGCGCCTGGGTCCCCTTGCCCGACCCCGGCGGTCCCAGAAGTATAATTCTCATCGGCGTACGCCCCCCGATTGGTGAGCGATACGTCGCGCACCTGTGTTTGAAGTCCAATGACAGTGCAAATCATAATCGGCGTCGCACCGCTACCCATATCATAGGGGAGCAAATACCAGGACGCCAAGAAGGCCTTTGAAATCAGTGATTGCGTCGCAGGGAGAGCAGCTCTGCCGATGTCTTGGAATGGCTGACTGGTCGCCTCGGCGGGCGCCGCGCGTTGCTCGCGCGGCGAATCGGCGGCGCTGTCGCGCCGCCCTCGGGGACCGCCGCGCTTAGCGGCGGCGGCCGCGCAACTTCGACTTCCGGATCAAGCCCTCATACTGATGCGCCAGCAGATAGCCCTGCACCTGCGCCACCGTGTCCATGGTGACGCTGACGACGATCAGCAGCGAGGTGCCGCCGAAGTAGAACGGCACCGAGGCGTAGGAGATCAGGATTTCCGGGATCAAGCAGACGATCGCCAGATAAACAGCGCCGAGCACGGTGATGCGCGACAGCACGTAGTCGATATATTCCGCGGTGCGCTCGCCCGGGCGGATGCCCGGAATGAAGCCGCCATGCTTCTTCAGATTGTCCGCGGTCTCGGTCGGGTTGAACACGATCGCGGTATAGAAGAACGCGAAGAACACGATCAGCGCGAGATACATGATCAGGAACAGCGGGCGGCCGTGGCCGAGCTGGGTGGTGATCCACTGGAACCATTCCGGCCCGCTGCCGGCGTTGAAGTTGGCAACCGTAGTCGGCAGCAGCAGCAGCGAGGACGCGAAGATCGGCGGGATCACGCCCGAGGTATTGAGCTTGAGCGGCAGATGCGAGGACTGGCCCTCGAACATCTTGTTGCCGACCTGGCGCTTCGGATACTGGATCAGCAGCCGGCGCTGCGCGCGCTCCATGAACACGATGAACGCGATCACGGCGACCGCCATGATGATGACGACCAGAATCAGGCCGGTCGACATCGCGCCCTGACGGCCGAGCTCGAGCATGTTGGCGAGCGCCGCGGGCAGCTCGGCGACGATGCCGGCGAGAATGATCAGCGAGATGCCGTTGCCGATGCCGCGCGAGGTGATCTGCTCACCCAGCCACATCAGGAACATGGTGCCGCCGGTCAGCGTGATAGCCGTGGACAGACGGAAGAACATGCCGGGGTCGCTGACGACATTGCCGGCGCCTTCGAGGCCCACCGCGATGCCGTAGGACTGGAACGCGGCCAGGATCACGGTGAGATAGCGGGTGTACTGGTTCAACAGCTTGCGGCCGGACTCACCTTCCTTCTTCAGCGCCTCGAGCTGCGGCGAGACGGTGGTGAGGAGCTGGATGATGATCGAGGCCGAGATATACGGCATGATGTTCAGCGCGAAGATCGCCATGCGGTGGATACCGCCGCCGGCGAACATGTTGAACATGCCGAGGATGCCGCCCGCCTGGGACCGGAACACCTGTTCCCAGATGTTGGGATCGATGCCGGGCAGCGGGATGTAGGTCCCGAGCCGATAAACGAGCAGCGCACCCAGGGTGAACCAGATGCGCTTCTTCAGTTCGTCAGCCTTGGCAAACGCACCGAAATTGAGATTGGCTGCCAGTTGTTCCGCTGCAGAGGCCATCTTGGACTTTCTCCCGCCGCCTATTGCGCCGTCATGCCCGCGGCCGGGCTACTCTAGCGGACGCCGGACATTATCTGGGGCTCGGCTTCGATAAGTCCACGTCCCACACGCGTAAAGGCCCGCGAGCCGCGGGCCAATGACGCAGTTGTTACGCCGCCTCGCCTTCTTCCTTGGCAGGGGCGAGGATCTTCACCGAGCCGCCCGCCTTCTCGACCGCGGCGATCGCGGTCTTCGTGGCGCCGTGCACTTCGATGTTGAGCTTCGACTTGAGCTCGCCGCGGCCGAGCAGCCGCACGCCGGCCTTGGCGCGGCGCAGCACGCCGCCCTTCACCAGGGCCTCGACGTTCACGACGCTGCCGGCATCGATCTTCTTGGCATCGACCGCTTCCTGGAGCCGGTCGAGATTGATCTCGGCGAACTCGACGCGGAAGATGTTGTTGAAGCCGCGCTTCGGCAGACGGCGATGCATCGGCATCTGGCCGCCTTCGAAACCCTTGATGCGCACACCCGAACGCGCGGTCTGGCCCTTGCCGCCGCGGCCGGACTGCTTGCCCTTGCCCGAACCAATGCCACGGCCGACGCGCATACGCTTCTTGCGCGAGCCGGCGTTGTCGGCGATATCGCTGAGCTTCATCGCCCTGCTCCTTGTTTCTTGCGCATGATCTTCACCGAAAACGGGTGCCCGCTTTTCGGGATCCTGCGCCTTTGCTTACTTCTCGTCGACGATGCGAACGAGATGGTGAACCTTCTCGATCATGCCACGAACCGCCGGGGTGTCCGGCAGTTCGCTGGTGCGGCCGATCTTGTTGAGCTTGAGTCCGATCAGCGTCGAACGCTGCGAGTGATGGCGGCGGATCGCGCTGCCGGTCTGCTCGAGCTTGATCGTCTTTGCTGCCTTGGCCATGGGAGTCTACTCCGAAAAGCTTCCGTTAGTCGGCAGCCGCCTCGGCGTCACCGCCGATACGGCGGGACTGGAGGGTGGACACCTTGATATTGCGGCGGGCTGCGACCGAACGCGGCGAATCCTGATGCTTCAGCGCGTCGAAGGTTGCGCGAACCATGTTGTAGGGGTTCGACGAGCCGATCGACTTCGCGACTACGTCCTGGACGCCGAGCGTCTCGAACACGGCGCGCATCGGGCCGCCGGCGATGATGCCGGTACCGGCCGGAGCAGCACGCAGGTAGACACGGCCCGCGCCATGACGGCCGGCGATGTCGTGATGCAGCGTACGGCCCTCGCGCAGCGACACGCGGGTCAGGTTGCGCTTGGCGGATTCAGTCGCCTTGCGGATCGCCTCAGGCACTTCGCGCGCCTTGCCGTGACCGAAGCCGGCGCGGCCCTTCTGGTCGCCGATCACGACCAGCGCTGCGAAACCGAAGCGCTTGCCGCCCTTGACGACCTTTGCCACGCGATTGATGTGGACGAGCTTGTCGACGAACTCGCTGTCGCGCTCCTCCCGGCGTTCACGTCCGCCGCCGCCGCGTTGATCGCGTCCACCACGTTGTTCGCGTTCTGCCATTTTTCCAATCCTTCAGAGGCTTGCGCCTCAATCCTCAAATTCTGTTAGAAGCTCAGCCCGCTCTCACGCGCAGCGTCGGCCAGTGCCTTGACGCGCCCGTGGTAGAGGTAGCTGCCGCGATCGAACACGACTTCCTTGACGCCCTTCTCGGCGGCGCGCTCGGCCAGCAGCTTGCCGACCGCCTTCGCCGCATCGATGTCGGCGCCGGTCTTGCCGCCGTCGCGCATCGACTTCTCGAGCGACGAGGCAGAGGCCAGCGTCTCGCCCTTCAGGTCGTCGATGACCTGGGCGTAGATGTGCTTGGACGAGCGAAACACCGACAGACGCGGACGACCGCCACCGGAGCGGCGCAGCTTCAGCCGCACACTCCGCTTGCGCCGGGCATTGGTAACCTTGGCTTTGGACATGACCGGCTCCGTTACTTCTTCTTGCCTTCCTTGCGGAAGATGAATTCGCCAACATACTTCACGCCCTTGCCCTTGTAGGGCTCCGGCGGACGATAGGAGCGAATCTCGGCGGCGACCTGGCCGACACGCTGGATGTCGCTGCCGGTCACCGTGATCTCAGTCGGCTTCGGCACGGTGATCGTGATCCCTTCCGGGATCGCGTAGACCACGTCGTGGCTGTAACCGAGCGCGAGCTGCAGGTTCTTGCCCTGCATCGCGGCGCGGTAACCGACGCCGGTGATTTCGAGCTTCTTCTCAAAGCCCTTGGTGACGCCTTCGACCAGATTCGCGACCTGGGCGCGAGCGGTACCGTACAGCGCCCGCGCGCGGTTGGTCTCGACCCGCGGGTTCACCTTGACCTGGCCGTTCTCGAGCTTCACCTCGACGTCGTTATGGACGACGAACTGAAGCTGGCCCTTGGGCCCCTTCATCTTGACGGTCTGCCCGTCGACGGTCGCGGTCACACCCGACGGAACCGCCACAGGCCTTTTGCCAACACGTGACATGGATCAACAATCCTTCTCAGAACACCGTGAAGAGAACTTCGCCGCCCACATTCGCTTCGCGCGCGCTGTGGTCGGCCATGATCCCCTTCGGCGTCGACAACACCGAAATGCCGAGCCCGTTGTTGACCCGCGGCAGAGCCTTCACCGAGGCGTAAACACGACGCCCGGGCTTGGAGACTCGTTCGATCTCGCGGATGACGGGCTCGCCGTCGAAATACTTCAGCTCGATCTCGATCTCGCTGCGGCCCGAGGAATGCTCGAGCGTGGCGTAACCGCGGATGTAGCCTTCGGTCTTGAGGACCTCGAGCACGTTCTCGCGCATCTTCGAGCCAGGCGTCGAGACCTTGCTCTTGGAGCGCATCTGCGCGTTGCGGATACGGGTGATCAGATCGCTGATTGGATCGTGCGTAGACATCTAAACGACCCTCCTTACCAGCTGGACTTCACGAGGCCCGGGACCATGCCCTTGGAGCCAAGGTCTCGCATCGCGATGCGAGACAGTTTGGTCTTGCGGTAGTTCGAGCGCGAACGGCCCGACAGCTCGCAACGCAGACGGATGCGGGTCGCCGACGAGTTGCGCGGCATTTCCGCAAGCTTCAGGGTGGCGGCGAACCGCTCCTCCATCGGCAGCGTCTTGTCGGCGATGATCGCCTTCAACCGCTCGCGCTTCGGGGCGGCGTTCTTCGCCATCCGCTTGCGCCGGTTGTTCTTCTCGACTGAACTCTTCTTTGCCATGCTTGGCTCCTGGGTATCCGCGTTTGAGAGGCTTTAGGTCAGCGTCTCACTGCCGGAACGGGAAATTGAAAGCGGTCAACAAGGCCCTCGCCTCGTCGTCGGTCTTGGCCGTGGTGCAGACGGTGATGTCCATACCGCGGGCTTCCGTGACCTTGTCGAAGTCGATCTCGGGGAAAATGATGTGTTCCTTGAGGCCGAGCGAGTAGTTGCCGCGGCCGTCGAAGCTCTTCGGGTTCAGGCCGCGGAAGTCGCGGACGCGCGGCAGCGCGACCGTCACCAGGCGATCGATGAACTCGTACATGCGGGCCTTGCGCAGCGTGACCTTGCAGCCGATCGGCTGGTTCTCACGCAGCTTGAAGGTCGCGATCGCGATACGCGAATAGGTCACGATCGCCTTCTGGCCGGCGATCAGCGTCAATTCAGCGGCGGCGTTCTCGGCCTTCTTACGGTCGTTGACGGAGTCGCCAACGCCCATGTTCAGCACGACCTTGTCCAGACGCGGAACCTGCATGACGTTCTCATAACCGAACTTCTCGGTCATTTCCGTCCGGATCTTCGCGTCATATTCCGCGCGCAGGCGCGGCGTGTAAGCGACCTCAGCCATCGATCTCAGCTCCCGAGCTCTTGGCGATGCGGACCTTCTTGCCGTCCGCCAGAATCTTGAATCCGACGCGGGTCGGCTTTCCATCCTTGCCGACGAACGCGATGTTGGACAGTTGGATCGGCGACTCCTTCGAGATGATGCCGCCCTCCTGGGCCTGCGTCTGCTTCTGATGACGCTTGACCATGTTGATACCGCGCACCAGCGCCGTGCCGGCGTCCGGGCGAACCTCGAATACTTCGCCGGTGCGACCCTTGTCGCGACCGGTCAGCACGACGACCTTGTCGCCCTTGCGGATCTTCGCAGCCATCACAGCACCTCCGGCGCGAGCGAGATGATCTTCATGTGGTTCTTCGCGCGCAGCTCGCGCGGCACGGGCCCGAAGATACGGGTGCCGACCGGCTCGGACTGGTTGTTGATCAGAACGGCGGCGTTGCGGTCGAAGCGGATGACCGAACCGTCGGCGCGGCGGATGTCCTTGCGGACGCGCACCACGACGGCCTTCATCACGTCGCCCTTCTTCACCTTGCCACGCGGAATCGCTTCCTTGATCGAGACGACGATGATGTCGCCGATCGTGGCGTAGCGGCGCTTGGAGCCTCCGAGCACCTTGATACACATGACACGGCGTGCGCCAGAATTGTCGGCCACGTCGAGGTTGGTCTGCATCTGAATCATTGATGCACCTCGTCCTCTTCTCTCTTGCGCCAGCCCAGCCGGCGCTCAACATTTTCCTGAAGTCAGTCGGCTAAAGCCAACAGATCAGGCGCTTTTCTTGTGTTCGCCCCGGATCACGATCCAGCGCTTCAACTTCGAAATCGGCTTCGATTCCTCGATCCACACCATGTCGCCCGGCTTGAACTGGTTGTCCTCGTCGTGCGCGTGGTAGTTCTTCGAACGGCGGATCGTCTTCTTGTAGATCGGGTGCGTGAAGCGGCGATCGACGCGCACCACGACGGTCTTGGCAGTCTTGTCGCTGACGACCACGCCTTGCAAAGTACGTTTCGGCATATTCGTAAGCCCCTTACTTCTCTTTCGCGCGCTTCTGCGCGGCGACGGTCTTGATGCGGGCGATGTCACGGCGAGCCTCGCGCAAGCGCGAAGTGTTCTCGAGCTGCCCGGTGGCGCGCTGGAAGCGCAGGTTGAAGCGCTCCTTCTTCAGGTTCAGGATGGCGTCATCCTGCTGATCAGGGCTCAACGCGCGGATGTCTTCGATCTTCATCTGGGCCATGGCCATTACTCCGCAATGCGCTCGACGAAGCGCGTCTTGATTGGCAGCTTGGCGGCCGCCAGCGTCAGTGCTTCCTTCGCGGTCTGCACCGTGACGCCGTCGATCTCGAAAAGCACCCGGCCCGGCTTGACGCGCGCAACCCACAGTTCCGGCGCACCCTTGCCGGAACCCATGCGGACTTCGGCCGGCTTCTTCGACACCGGAACATCCGGGAACACGCGGATCCAGACGCGGCCGGCGCGCTTCATGTGGCGCGTCAGCGCGCGGCGAGCGGCCTCGATCTGGCGCGCGGTGACGCGCTCAGGCTCGGTCGCCTTCAGGCCGAACTGGCCGAAGGCCAACGTCGCACCCGAAGACGCAACGCCGTGGATACGGCCCTTATGCGCCTTCCGGAACTTCGTTTTCTTAGGTTGCATCATGGCTTCAAGCCCTCAAATTCTCTGTGCTGGCCTCAGGCCGCAGCGTTGTCACGGCGCCCACGGCCACCGCGATCACCACCGCCGCTGGTCTCGCCTTCGGCCATTCTCTTGTCCTGGGCCATCGGATCGTGCTCGAGGATCTCGCCCTTGAAGATCCAGACCTTGACACCGCAGGTGCCGAAGGTCGTGAACGCGGTCGCAACGCCGTAGTCGATGTCGGCGCGCAGCGTGTGCAGCGGCACGCGACCTTCGCGGTACCACTCCATGCGCGCGATTTCCGCGCCGCCCAGGCGACCCGAGCAGTTGATGCGGATGCCTTCCGCGCCGAGACGCATCGCCGACTGCACGGCGCGCTTCATGGCACGGCGGAACGCCACGCGGCGCTCGAGCTGCTGCGCGATCGACTCGGCCACCAGCGTCGCATCGAGCTCCGGCTTGCGGATCTCGACGATGTTGATGACGACGTCGGACGAGGTGATGTCCGCGACCTTCTTGCGCAGCTTGTCGATGTCGGCGCCCTTCTTGCCGATCACCACGCCCGGTCGAGCCGAGTGGATGGTGACGCGGCACTTCTTGTGCGGACGCTCGATCACGATGCGGGCGACGGCCGCCTGCTTGAGCTCCTTGTGCAGGATCTCGCGGATCTTGACGTCCTCGTGCAGCAGCTTGCCGTATTCCTGCTTGCCGGCGAACCAGCGGGAATCCCAGGTCCGGTTGATGCCGAGACGCAGACCGATTGGATTGATCTTTTGACCCATCGTTTTCTCCTGCGACCCTTAAGCCGCTGCTGCTTCGGCTTCGACCTGACGAACAATGATCGTCAGCTGCGAAAATGGTTTGTAGACACGGCCCGAGCGGCCACGGCCGCGGGCGGCAAAGCGCTTCATCACGAGACCGTTGCCGACGAAGGCCTGCGCCACGACGAGATCGTCGACGTCGAGGTCGTGGTTGTTCTCGGCATTGGCGATAGCCGATTCCAGGCACTTCTTCACGTCGACCGCGATCCGCTTGCGCGAAAACTGCAGGTCGGCGAGCGCAGCAGCCGCCTTCCGGCCGCGAATGAGCTGGGCGACCAGATTGAGCTTCTGCGGGCTCACCCGCAGCATCCGGGCGACCGCCTTGGCCTCGTTCTCGGCGAGGCTCCGTTCGCGCTTAGGTTTGCTCATCGTTTAATCCTCAAGCCTTCTTGGCTTTCTTGTCGCCGGAGTGGCCATGGAAGGTCCGCGTCGGCGAGAACTCGCCGAACTTGTGACCGACCATTTCCTCGTTGACGGCAACCGGTACGTGCTTCTGACCGTTGTAGACGCCGAAGGTCAGGCCGACGAACTGCGGCAGGATCGTCGAGCGGCGGCTCCAGATCTTGATGACGTCGTGACGGCCGGACGCGCGGGCGGCATCTGCCTTCTTGAGCAGAGAACCCTCGACGAACGGGCCTTTCCAGACTGAACGAACCATGTCCGGCGTTCCTTACTTCTTCCGCTTGTGGCGGCTTAGGAGAATGAATTTGTTGGTCGACTTGTTGCTGCGGGTCTTCTTGCCCTTGGTCGGCTTGCCCCACGGGGTGACCGGGTGGCGACCGCCCGAGGTACGACCTTCACCACCGCCGTGCGGATGGTCGATCGGGTTCATCGAGACACCGCGGTTATGCGGCTTGCGGCCCAGCCAACGATTGCGGCCGGCCTTGCCGATCGAGGTGTTCATGTGATCCGGGTTCGACACCGCGCCGATCGTGCCGCGGCAACGGCCGTGCACCAGGCGCTGCTCGCCCGAGTTCAGGCGGATGATCACGTAGTCGTGGTCGCGGCCGACGAGCTGGGCGTAGGTGCCGGCGGAACGAGCGAGCTGGCCGCCCTTCCCGATCTTGACCTCGATGTTATGGATGATTGTGCCGACCGGCATGTTGCCGAGCGGCATGACGTTGCCCGGCTTCACGTCGACATAGTTGCCGGCAACCACGGAATCACCGACGGCAAGGCGCTGCGGCGCCAGGATATAGGCCTGGGTGCCGTCTTCGTACTTGACCAGCGCGATGAACGCGGTGCGGTTCGGATCGTATTCCAGCCGCTCGACCGTCGCGGGCGCATCGACCTTGTCGCGCTTGAAGTCGACGATGCGCAGCGTCTGCTTGTGACCGCCGCCGCGGAAGCGCACGGTGATGCGACCGGTGTTGTTGCGACCGCCCGAGGAGTGCTTGCCTTCGGTGAGCGCCTTGACCGGCTTGCCCTTGTAGAGGGCCGAACGATCGACCATGACCAGCTGGCGCTGGCCCGGCGTCGTGGGATTGAATTTTTTCAGTGCCATCGTCGTACGACCTTACAGACCGGTGGTCACGTCGATCCGGTGGCCCTCTTCGAGGGTCACGATCGCGCGCTTGCTGTTCGACTGCGAGCCGAGATTGCCGCGGAAGATCTTGGTCTTGCCCTTGCGGACCAGCGTGTTGACGCTCTTGACCTTGACGTCGAACAGCTTCTCGATCGCTTCCTTGATCTGCGGCTTGGTCGCCTTCGCGGCCACCTTGAACAGGACCTTGTTGTGCTCCGAGGCGATCGTCGCCTTTTCGGTCACGACCGGCGACAAGATCACGTCGTAGTGGCGAGGCTCGATGTTCTTCGTCATTTGAAGCGCGCCTCCAGCGCATCGATGGCGGCCTTGGTCAGAACGAGCTTCTGACGGCGCAGGATGTCATAGACGTTGATGCCCTGGATCGGCAGCACGTCCATGTTCGGGATGTTGCGGGCCGCAGCGGCAAAGCCGTTGTTGAGCTCGGCGCCGTCGATGATCAGCGCGTTGGTCAAGCCGAGGCCCGAGAAGTGGCCGAGCAGCGCCTTGGTCTTCGCGGCTTCCAGCGCGGCCTTGTCGATCACCAGCAGATCGCCGTCCTTGGCCTTGGCCGACAGCGCATGCTTGAGGGCAAGCGCGCGGACCTTCTTCGGCAGGTCGGTGGCGTGCGAACGCACCACCGGACCGAAGGCACGGCCACCGCCGCGGAACTGCGGCACGCGGGCCGAGCCGTGACGAGCACCGCCGGTGCCCTTCTGCTTGTACATCTTCTTGCCGGTGCGCCAGATCTCGGCGCGGCCCTTGGCCTTGTGAGTGCCGGCCTGACGCTTGTTGAGCTGCCACTGCACGCAACGCGCAATGATGTCCTGGCGCGGCTCGAGGCCGAAAATGGCATCGGAAAGCTGGACCGAGCCGGCTTCCTTACCTTCGAGGGTCGTGACCTTCAATTCCATCTCACGCCTCCTGCGCAGCCGGAGCAGCGTCCGCTTCGCCAGCAACCTTGAACTTGCCGGGCTTCGGAGCATCCTTCGGCAGCGGCTTCTTGACAGCGTCGCGCACGCGGATCCAACCGCCCTTGGAGCCGGGAACGGCGCCTTCGACGAGGATCAGGCCGCGCTCGACATCGAGCTGAACGACTCGAAGGTTGAGCGTGGTGATGCGGTCGACACCCATGTGGCCGGGCATCTTCTTGTTCTTCCAGGTCTTGCCGGGGTCCTGACGGCCACCGGTCGAACCGATCGAGCGGTGCGAGACCGACACACCGTGGGTGGCGCGCAGACCGCCGAAGTTCCAGCGCTTCATACCGCCGGCGAAGCCCTTACCGACCGAGGTGCCGGTGACGTCGACGAACTGGCCGACGACGAAGTGGTCGGCAAGGATCTCGGCGCCAACGGGGATCATGGCATCCGCGGAGACGCGGAATTCCTCGACCTGCCGCTTCGGCTCGACCTTGGCGACCGCGAACTGGCCGCGCTCTGCCTTGGGCATGTACACGGTCTTGCGGCTGCCAGAACCAAGCTGGAGCGCGACGTAACCGTTCTTCTCTTCAGTGCGGTGGCCTACGACCTGGCAATTGCCGAGCTTCAGCACGGTCACGGGGATATGTTCGCCGGCCTCTGTAAAGACCCGCGTCATCCCGACCTTTTGTGCGATCACTCCGGAGCGCATCGGCGTGCTTCCTGTTCTTTCTGTCCGCTAGTCGCGAACGTGATCCAAAAATCTTAGAGCTTGATCTCGACGTCGACACCGGCGGCCAGGTCGAGCTTCATCAAAGCATCGACGGTCTGCGGGGTCGGATCGACGATATCGAGCAGGCGCTTGTGGGTGCGCATCTCGAACTGCTCGCGGCTCTTCTTGTCGACGTGCGGCGAACGGTTGACGGTGAACTTCTCGATGCGGGTGGGCAGCGGAATGGGTCCGCGGACCTGCGCGCCGGTGCGCTTCGCCGTGTTCACGATCTCGCGGGTCGACGTATCGAGGATACGATGGTCGAACGCCTTGAGACGGATACGAATGTTTTGGCCGTTCATTGCCGTGGTCTCTCTTTAGTGGGGGGTGGCGAATAGCGAATAGCGAATGTCACACTCGCTACGCGCCAATCCCTATTCTCGTAATTACTCGATGATCGAGGCGACGACGCCGGCGCCGACGGTGCGGCCACCTTCGCGGATCGCGAAGCGGAGCTTCTCTTCCATCGCGATCGGCACGATCAGGTGCACTTCCATCGCGATGTTGTCGCCCGGCATCACCATCTCGGTGCCTTCCGGCAGATGCACGACACCGGTCACGTCGGTGGTGCGGAAGTAGAACTGCGGACGGTAGTTGGTGAAGAACGGGGTGTGGCGGCCGCCCTCTTCCTTGGTGAGGATGTAGGCCTCAGCCTTGAACTTGGTGTGCGGCTTGACCGAACCCGGCTTGCACAGCACCTGGCCGCGCTCGACGTCCTCGCGCTTGGTGCCGCGGAGCAGCGCACCGATGTTGTCGCCGGCCTGGCCCTGATCGAGCAGCTTGCGGAACATTTCGACGCCCGTGACCGTGGTCTTCTGCGTGGCGCGCAGACCGACGATCTCGATTTCCTCGCCGACCTTGACGATGCCGCGCTCGACACGGCCGGTCACGACGGTGCCGCGGCCCGAGATCGAGAACACGTCTTCAACCGGCATCAGGAAGGGCTGGTCGACCGGACGCTCCGGCTGCGGAATGTACTCGTCGACATTCTTCATCAGCTCGAGGATGGCGTCATGGCCGAGCTTCTTGTCGGAATCTTCGAGAGCGGCGAGCGCCGAACCCTTGATGATCGGGATCTTGTCGCCCGGGAAGTCGTACTTCGAGAGCAGCTCGCGGACTTCGAGCTCGACGAGCTCGAGCAGTTCCGGATCGTCGACCATGTCGCACTTGTTGAGGAACACGACGAGCGCGGGCACGCCGACCTGGCGGGCGAGCAGGATATGCTCGCGGGTCTGCGGCATCGGGCCGTCAGCGGCCGACACGACCAGGATCGCACCGTCCATCTGGGCGGCGCCGGTGATCATGTTCTTCACGTAGTCGGCGTGGCCCGGGCAGTCGACGTGGGCATAGTGGCGGTTCTTGGTCTCGTACTCGACGTGCGCCGTCGAGATCGTGATGCCGCGCGCCTTCTCTTCCGGCGCCTTGTCGATCTGGTCGTACGCCGTGAACGTCGCACCGCCGGTCTCGGCGAGGATCTTGGTGATCGCAGCCGTCAACGACGTCTTGCCATGGTCGACGTGACCGATGGTGCCGATGTTGCAGTGCGGTTTGTTACGTTCAAACTTTGCTTTGGCCATTTGACTCTCCGTTCAATCGTCAGTTCGAGACCGACGACAATCAGGCAAACTTCTTCTGGACTTCTGCCGACACATTGGCCGGCGCTTCTGCGTAGTGGTCGAACTGCATGGTGAAGGTCGCGCGCCCCTGGCTCATCGAGCGCAGGTTGTTCACGTACCCGAACATGTTCATGAGCGGCACCATCGCGTTGATGACGTTGGCGTTGCCGCGCATGTCCTGACCCTGGATCTGACCGCGCCGGGAATTCAGGTCGCCGATGACCGAGCCGGTGTAGTCTTCCGGGGTCACCACTTCGACCTTCATGATCGGCTCGAGCAGGACGGACTTGCCCTTCTGCAGCGCTTCGCGGAATGCCGCGCGCGATGCGATTTCGAAGGCGAGCGCCGACGAGTCGACGTCGTGGTACTTGCCGTCGACGAGCTGAACCTTGACGTCGACCACGGGGAAGCCCGCGACGACACCAGAGCTCATCACGCTGTTGAGGCCCTTTTCGACGCCGGGGATGTATTCCTTCGGAACCGCACCGCCGACGATCTTGGACTCGAACTCGTAGCCCTTGCCGGGCTCGTTCGGCTCGACCACGATCGACACTTCCGCGAACTGACCGGTACCGCCGGTCTGCTTCTTGTGGGTGTACTTGACCTCGGCCTTCTTGGTGACGCGCTCACGGAACGCAACCTGCGGCGCGCCGATGTTTGCGTCGACCTTGTAGGTACGCCTGAGGATGTCGACCTTGATGTCGAGATGGAGTTCGCCCATGCCCTTGAGGATGGTCTGGCCGGACTCCTGGTCGGTCGACACGCGGAAGGACGGATCCTCCGCGGCGAGCTTCGCCAGCGCAACGCCCAGCTTTTCCTGGTCGGCCTTGGACTTCGGCTCGATCGCGATCTCGATGACCGGCTCGGGGAATTCCATCTTCTCCAGGATCACCTGCTTGTCGGGATCGCACAGCGTGTCACCGGTGCGCGCTTCCTTCAGGCCGGCCAGCGCGACGATGTCGCCGGCATAGGCTTCCTTGATGTCCTCGCGGTTGTTCGCATGCATCAGCAGCATGCGCCCGATGCGCTCCTTCTTCTCGCGCGTCGAGTTCACGACACCGGTGCCGCTCTGCAGGACGCCGGAGTAGATGCGGCAGAAGGTGATGGTGCCGACGAACGGGTCGTCCATGATCTTGAACGCGAGCAGCGCGAGCGGCTCCTTGTCGTCCGCCTTGCGCACGACCTCGTTGCCGCGGTCGTCGGTGCCCTTGATCGCGGGCACGTCGATCGGCGACGGCAGATAGTCGACGACGGCGTCGAGCAGCGGCTGCACACCCTTGTTCTTGAAGGCCGAGCCGCACAGCACGGGATAGAACGCGCCGGTCAGCACCGCTTTGCGGATCAACCGCTTCAGCGTCGCTTCGTCCGGCTCCTTGCCGTCGAGGAAGGCAGCCAATGCATCATCGTCGAGCTCGACGGCGGCTTCCACCATCTTCTCGCGGTATTCCTTGGCCTGCTCGACCATATCTTCCGGGATGTCGACATAGTCGAACTTCGCGCCGAGCGATTCATCGTTCCAGATGATGCCCTGCATCTTCACGAGGTCGACGAGACCCTTGAAGTTGTTCTCGGCACCGATCGGAAGCTGGATTGCGATCGGCTTGGCGCCGAGGCGGTCAACGATGTCGGCCAGGCACTTGAAGAAGTCGGCACCCGTCTTGTCCATCTTGTTGGCGAAGACGATGCGCGGAACCTTGTACTTGTCACCCTGGCGCCAGACGGTCTCGGTCTGGGGCTCGACGCCCTGGTTCGAGTCGAGCACGCAGACGGCGCCGTCGAGCACGCGCAGCGAACGCTCGACTTCAATGGTGAAGTCGACGTGGCCGGGGGTGTCGATGATGTTCAGGCGCTTGCCGGCCCAGAATGCGGTGGTGGCAGCCGAGGTGATCGTGATGCCACGCTCCTGCTCCTGCTCCATCCAATCCATCGTCGCGGCACCCTCGTGCACTTCGCCGATCTTGTGGCTCTTGCCGGTGTAATAGAGGATGCGCTCGGTGGTCGTGGTCTTGCCGGCATCGATATGCGCCATGATACCGAAATTGCGGTAGTTCTCTATGGCATGAACGCGAGGCATGGGCTGATCCTTAGATTCCGTGTTTCGCCGTTACCAGCGATAGTGCGAGAAGGCGCGGTTGGCTTCCGCCATCCGGTGCACGTCTTCGCGCTTCTTGACGGCGTTGCCGCGGTTGTTCGAGGCGTCGAGCAGCTCAGCCGAGAGCCGCTCGGTCATCGTCTTCTCGTTGCGATCGCGCGCGGCCGAGATCAGCCAGCGAATGCCCAGCGCCTGACGGCGCACCGAACGAACTTCGACCGGCACCTGGTAGGTCGCGCCGCCGACGCGGCGGGAGCGCACTTCGATCGTCGGCATGACGTTCTCGAGTGCCTGCTCGAACACGCCGAGGGGGCTCTGCTTGGTCTTGGCTTCGATGATGCCGAACGCACCGTAGACGATGCCTTCGGCGACCGACTTCTTGCCGGCGTACATCACCGAGTTCATGAACTTCGTGACGATGATGTTCCCGAACTTCGGATCGGGAAGAACTTCGCGCTTTTCCGCTGAGTGGCGACGAGACATTGAGCTGGTTCCCGCTTACTTCGGACGCTTCGCGCCGTACTTCGAACGACGCTGCTTACGGTTCTTGACGCCCTGGGTATCCAGAACGCCGCGGAGGATGTGGTAGCGCACGCCGGGCAAGTCCTTGACGCGGCCGCCGCGGATCATGACCACCGAGTGCTCCTGGAGGTTATGACCTTCGCCGGGGATGTAGCCGATCACCTCGAAGCCGTTCGTCAGGCGCACCTTGGCGACCTTACGAAGCGCCGAGTTCGGCTTCTTCGGGGTCGTGGTGTAGACGCGGGTGCAAACACCACGCTTCTGCGGCGACTGCTGCAGCGCCGGCACCTTCTTGCGCGACTTCTGCACTTCACGCGGTTGAGCGATCAGCTGGTTGATCGTCGGCATCCTGGCCTTACCCTTTGTTCTGCCGCGGTCCCTTCCGGGTCCGCTGTCTTGGCGCGGCCCGTTGCCGGATCCGCAATTCTTTTCGGGCCACCCGCCCGACGAGGTCGCCTCGCACGGAACAATCCGCACAAAGCGAAATTGCGCCAACCGCTCCATCACCGAGCGGAAAGCGTTACGACGCCACAGAGGACCGCAGTTTCAGGCCAATCAGCATAAAGCTGCGGCCCGCGCACCGAGGTCATGCATCCGAATTCGATCTCAAGAGAACGAGCTCAAGAGACCTAAAATCGCACTGGCATTGCCTAGCTATGATCGACAGCGTTTGAGCGGCATTCGTCGAGGTTGGTGCCCGTCTTAGCGATCCCTGAGGATCCGATCCTTGGGGATCTAATCCCTGCGGATCAACGGGTGGCCCGTTCCGACGCTGGCGATGCTCACCGCCTGTCGTTAAGTGAGGCGCTTTCTATAAGTGAGAGTCGGCCAAGTCAAGGTGAAACGACAGTCAGAAAACGCTTCTGCCACCTGACGAAATCGCCGTTTGCCCGCACTCACCGCGCCTGCCGGATATGGGGACAGGACGCCTGTTCCGCCAGCCCAAAAACAATTTATACCCGGGCTAAATGTACTTTTATAACCCTTGCTAAGGCTTTTTTTCCTGTTGATGCGTCAATCTGCCGCCTGCGGCAGAGATTTGCACCATGCGCTACACCGACATTGCCATTATCGGCGGGGGATTGTCCGGCTCAACCGCCGCCGCAATGCTCGGCCGCGCCGGCATTTCGACGGTGCTGATCGACCCGCATGAGAGCTATCCGGCGGACTTTCGAGTCGAAAAACTCAGTGGTCACGTCCAGGTCGAGCGATTCCTGAAGACCGGAATCGGAGAATCGGTGCTGCGCCGCGCGACCTTTGCCGGCGAAAACTGGATCGCCCGATTCGGCCGTTTGCTCGACAAGGCGCCGAGTCGGCAGTTCAACATCCTCTACGATTCGCTCGTCAACGCCGTCCGCGACGAGATCCCTGCTGGCGTCGAGCGCATCTGTGCCAAGGCGGTCTCGCTCGAGACGAGCCCGGAGCGGCAAAAGATCACGCTCTCCAATGAGGAGACGATCTCGGCCCGGCTGGTCGTTCTCGCCAACGGTCTGAACGTCGGCCTGCGCCACCAGCTCGGCATCGCGCGAAAAATCATCAGCGCCTGCCATTCGATCTCGATCGGGTTCGACGTGGTGCCGGCGGGGCGGAATTCGTTCGACTTCCCGGCGCTGACCTATTTCTCGGAGCGGCCGAGCGACCGAATCCCCTACATCACACTGTTTCCGACCGGTCCGCGGATGCGCGCCAATCTGTTCGTCTATCGCGGCGTCGACGACCCATGGCTGCGCGAGCTGCGCCGCGCGCCAGCCGAGACGCTGAACGCCGCCCTGCCCCGGCTCAAGCGCATCACCGGCGCCTTCGACATCGCCGGCGAGATCAAGATCCGTCCGGTCGACCTCTATGTGAACGACGCAAGCGGCCAGCCCGGCCTCGTGCTGGTGGGCGATGCGTTCTCGACCTCCTGCCCCGCCGCCGGCACCGGCTGTGACAAGGTCTTCACCGACGTCGAGCGGCTCTGCAACGTCCATATCCCGGAGTGGCTCGCCTCCGACGGGATGGACGGGGCCAAGATCGCCACCTTCTACGCCGATCCGGTCAAGCGGGCCTGCGACGAATGGTCGGCGGCGAAGGCGTTCGAGTTCCGCTCCGTCTCGACCGCGACGAGTCCCTACTGGACCGCGCAGCGCTGGGCGCGCTTCATCGCTTGGTCAGTTCAAGGCTTGCTGCGGCCGCTCGGAGGAGCAATTCATCTGGAGCCGAACTTGCTCGGTCACGCCTCCTCGTCGTCCTCGTCCTCATCATCCTCGTCGAGGTCGTCTTCATCCTCGTCGTCATCGTCGCTGTCGTCATCGGCCTGAGCCACGGCGCCATGCGGCTGATGGATCTGGTCGTTCCACAGCTTGCGATAGGTGCCGTTCCTGGCGAGCAGCTCGGCATGCGAGCCGCGCTCGATCGCCCTGCCCCCTGAGATCACGATGATCTCGTCCATCTCGACCACGGAGGTCAGGCGATGGGTCGACCAGATCATGGTGCGCCCCTTCGCGACCTTCAGCAGCGTACGGTTGATCGCGGCCTCGGTGGTCTGGTCGAGCGCCGAGGTGGCTTCGTCCAGCAGCAGCACGGAAGGGTTACGGATGACCGCGCGCGCGATCGCGATGCGCTGGCGCTGGCCGCCCGACAGCGTATCGCCGCGCTCGCCGACCGGCGTGTCGTAGCGCTGCGGCAGGCTCATGATGTAGCGGTGGATCTCGGCCTTCTTGGCAGCGTCCTCCACCTCCTCGTCGGTCGCGCCTTCCTTGCCGAGCCGGATGTTCTCGCGAATCGACATGTTGAACAGCATGTTCTCCTGGAACACCACCGCCATGCTCCGGCGCAGCGAATCCAGCGTCACCTTGCGGACGTCGACGCCGTCGATGGCGACGCGCCCCTCGTTGGGCACGTACAGCCGCAGGATCAGATTGAGCAGCGTGCTCTTGCCGGAGCCCGAGGGGCCGACGATGGCGATGCGCTTGCCGGCGTTGAGCTTGAGGCTGAGATTGTCCAGCACCGGCGTCTGGCTGCCTTCGTACTGGAACGTCACGTGGTCGAAGGTGATGTCGTTGGTGATGCGCGGCAGATCGGGCGCGCCGGGACGATCGGCGCCGCGCGTCGGCTCGTCCAGCAGCTCCTGCATGTGGCGGATCGCGGCGGCCGAGGAGATCGACACCGGGATGAAGTGCATCACGTGGGCGATGTTGTAGGAGACCTCCCAGAACGCGCTCTCGAAGGTGACGAAGGTGCCGATGGTGATCTGGCCCTTGGTCGCCAGATACGCGCCGATCGCGAGCACGACGAGGTGCAGCAGCAGCACCGAAATGGTGACCGTCCGCTCCACCATGGTCGACAGGAACGCAGCCGAAGCGATCTTGCGGCGGGTCTCGTCGTTGCGGAAGCTGAAGAAGCCGAACATCTTGCGTTGCAGGCTGAACGCCTTGATCACGGCCTGCGCGGCCACGTTCTCCTGCACCATGCCGAGCAGCGCGCTCTCGTTCTGCTTCTGCTCGTAATTGGCCTGCACCGCCTTCGGGGTGAGGATGCGCGGCCCGATCAGCGTGATCGGGAACACCAGCAGCGCAACCGCGGCGAGCTGCCAGTTCAGGAACACCATCAGGATGATGCCGGCGATCAATTCCAGGAACGGCAGCGCCGCACTGTTGGCGAAGGTCTTGACCGAGCCCTCGAAGGCCGAAAGGTCGACGGAAAAGCGCGACAGTATCTCGCCGCGCTTGGTGCGGCCGAAATAGGCCGCCGGCAGGTCCTGGACATGCTCGAACAGGCGTTTGCGGACATCGGAGATGATGCAGGCAGCCAGCCTGGCGTCCCAGCGCTCGTACCAGACCGCCACGATCGAGGTGAAGATCCCGGCGACCGCGAGCACGCCGAGGATCTTGTAGAGCGCCTGGAAATCCTCCTCACCGAGCGCGTCGTCGATCAGGTACTTCAGGCTGAGCGGCATGATGACGTTGAACAGCGTCTCGACGCAGACGCCGAACGCCACGAATGACAGCATCCGCTTGTAGTTGGACAGGAACGGCTTGACGAAACCCAGGATGGTCGCGAGCGCGCCTGCGGCCTCGCGCGCGGTAAAGACGACGAGCTCCTCGTCCTCATCGTCGTCGTCGAGCTCCAGCTCGTCATCCTCCTCGTCTTCGTCGTCCTCGCCGTCTTCGAGGTCCGGCTTGACGGGGACAAGCTTGTCGTCGAGCTCGGCCGCCTCTTCCGTGGCGAGTTTCTGTTTGTCGGGCGGGAGGGGCTTGGACGCCATGAAACCAACCGATGCTGACGGCCGGCATGACCGCGGAGAAAGCAGGAAATAGCGGCAACCGCTATCGCACCGATTCTATGCGATCATGACGAATTCGGCAAAGCAATTGGCTACGCCGGTCCGATCCTGTCTCTAGTCGTCGTCCTCATCCTCGACCTTGTCGAAGAAGGAATAACGCAGGCTGTCGGCGTCGGCGTACCACTGGCCCGGGCCCTTGTTGGCGGCAAGCGTCGCCTCCCAGAGCGCATCGGTGCAGTCCTTGCGGTGCATCGACAGGTCGAAGCCGTTGCCGAAGAACAGCTCGGACCATTCCCACCAGGTGCCGAGCTTCTTGACGCCGCGCAGCAGGTCGTAGCGGTCGATCACCACCGAAGCCATGTCCGAGGTGATCGAGCCGAACACGAGGCCGGTCTTGACCACGCGGTTCAGTTCGCGGATCGCGCGGACCACCTGCTTCGGGGAAACATGGCAGAGGCTGGTCTCGAACACGAAGTCGAAGGCGCCGTCCTTGAACGGCATGTCGGTGATCGAGCCGAGCTTGTTGTACTTCTTCAGCGCCTTCGGCGTCCTGGCGTGGATGGCGCGGTTGTTCTCGATGCCGAAGGCATCGATGCCGCGATCGCGCAGCGCACCCACCAGTTCGCCGCTGGCCGAGCCCGCGACCAGCAGCTTGGCGCCCTTGGCCTTGCCCCAGACCATGCCGATCAGCTTGGTGAGATAATCGGGATCGGTGAAGTGGCGCCAGGCTTCGCTGTAGGGACCGAGGCCGCGATAATTCTCGAAATAGTCGCGGTCGATCTTGTCCGAGACCGGCTCGCCCTCCTCCTGTCCGCGCTCGCGGCGCAGGCGCATCATCTCGGTCAGGATGATGTCGGTCGCCGCGTCCGAGGAGTCGAGCAGACCGTTCAGCGTGGAGTCGAACAGATAATCGCCGACCACCACGATGCCGGGATGCTCCTTCGGCTCCGGCCGGTGATTGGTCATGACGTCGCGCACGGGCAGACCGCCGGGGATTGCGTTCACCGACGACAGCCAGCGGTGGATCTTGCCTTCCACGAAATGCGAACGCGCATCGCCGAGCGAGGCGGGCAGCGATTTCAGTGCGGCGTCGATCAGCTCCTGATCCGACAAATTGGCGAAGGCCAGCGCGTCGGAGCCGGGAATCAGCCAGTTCAGCACGCCGTGCTTGCCAACGTCATGGCGCGCGCCCTCGTTGTAGACGCAGCAGCCGCCGAAGGCTTCCGACATGAACCAGGCGCCGGAAATCTTCTCGCCCCAGAACGGCGTGTCGAACAGGATCGAGACGCGCAGATAGTGCGCGGGACGATCGAAATACGAGACGTGCTTGACCATCGACTTGCGGAGCTGCTCGCCTTCCCAGCCCATCGTCGCGAGCCACGAATGCGGCAGGCAGACCAGCACGAGGTCGAAGTCGCGCGTCTCCGGCCCCTTGCCATTCATCATCTTGAGCTGGTAGCGGCCGGTCGGCGCCTTGCCGACGGTGAGCACGCGGTGATTGAGTTGGATGTCGGCGTTGACCTCCGACTGCAGGCACTCGATCAGCTGCTCGTTGCCGTTCTGGATGGAATAGAGGCCGATATAGCCGTCGACATCCATCAGGTAGTTCTTGAGCGCGTTGAGCCCGTTGGTGTTGTGGCTTTCAGTCGCGATGTCGGAGCGCGCCATCACCTTGAAGAAACGCTTTGCGGTTTCGTCCTCGACCTCCTCGTCGAGCACCTGCTCGGCGGTCTTGTAGGCCCAGGGATTCTCGTTGTCGTGCGCGCCGACGCCCTCGTAATATTCGATCGGCGTCATCGCCTCGGCGCAGCGGTTCCGGAACGCCTCGATCGCAGCCGCAGTCTTGGCGCCGTATTTGCGGCGCATGCCCGCGACGTCGTTGAGGAGCTCGCCGCCGAACTGCACCTGCTCGGCGTCCATCGGAATGGTCTGAAGTCCGAAATGCTGGATCAGCTCGCGCAGCGGATCGGGACCCGTCATCGAGTAGTCGTAGATCTCGGCAACGCCGGCCTCGTACATCGCCGGCGCGGAATCGAATTTGCGCGTGACGATCTTGCCGCCGAGCCGGTCGGAGGCCTCGTAGATGGTGATGCGGCAGAGGTCGCCGAGCTTACGCTTCAAGTACCAGGCGCTCATCAGCCCGCCGGGGCCGCCGCCTACGATTGCGAGATCAAGCATATGAGTTCCGTGGTCTCCGGCCCTGCCCCCGTCACGGGACCACCGGTCTAACTTCCCTTAGCAGAAGCGCTTTTGCGCCTGAAGGAAAGATGAACAAAGGTTGATCCTGCACCGCAACAGGCAAACAAAGCAGCAAAAAGGCCGGCTTGCGCCGGCCTTTTCATTGTCCTCGGTATTCCTACGGATGAACGATTATTCCGCAGGAGGCAGCGCAGGAAGCTCCGCTTCCGGCGCGGGCGACACGACGGCCGCCTGCTTCTCGCGCTCGTCCAGGATCAGCTTGTCGCGCTTCATCGCGACTTCGCGGATCTTGGCCATGGAGGCGCCGGTGCCCGCCGGGATCAGCCGGCCGACGATGACGTTCTCCTTGAGACCTTCGAGCGGATCGACCTTGCCGTTGACCGCCGCTTCCGTGAGGACGCGGGTGGTCTCCTGGAACGAGGCCGCCGAGAAGAAGGAGCGGGTCTGGAGGCTCGCCTTGGTGATGCCGAGCAGAACCGGCGTTCCCGTGGCGATCTTCTTGCCCTCTTCCTTCGCCTTCTCGTTGAGCGCGTCGAACTCGATCTTGTCGACCTGCTCGCCGGAGATCATGTCCGTGTCGCCCTGGTCGGTGACTTCCACCTTCTGGAGCATCTGACGGACAATCACCTCGATGTGCTTGTCGTTGATGAGCACGCCCTGGAGCCGGTAGACCTCCTGGATCTCGTTGACCAGATAGGCCGCGAGCTCCTCGATGCCCTTGACCGCCAGGATGTCGTGCGGCGCCGGGTTGCCTTCGACGATGAAGTCGCCCTTTTCGACGACGTCGCCGTCCTGAAGGTGGATGTGCTTGCCCTTCGGGATCAGGTACTCGCGTGCCTCGTCGGTCTTGTCCATCGGCTCGATCGAGATGCGACGCTTGTTCTTGTAGTCGCGTCCGAACCGGATGGTGCCCGAGATTTCGGCGATGATCGCCGCATCCTTCGGACGCCGTGCCTCGAACAGTTCCGCCACCCGCGGCAGACCGCCGGTGATGTCACGCGTCTTGGCGCTTTCGGTCGAGACACGGGCGAGGATGTCGCCCGTATTGACCTTGGCTCCGACGTCGACCGAGAGAATGGCATCGACCGACAGCATGTAGCGGGCATCGCCGCCACGGGCGAGCTTGAGCACCTTGCCGTCCTTGCCCTTGACCACGATGGCCGGACGCAGGTCCGCGCCGCCGCGGGTCGAGCGCCAGTCGATGACCACGCGCTTGGCGATACCGGTGGCCTCGTCGAGCGTTTCCGAGATCGACTGCCCCTCGACCAGATCCTCGAAGCCGATGGTACCTTCGACTTCGGTGAGCAGCGGACGGGTGTAGGGATCCCACTCGACGATGCGCTGGCCGCGCTTGACGGTGTCGCCCTCGTCGACGTGCAGGCGCGAACCGTACTGGATACGGTGCGTCGCACGCTCGGTGCCGTCGGCATCGACGATCGCGATCACCATGTTGCGGACCATCGCGACCAGGTGACCTTCGCTGTTGCGGGCGATGGCCTTGTTCCTGATCACGATCTTGCCGTCGAAGTTGGATTCGACGAACGACTGCTCGTTGAGCTGCGCCGCACCACCGATGTGGAAGGTGCGCATGGTCAGCTGGGTGCCGGGCTCGCCGATCGACTGCGCCGCGATGACGCCGACGGCTTCACCGTGGTTGACCGGCGTGCCGCGGGCGAGGTCGCGGCCGTAGCACATGCCGCAGATGCCGTTGACGAGCTCGCAGGTCAGTGCCGAGCGGATCTTCACCTCCTGCACGCCACCCTGGTGGATGGCATCCAGATGGCTCTCTTCCATCAGCGTACCGCGCTTGATGATCACCTTGCCCGAGCTGTCACGCACGTCTTCGCAGGCCGTACGGCCGAGGATGCGCGAGCCGAGCGAGGCGACCACGGTGCCGGCATCGACGATGGCGCGCATCTTGATGCCGAGCTTGGTGCCGCAGTCGTTCTGCGTGATGATGCAGTCCTGCGCCACGTCGACGAGACGACGGGTCAGGTAGCCCGAGTTCGCGGTCTTCAACGCGGTGTCCGCGAGGCCCTTACGGGCGCCGTGGGTCGAGTTGAAGTACTCGAGCACCGAGAGGCCTTCCTTGAAGTTCGAGATGATCGGCGTCTCGATGATCTCACCCGACGGCTTGGCCATCAGGCCGCGCATGCCGGCGAGCTGGCGCATCTGGGCCGGCGAACCGCGGGCACCGGAGTGAGCCATCATGTAGATCGAGTTGATGTCGGCATCCGCCCCGCTCGCCGTCTTCTTGGTCGAGGAGATCTCCTTCATCATCGCCTTGGCGATTTCTTCCGTGGCCTTCGACCAGGCGTCGACGACCTTGTTGTACTTCTCGCCATGGGTGATCAGACCGTCGTTGTACTGCTGCTCGAAATCCTTCGCCAGCGTACGGGTGGTGTCGACGATCTTCCACTTGGAGTGCGGCACGACCATGTCGTCCTTGCCGAACGAGATGCCGGCCTTGAACGCGTTGTAGAAGCCGAGCGCCATGATGCGGTCGCAGAAGATCACAGTCTCCTTCTGGCCGCAGTGACGGTAGACCTGGTCGATCACGCCCGAGATTTCGCGCTTGGTCATCAGCTTGTTGATGATCTCGTACGAAATCCGCGGGTTCTTCGGCAGCAGGTTGCCGAGCATGACGCGACCCGCGGTGGTCTCGATCCAGCGCGTCGAGACCTTGCCGGTCTCGTCCATGCCCTGCCACCGATACTTGATCTTGGTGTGGAGGTGGATGACCTTCGCGTGCAGCGCGTGCTCGAGCTCGGCCATGTCGCCGAAGATCTTGCCCTCGCCGGGCAGACCTTCGCGCATGATCGAGACGTAGTAGAGACCGAGCACGATGTCCTGCGACGGCACGATGATCGGCTGGCCGTTCGCCGGATGCAGGATGTTGTTGGTCGACATCATCAGGACGCGCGCTTCCAGCTGCGCCTCGAGCGACAGCGGAACGTGCACGGCCATCTGGTCGCCGTCGAAGTCGGCGTTGAACGCGGCGCAGACCAGCGGATGCAGCTGGATCGCCTTGCCCTCGATCAGCACGGGCTCGAACGCCTGGATGCCGAGACGATGCAGCGTCGGTGCGCGGTTGAGCAGCACCGGATGCTCGCGGATGACCTCGTCCAGGATGTCCCAGACCTCGGGCCGCTCCTTCTCGACCAGCTTCTTCGCCTGCTTCACGGTGGTGGACAGGCCCTTGGCGTCAAGCCGCGAATAGATGAACGGCTTGAACAGCTCGAGCGCCATCTTCTTCGGCAGGCCGCACTGATGCAGGCGCAGCTCGGGACCGACCACGATCACCGAACGGCCCGAATAGTCGACGCGCTTGCCGAGCAGGTTCTGACGGAAGCGACCCTGCTTGCCCTTGAGCATGTCGGCGAGCGACTTCAGCGGACGCTTGTTGGCGCCCGTGATGACGCGGCCGCGGCGGCCGTTGTCGAACAGCGCATCGACCGCTTCCTGAAGCATGCGCTTCTCGTTGCGGATGATGATGTCGGGCGCACGCAGCTCCATCAGCCGCTTCAAGCGGTTGTTGCGGTTGATGACGCGGCGGTAGAGGTCGTTGAGGTCCGAGGTCGCGAAGCGGCCGCCGTCCAGCGGCACCAGCGGACGCAGGTCCGGCGGAATCACCGGAACCACGGTCATGATCATCCATTCCGGCTTGTTGCCGGAGTGGCGGAACGCTTCCACGATCTTCAGGCGCTTGGCGAGCTTCTTGTGCTTGATGTCGGAGTCGGTCTCCTGCATCTCGAGGCGCAAGGTGGCTTCGAGCTTCTCGAGGTCCATGCCCTTGAGCAGCTCGCGGATCGCTTCCGCGCCGATCATGGCGGTGAAGGAATCCTGGCCGTACTCGTCCTGCGCCTTCAGATACTCGTCTTCCGACAAGAGCTGACGGTCCTTGAGCGCGGTGAGACCCGGCTCGAGCACGACGTAATATTCGAAGTAGAGGATCCGCTCGAGATCCTTCAGCGTCATGTCCAGCAGAAGGCCGATGCGCGAGGGCAGCGACTTCAGGAACCAGATGTGCGCGACGGGGGCTGCAAGCTCGATATGGCCCATGCGCTCGCGCCGGACGCGCGACAGCGTGACCTCGACCGAGCACTTCTCGCAGATGATGCCCTTGTACTTCATGCGCTTGTACTTGCCGCACAAGCACTCGTAGTCCTTGATCGGCCCGAAGATGCGGGCGCAGAACAGGCCGTCGCGCTCGGGCTTGAAGGTACGGTAGTTGATGGTCTCCGGCTTCTTGATCTCGCCGTAGGACCAGGACAGAATCTTCTCAGGAGACGCGATCGAAATCCGGATCTGGTCGAAGACCTGAGCCGGAGTCGTCGGGTTGAAGAGATTCATAATTTCTTGGTTCATCGTCTTCTCCTCGCGTGCCGGTCGCCTACGGCCGCAAATTCGAAAATCACTCAATCGGGGCGCCCTGCCCTCAAGGCCTCGGGAGGGGCGCCGATGCCCGGCCGTGAAGGCCGGGCATGAAAGGTCGTATTACTCGGCTGCTTCCGACGTCGGCGCCGGTCCCACCTTGGAGTTGTGCAGGTCGACGTTGAGGCCGAGCGAGCGCATTTCCTTGACCAGCACGTTGAACGATTCCGGAATACCGGCCTCGAACGTGTCGTCGCCGCGGACGATCGCCTCGTACACCTTGGTACGGCCGGCGACGTCGTCCGACTTCACCGTCAGCATCTCCTGGAGCGTGTACGCCGCGCCGTAAGCCTCGAGCGCCCACACTTCCATTTCGCCGAAGCGCTGGCCACCGAACTGCGCCTTGCCGCCCAGCGGCTGCTGGGTGACGAGCGAGTACGGACCGATCGAACGCGCGTGGATCTTGTCGTCCACGAGATGGTGCAGCTTGAGCATGTAGATGTAGCCCACCGTCACCTTACGATCGAAGGCATCGCCGGTACGGCCGTCATAGACGGTCGACTGACCCGAAGCGTCGAGACCGGCAAGCTTCAGCATCTCCTCGATGTCGGCTTCCTTGGCACCGTCGAACACCGGCGTCGCGATCGGCACGCCGCGGCTCAGATTGTGACCGAGCTCGATCAACTCGTTGTCGTTGAGCGACTTGATCGTCTCGTCCTCGCCGTAGACCTTCTTCAAGGTTTCCTTCAGCGGCTTGATGTCCTGCTTCGACAGATAGGCATCGACCGTCTGGCCGATACGCTTGCCGAGGCCGGCGCAAGCCCAGCCGAGATGGGTCTCGAGGATCTGTCCGACGTTCATGCGCGAGGGCACGCCGAGCGGATTGAGCACGATGTCGGCATGCGTACCGTCTTCGAGGAACGGCATGTCCTCGATCGGCACGATCTTCGACACCACGCCCTTGTTGCCGTGACGGCCGGCCATCTTGTCGCCGGGCTGGATCTTGCGCTTCACCGCGACGAAGACCTTGACCATCTTCATCACGCCGGGCGGCAATTCGTCACCGCGCTGAAGCTTCTCGACCTTGTCGAGGAAGCGCTGTTCCAGCCCCTTCTTCGACTCGTCGTACTGCTTCCGCATGGCCTCGATCTCGGCCATCAGCTTGTCGTTCGGCGAAGCGAACAGCCACCACTGCGACTTCGGGTACTCCTCGAGCACCGCACGGGTGATCTTGGTGTCCTTCTTGAAGCCCTTCGGGCCCGCAATGCCCTGCCGTCCCTCGAGGAGCTCGGCAAGACGGTTGTAGACGTTGCGGTCCAGGATCGCCTGCTCGTCGTCGCGGTCCTTGGCCAGACGCTCGATCTCTTCCCGCTCGATCGCCAGCGCACGCTCGTCCTTGTCGACGCCGTGACGGTTGAACACGCGCACTTCCACGATCGTGCCCTGCACGCCCGGAGGAACACGCAGCGAGGTGTCGCGAACGTCGGAGGCCTTTTCGCCGAAGATGGCGCGCAGAAGCTTTTCTTCCGGCGTCATCGGGCTTTCGCCCTTCGGCGTGATCTTGCCGACCAGGATGTCGCCGGCGCGCACTTCCGCGCCGATGTAGACGATACCGGCTTCGTCGAGGTTCTTCAGCGCTTCTTCCGAGACGTTCGGAATGTCGCGGGTGATTTCCTCAGGCCCGAGCTTGGTGTCGCGGGCCATCACCTCGAACTCCTCGATGTGGATCGAGGTGAAGACGTCTTCCTTCACGATCCGCTCGGAGAGCAGGATCGAGTCTTCGAAGTTGTAGCCGTTCCACGGCATGAACGCGACCAGCACGTTCCGCCCCAGCGCGAGCTCACCGAGATCGGTCGACGGGCCGTCGGCGATGATGTCGCCCTTCTTGACGATGTCGCCGACCTTCACCAGCGGACGCTGGTTGATGCAGGTCGACTGGTTGGAGCGCTGGTACTTCATCAGACGGTAGATATCGACGCCCGACTTGGTCGGATCGAGATCTTCCGTGGCGCGGATGACGACGCGGGTCGCGTCGATCTGGTCGATCACGCCCGACCGGCGCGCCGCGATCGCGGCACCCGAGTCACGCGCAACCACGCCTTCCATGCCGGTGCCGACGAACGGCGCCTCGGCACGAACCAGCGGCACCGCCTGGCGCTGCATGTTCGAGCCCATCAGCGCGCGGTTGGCGTCGTCGTTCTCGAGGAACGGGATCAGCGCCGCGGCGACCGAAACGAGCTGCTTCGGCGACACGTCCATGTAGTCGACCTTGTCCGGCGTCACCGGCAAGACTTCGCCGGCGTGACGGCAGACCACGAGATCTTCGGTGAAGCGGCCCTTCGGGTCGAGCGGCACGTTGGCCTGCGCGACCGTGTAGCGGCCCTCTTCCATCGCCGAGAGGTACACGACCTCGTCGGTGACGCGGCCGTCCTTGACCTTGCGGTACGGCGTCTCGACGAAGCCGTACTTGTTCACGCGCGCGAAGGTCGCGAGCGAGTTGATCAGGCCGATGTTCGGACCTTCCGGCGTCTCGATCGGGCAGATGCGGCCGTAATGCGTCGGATGCACGTCGCGCACCTCGAAGCCGGCGCGCTCGCGGGTCAGACCGCCCGGTCCAAGCGCCGACAGGCGGCGCTTGTGGGTGATCTCCGACAGCGGGTTGGTCTGGTCCATGAACTGCGAGAGCTGCGAGGAGCCGAAGAACTCGCGCACGGCGGCAGCCGCCGGCTTCGCGTTGATCAGATCCTGCGGCATGACCGTGTCGATGTCGACCGAGGACATGCGCTCCTTGATCGCGCGCTCCATGCGCAGGAGGCCGATGCGGTACTGGTTCTCCATGAGCTCGCCGACCGAGCGCACACGGCGGTTGCCGAGATGGTCGATGTCGTCGATCTCGCCCTTGCCGTCGCGCAAATCCACCAGCGTCTTGATGACGGAGAGGATGTCTTCCTTGCGCAGCGTACGCTGGGTGTCGGGCGCATCGAGGTCGAGGCGCATGTTCATCTTGACGCGGCCGACCGCGGACAGGTCGTAGCGCTCGGCATCGAAGAACAGCGACTGGAACATCGCCTGCGCCGAATCCAGCGTCGGCGGCTCGCCCGGACGCATCACGCGGTAGATGTCGAACAGCGCGTCCTCACGCGTCATGTTCTTGTCGGCCGAGAGCGTGTTGCGGATATAGGCGCCGACATTGACGTGGTCGATGTCGAGCAGCGGCAGCTCCTTGTAGCCCTGCTCGTTGAGGGCCTTCATCGACTTGTCGGTGATCTCTTCACCGGCTTCCGCGTGGATCTCGCCGGTCTTCGGGTTGACGAGGTCCTCGGCGAGATAGTTGCCGACGAGCTCCTCATCGGACAGCCGCAGCGCCTTCAGGCCCTTCTCCTGCATCTGACGCGCACCGCGCACGGTGAGCTTCTTGCCGGCCTCGAGCACGACCTTGCCGGTGTCGGCGTCGATCAGGTCGTTGATGGTCGAGTAGCCGCGGAAACGGTTGGCGTCGAACGGAACGCGCCAGCCTTCCTTGGTCCGCTTGTAGAGAATCTTCTTGTAGAACGTGGACAGGATCGCCTCGCCGTCGAGGCCGAGCGCGAACATCAGCGACGTCACCGGAATCTTGCGGCGACGGTCGATACGCGCATAGACGATGTCCTTGGCGTCGAACTCGATGTCGAGCCAGGAGCCGCGATACGGGATGACGCGGGCGGCGAACAGCAGCTTGCCCGAGGAATGGGTCTTGCCCTTGTCGTGGTCGAAGAACACGCCGGGCGAACGGTGCATCTGCGAGACGATGACGCGCTCGGTGCCGTTGACGATGAAGGTGCCGTTCATCGTCATGAGCGGGATGTCGCCCATGTAGACGTCCTGCTCCTTGATGTCCTTCACCGACTTCGCGCCGGTTTCCTCGTCGATATCGAATACGATGAGGCGCAGCGTCACCTTGAGGGGTGCCGCGAAGGTCATGCCGCGCTGGCGGCACTCGTCGACGTCATATTTCGGCTGTTCGAACTCGTAGCGGACGAATTCCAGCATCGAGGTGCCCGAGAAGTCGGAGATCGGGAACACCGAGCGGAACACCGCCTGCAGGCCCTCGTCGAGACGCCCGCCCACGGGTTCGTCGACCATCAGGAACTGGTCATAGGACGCCTTCTGAACCTCGATGAGGTTCGGCATCTCGGCGACTTCCTTGATGTGTCCGAAGAACTTGCGAACGCGTTTGCGACCGGTGAATGTCTGCTGCGCCATCGTGGCCTCTCATTTCGTCGCCCGCTCCGGGCGCGCCGTCCAGGACGCGGTTGCCACCGCTCCCCGGGTTGAATTTTTCGAACCCGCTTTGGGGACCAAAAATCCAGATTCAGACCGTCATGTCCTGAATCTGTTCTTCAGACCTTCAAAACGCAAAACGACGCGCGGGGCGCATAGGCACGCCCGCCCGTCACAACGATTGTCTTCACGGACTGCAAAAGCCCGAAATAGCCTGCTCTCCCAACGGCCTACAGGGAATCCGGCATCCCTGCCCACCGCGCTTTCGTGCTGTCGAACCGATATGGGGCGACAATAGTCGAGATTCGAGGGGTTAACCTTCAAATCCCAACACTTTTTCGTGTTCGGCCTGCGTCGGGATGTTCCGTCGCACGCCTTTTGCATATTGCCCACCCCTTAGATGGGTGGTCCGAGACCCCGGGCTTCGCTGATGCTCGCCCGGGATCTCGCGCCAGTAAGCGTTGCTTACTTGAGCTCGACCTTCGCGCCAGCCTTCTCGAGCTGGACCTTGAGCTTCTCGGCCTCGTCCTTGTTCACGCCTTCCTTGACAGGCTTCGGCGCGCCCTCGACGAGATCCTTTGCTTCCTTCAGGCCCAGGCCGGTGATGGCGCGGACTTCCTTGATGACCTCGATCTTCTTCTCGCCGGCGGCGGCGAGAACGACCGTGAACTCGGTCTTCTCTTCGGCCGGAGCGGCGGCAGCGCCACCACCAGCCGGGCCGGCCACGGCGACAGCCGCGGCAGCCGAAACGCCCCACTTCTCTTCGAGGAGCTTCGCGAGTTCGGCAGCTTCGAGCACGGTGAGGCTCGAGAGGTCGTCAACGATCTTCTGCAAGTCAGCCATTGTTCAGTTTCCTTAAGTGTAAGTCTGGTTCGGGTTTGAGTTTTGCGAAGGGCGTCAGGCCGCTTCGCCCTTTGAGGCATGAGCCTGGATGACGCGCGCGAGCTTGCCCGCGGGCGCATTGGCGAGCTGAGCGATCTTGGTCGCCGGGGCCACAAGAAGGCCGACGATCTTGGCGCGCAGTTCATCAAGCGACGGCAGCGAGGCAAGTGCCTTCACGCTGTCGACATTCAGGACGGTCTTTCCCATCGAGCCGCCAATGATGACGAACTTTTCGTTCGTCTTGGCGAATTCGACGGCGACCTTCGGCGCCGCTACCGGATCGTTCGAAGTGGCGATCACGGTCGGTCCCTTCAGCATGGGGCCGATGGCAACGACGTCAGTGCCTTCAAGAGCAATTTTGGCGAGACGGTTCTTCGAGACCTTCACCGAGGCGCCAGCCTGCTTCATCTGCATACGCAGCTTCTGCATCTGGGCAACGGTCAGGCCGGAATATTGAGCAACGACCGCGACGCTCGTGGTCTTGAAGACCCCATTGAGCTGTTCGACCGCTTCCTTTTTTGCCGCTCGTTCCACAGCAAGCTCTTTCCGGTTGGCGGTCATCGCGAGAAGCGGGACCGCCGGGTTGCACCCATCGCCCCACCCAAAACCTGAACCTCGGGGCCAAAACCCCTGGGACACGCGCCGGGCGAGACGACAATTCAAAGCCTGCCCTCCGGGAGCCCTTAAGGCCCACGGCGTGTCGAGGTCCGAACCAGACCCGTTTCGCAAGCCAGCCGTTAAAGCTGGGCGCGAAGTGAAATCCGGTCTTCACCCGTCTATGCAGGCCATGCGATTAAGCCGTTGAGAAATCGAAATTTCCCGCGGGCGCCTGCAGTCTTGGACAGGACAAGGTCAGCCGGCGAACCGCCCGACCCCTGCCCGCACTCCACCAACCGACGGGTTTTCCTTCCTTTTCGGGCAAATCCTCACGGACGTCCTGAAAAGGAATGATCTCCTGTCTTGTCGGGTTTTCGGAATGCGTGCACGAACGCGCCAGCCGAGGCCGGCACGTCCGGAAGCGGTTCTTTAACCGCTCGGAGCCCGCTTGCCAAGAGCAAAATTCACACCAGTTCCAATCGACTGGCGGCGGGGCTTGAGACGGCCCGACAAGGGCCGATTCAGGCCGATTTGACCCCGTATGGCAGCGGCTTGCCCGCGAAGAACGCCGTCAGGTTCGCCAGCACGCAGTTCTGCATGGCGACGTGCGATTCGAGGGTGTGGCCGCCGATATGCGGGGCGAACACGACATTGGGGAGCGCCGTCAGCGCGTCGGGGGCGTGCGGTTCCTTATCGAAGACGTCGAGGCCGGCGCCGGCGATGGTCCTGTCGGTCAGGGCCGCGACCAGGGCCTTCTCGTCGATCACTGAGCCGCGGGAGATGTTGACGACATAGCCGTGCTCCCCGAGTCGCCCGAGGATATCGGCGTTGACGACGTGCTGGGTCTCGGCCCCTGCCCGGACCGCGACCATCAGCACGCTGCACCAGTCGGCGAGCGCCTCCAGCGTCGGGAAATATTGATAGGGCAGATCGTATTTGGTGCGGCTGAAATAGCCGACCTCGCTCTCGAAGGCGGCGCAGCGGGCCGCGATCTTGCGGCCGATCTCGCCCATGCCGTAGACGCCGATACGGCGACCGGGCATGCCGGCCTGCGGCCGCATCATCGGCGACTGCTTTGAGCCGGCCCAATCGCCGCTGCGGACATATTGGTCGGCGACCAGGATCCGCCGCGTTGTCGCCAGCATCAGGGTCATCGCGATGTCGGCGACAGAGGCCGCGTTGGCACCGGGGCTGTGGCCGACCGCGATGTTGCGGGCGGCGGCCGCTTTCAGGTCGACGCCGTCATAGCCGGTGCCGTAGCAGACGATGGCGCCGAGTTTTGGGAACAGGTCCATCGCATCTGCGGCGAGCGGCGAGCCGCCGGCGGTGAGCATCGCGCGGATGCCACCGAGCTCATCGGCCGAAAACACCTCGCGCGCCGGCTTGCCGCCGGTGTCGAGCAGTTCGAACCGCTCGGCGAAACGCGCCATCATCGTCTTCGGGAAACGCGAGTAGATCAGGACCTTGTCAGCCATTTTTTCTTGTTTCCCGGTTCTTGCTTCCGATGAACGCCACAAACGACGAGGGGCGGAATCGGTTGCCCAATTCCGCCCCTCGCCTCATGCAATTTCCAAACCTCGGCCGAGGCAAGCCTTAGCCGAGAATCGTGCCCGGCTCGACCTTCACGCCGGGGCCCATCGTCGAGGACACCGCAACGCGCTGGATGTAGGTGCCCTTGGAGCCAGCCGGCTTCGCCTTCGAGACAGCATCGGCCAGGGCCTTGATGTTCTCGACCAGCTTCTCCTCGGAGAACGAGGCCTTGCCGACGCCGGCCTGCAAAATGCCGGCCTTCTCGACGCGGAACTCGACCGAGCCGCCCTTGGCACCCTTCACCGCACCGGTGACGTCCATGGTCACGGTGCCGATCTTCGGGTTCGGCATCAGGCCGCGCGGGCCGAGCACCTTACCGAGACGGCCGACCAGCGGCATCATGTCGGGGGTGGCGATGCAGCGGTCGAAATCGATCGAGCCATTCTGCACCTTCTCGACCAGGTCTTCGGCGCCGACGACGTCGGCACCAGCAGCCTTGGCTTCGTCAGCCTTGGCGCCGCGGGCGAACACGCCGACGCGGAGCGTACGGCCGGTGCCGTTCGGCAGGGTCACGACGCCGCGGACCATCTGGTCGGCGTGACGCGGATCGACGCCGAGATTGATCGCGACCTCGATGGTCTCGTCGAACTTCGCCTTGGCGCGTTCCTTGACCATCTTGATGGCGTCCGCGAGCGGGTAAAGCTTTTCGCGGTCAACACCTTCGCGGGCTTTGTTCAAACGCTTTCCGATTGCCATGACCGCTTACCCCGCCACTTCCAGACCCATCGAACGGGCAGAGCCCTCGACCATCTTCATGGCCGACTCGATGGAATCGCAATTGAGATCCTTCATCTTCTTCTCGGCGATCTCGCGCACCTGCGCCTTGGTCACCTTGCCGGCCTTGTCGCGGCCCGGCGCCTTCGAGCCGGACTGGATCTTGGCGGCCTGCTTGAGGAAGAAGGACATCGGGGGCGTCTTCATCTCGAACGTGAACGAACGATCGGCGTAGATCGTGATCACGACGGGAATCGGGGTGTTCTTCTCTTCCTTCTGGGTCTGGGCGTTGAACGCCTTGCAGAACTCCATGATGTTGAGACCGCGCTGACCAAGCGCGGGACCGATCGGGGGCGAAGGATTCGCCGCACCGGCCGGGACCTGAAGCTTCAGGTATCCGGTCACTTTCTTTGCCATGTATCACTCCTGTTGTGCCGGCAGGGCCAGCGGTTTCAGGTTCGTGGTCTGGGTCGGATGCGGCTGGCAACCGCCCTCTCCCTCCCACGGCCTCTTGCTGGCGTGAAACCGAAGCCTCACGCCTCGTCCGATCAGACCTTCTCGACCTGACCGAATTCCAGTTCGACCGGCGTGGCGCGACCGAAGATCGACACCGCGACCTTCACGCGCGAGCGCGCCTCGTCGATTTCCTCGACCACACCCGAGAACGAGGCGAACGGGCCATCGGCCACGCGCACGTTCTCGCCGATCTCGAACGACACCGACGCCTTCGGCCGTTCCACGCCCTCCTGCACCTGGTGCAGGATGCGCATGGCCTCGGCTTCAGAGATCGGCATCGGCTTGTTCTCGGCGCCGAGGAAGCCCGTGACCTTCGGGGTGTTCTTGATCAGATGGAACGCCTCGTCGGTCAGCTTCATCTTCACCAGCACGTAGCCCGGGAAGAACTTGCGCTCGGCGTCGATCTTGCGGCCGCGGCGCACTTCCGTGACCTTCTCGGTCGGAACCAGCACCAGCTCGAACAGCTCCTCGAGCCCGCGCTGCTTGGCCTGCTCGCGGATCGATTCGGCGACCTTCTTCTCGAAGTTCGAGTAGGCGTGGACGATGTACCAGCGCTTGTCGGTCGATTGGGTTGCAGCGGCTGTTGCCATCAGTGAATGCCCAAAAGGAAGGTGATGAGGTAACGGATGATCTGGTCGGCGGCGAAGAAGAATATCGAGGCCACGGCGACCATCACGAACACCATGATGGTGGTGATCGTGGTCTCACGACGGGTCGGCCAGGTGACCTTGGCGGTCTCCGAGCGCACTTCCTGCAAAAACTTGAACGGGCTGACTGCCATCGTTTGATGTCCAACGTCCGTCGACAGACGCGAATGAATTTCAGGGATCCGAACAGCCGCCGTTGGCCCAGCCCTCTGTCTCGAAGGATGAGCCGGGAAACCGGGCTCGATTGTTCGGGGATTTCAAAGCCGCGCCGGAAATCCGCGTTTAACGGGCCGGCTGCGAGTGCCGGGTAGATACTGCGGATGGGGCCAAAGGTCAAGGTGTGGGCTGGCCGGGACGCGCGCGGCCGAGGCCAGCGGAGCCGATCCGGATCAAGGGCTTACCCGGTCCGCATGATCCACGGTCCGAGCTTGTCGGCCCGCCGCCGTCCTGCCTGTCGATCCTGATGGTCTGGGATTAGCTGGCAGGAGTGGCAGGGCTCGAACCTGCGACCCCCGGTTTTGGAGACCGGTGCTCTACCAATTGAGCTACACTCCTACGGACCCTCGCGTCGCCACGCGGATCAGGGGCGCTTTCAAGCACAGGGGACGGCTGGTTTGCAAGGGTGAAGCGCGCTGGCTTCGCTTGTTTGTGCCGCGCCTTCTGGGCCAGAGTTCATTCCCGATAATAATGTGCCCCCGGGAGTAAACATGACTGCCACAGCCGCCGCCCAAGCCGCCACCGCGCCGAAAACCCCGCTTTTGCCCGAGGCCAGGCCGGAAACGCTGGGTCTGTCGCGCCCTCGCCTCCAGGCGATGTCGGACGCCTTCAAACGCGAGATCGACAAGGGAACCGTTCCCGGCGTGACCGTGCTGGTGGCCCGGCGCGGCCAGGTCGGCTGGTTCGAGGCGCTCGGCAAGCAGAACCCGGCGGGGTCCGCGCCGATGGCGCTTGATTCGATCTTCCGGATCTTCTCGATGACCAAGCCGATCGTCTCGGTCGGCATCATGACGCTGGTCGAGGATGGCCATTTGCTCCTCGCCGATCCCGTCGCCAAGTTCATTCCGGAGTTCGCGGACCAGAAGGTCGGCGTCGTCAGCGGCGGCAAGCTGGAACTGGTTCCGCCCCGGCGGCCGATGACGGTGCAGGACCTGCTCCGCCACACCTCTGGTCTCACTTATGAGCACCAGGGCGACGGCCCCGTGCACAAGCTCTACCAGGAGTCCCGCGTCCGCAGCCGCAAGATCACCAATGCCGAGCATGCCGCGCTGGTGGCAAGCTTCCCGCTGGTCTGCCATCCCGGCGACGAGTTCAACTACAGCCGCTCCACCGACATCCTCGGCCGCATCATCGAGGTCGTCAGCGGCAAGTCGCTCGGCGCGTTCCTCACCGAGCGCATCCTCGCGCCGCTGCAGATGACTGAAACCGCCTTCTCCACCAGCGAAGCCAATGCCGGCCGGCTCGCCCAGCCGTTCGAAGCCGATCCCTGGACCGGCGACAAGGTCGCGCTGTTCAACATGCTCGAGCAGCCAGTGATGGAGTCCGGCGGCGGCGGCCTGGTCTCGACCACGATGGACTATGCCCGCTTCGCGCTGATGCTGCGCAACGGCGGCACGCTCGACGGCAACAGGATCATCGGCCGCAAGACGCTGGAGCTGATGGCATCCGATCACCTCGGACCGCACGTTGTGACCAACGGCACACTGCTGTCGCCGGGCCACGGCTTCGGCCTCGGCTTCGCCGTGCGCCGCGAGGCCGGCATCGCGCCGTTCCCCGGCAGCGTCGGCCAGTATTTCTGGAGCGGCATTGCGGGAACGTTCTTCTGGATCGACCCGAAGGAGGATCTATTCGTCGTGTTTATGTCGCAGGGACCGGGGCAGCGCGACCACACGCGGACGCTGGTGCGGGACCTGGTTTACGCGGCGGTGGATTGAGGTCCGCTCTCGTGCACCGGACGCGATGCAGCGCGTAGCGGTGCGTCGCAGAGCCGGGGCCCATGCCTCCGCGATCTCGAACGCCGCCTTCTGGGTCCCGGCTCTGCGGAGCAGCGTTTCACGCTGCACCGCGTCCGGGACACAAGACCATCAACTAATCGTCGCGCCGCCGTCGATCACCATGGTCTGGCCGGTCATGAAGTCGCCGGCCTTCGAACCCAGGAACACCGCGGCGCCGGCGATCTCGTCGGGGATGCCGATGCGCAGCAGCGGCGAGCGCGAGGTCGAGGCCTTCAAATTCTCCGGATTGTCCCACAGTGCCTTGGCAAAATCGGTCTTGATCAGGCCGGGCGCGATGCAGTTCACGCGGATGTTGTGCTTGCCGTACTCGCAGGCGAGGTTGCGCGCGAGCTGCATGTCGGCGGCCTTGGAAATCGCGTAGGCGCCGAGGATGGTCGAGCCCTTCAGGCCGCCGATCGAGGAGACGATGATCACCGAGCCGTCCTTGCGCTCGATCATCTGCGGCACCACCATCGAGATCAGCCAGTTGTTGGCGACGATGTTGTTGTCGAGGATCTTCCGGAACTGATCGTCGGAGATGCCGGCGAGCGGGCCGTAATACGGGTTCGACGCGGCGTTGCAGACCAGCACGTCGATCTTGCCGAAGGCGCGGTTGCTCTCATCGATGAGGTTTTGCAGATTTTCCTTCGACGAGATGTTGGCGGCGATCGCGACCGCCGTGCCGTTGCCGAACTTGTCGTTGATGCCCTTCGCAACCTGGTCGCAGACATCGGCCTTGCGCGAGGAGATCACGACCTTGGCGCCGTGCTCGGCCATGCGCTCGGCGATCGCCAGCCCGATACCGCGCGTCGAGCCGGTGATGACGGCGACTTTCCCCTTCATGTCGAACAAGGTCATGGTTTCCTCCCAGATTATGGTTTGATTGACTTGAAGCTTACGCCGTGTCCGCGCGCGCGGACAACGGTATCAGGCGAGCTTCTTGACTTCCGGCCCCGCCAGCTGATGCATCTCGGCGTGCGCGTCATCAGCGATCCACGGCTGCTGGTTGACCATCGGCAGTCGCCAGACCGAGCGTTCGGGGCTTGAGAAATAATCGAGCCGCGTGATCGACACATTGTCGATGTCGAACGACAGGGCCCGCTCTACCTGGCCGTCGAGTGCGAGGCCGATCGCCGCCTTGATGGTGCCGCCATGCGCGACCGCGATCACATCCTGCCCGGCCGCCTCGTTGTTGATCCGCTCGACGGTGCGGCGCGTGCGGTTGTAGAGATCCATGAAGCTTTCGCCGCCGGGCGCGGGCTCGTTGATGTCGGCGAACCAGCTCGAGCCGACGGGGCGGCTGGCGATGAACTGGGCGCGGTTCATGCCCTGCCAGCGTCCGAGATTCTGTTCGGCCAGGTCTGCTTCCCATTTCATCGATGCGGGCCTTGGGAAGCCGGCCGCCCAGATCGCTTCCGCGGTCTGGTGGGTGCGCATCAGATTGCTCGAATACCAAACCGCCTTGCGTGGCAGCACCTTGGCAACAGCGTTGAACACGTAGGTGTCGCTGGTGTCGCAGGCGAGATCGCTCTGGCCGTAAATGTTGCCGCCGTCATTGCGCACCGGCGCATGACGGACCCACCACCACCGCGTCGTGACCACTTTGGGCTTGTCTGTGCCTGTCATCGAAACTCTTCCATCCCGTGTGATGTCGCTGTACGTCAGGTGTGAACGTGTCTCAAGACACTTTACCGTTTGAAATCTTGTTTGAAATTCCGTTGCGCGGCAAGCGTCGCGCAGCATACCAAAGGGAGAAACGCATGGGCCGTCTGCAAGGCAAATCCGTCATCATCACCGGCGCCGGCAGCGGCATCGGCCGCGCCGCCGCACTCCTCTTCACCAGGGAAGGCGCCAAGCTGATCGCGGTTGACCGCACCGAGGCGGTGAAGGAGACCGTCGACGAGGTGAAGAAGGCCGGCGGTGTCGCGGAAGCCATGGTGGCCGACGCGGGCTCCGAAAAGGACGTCATGGCCGTCATCGACAAGGCGGTGAAGACGCATGGCCGGCTCGACGTGATCTGGGCCAATGCCGGCGTCTCCGGCGGGCTCGTGCCGCTCGGCGAGCAGACCGTGGAACAGTGGCAGGAGGTGCTGCGCGTCAACCTGATCGGCCCGTTCCTCGCGGTGAAGCATTCGATGCCGCACATGGTGAAGCAGCAATCCGGCGCGATCGTGCTCACGGCGTCCGTCGCGGGCCTCAAGGCCGGCGCCAGCGGACATCCCTATGCGGCGAGCAAGGCCGGCGTGATCAGCCTGGTGCAGACCACGGCGTATTCGCTCACCGGCACCGGCGTGCGCATCAACGCGGTCTGCCCGGGCCTGATCGAGACCGGCATGACCAAACCGATCTTCGACCGCGCCAAGGAGCGCGGCACCCAGGACAAGATCGGCCAGCTCAATCCGTTGAAGCGCCCCGGCCAGCCGCACGAGCTCGCGGCGATGGGGCTGTTCCTGGCCAGCGACGAAGCATCGTATGTCAACGGCCAGGCGTTCCCGGTTGACGGTGGTTTGACGGCGTCGATGCCGTATACGGGCAAGCCGGTTTAGCACGCGCTCTCTCGCATCCCGGACGCGCTGCGTCCGGGATGCGAGACCGGAGTTTTGGCGCGCAACTGCCTCAACATCGTCATTGCGAGCGCAGCGAAGCAATCCAGAATACCTCTGCGGAGGCAGTCTGGATTGCTTCGTCGCAAGAGCTCCTCGCAATGACGGAGTGTGGGGGGACACGGCCGCTTCATCATACGCATCTTCATTGCGGACACACCCTCGCATCCTCGCGGCTTGCTTCGCCCGAGCTTTGCTTGGTCGCCTCACCCCCAATTGAAAGAGGGCGCAGGGAAGGCCGGGAGCCGGCTGGCTCCCATTGTCCGCTATGCCATGAGTAGTTTGCGCTACCATGCACAGCGGGTAACAGGGCAACCGGAGCATCCCGGCCTTCCCTGCGCAGTGGTTGGAACGGCTTATGTCGTGCTCTCCCCGGGGAGCGATGCACTATTGCCCCCGTCGCCGTTGCGGATGGCTGCTGCGCATGCCCGGTCGGGCTGCCACATCACCGCAAGACTTGGCGCACAGACCCCGGGCGCCAGGTGTAGCGCGCAATTTCAAATGTCACCTCGCGCAGGTTCAAATGTCACCCCCCCCGGAACGGGCCTGAAGCGCCCGACGAGGTCGTTCTTCTGGGACTGCTTCGTCCGCGTTCGAGTGCGCGCGTCATCGCTTAGAGCCTCGCATTAAAGGACACACTGCCTGTTGCCGTGTAGAGCATGCAGGCTTGTCCGGCCGAACCGACAGATGATGTTGCGACCGGTGCCAGATAGATCTGACCCGATGAAACATCGATCCCACCAATCCCCAGACTTGAGAGCCCCGAACTATTGTCGGCGCACCACAATTGGTTGCCTGGAGCCGATAGGGTTGGTTGAGCCCTCATAGGTTGGGGCGTTTTGGAATAGAGGTATCCTTGCGTGCCTCCCGACCGCAGCATTCCCGTTGCCCAGAAAACGCCACTTCCGATCTTGTAAAAATAGCGCTGGCACCGCGCCAGCTCGGTGGCGTAGTCCGGAAGCTGGAACGCCGGCGCCGCCGAACCTTCGACCAATGACACGTCGAACAGCTCGAACACGTTGCCGACCGTGCCCATGAAGTTGAACTGGTTGGATGTCGCGATCTTCGCCGCCGACTGCCATGAACCCGCTGTCTGCTGATAATTCGAGCCAGCCATCAAAGACCAGAATACCAGCATAGCTCCGCTATTGTCGGTCGCCCAAGTGCCGGTCGTGTCTCCGGGGATCGTTACAGACTTAACCACGTCGGTATTCGCTTCACCACCCGAAACGGTGTATTCCGCTACATAGCAACGGTTACCAAGACCGTTCCAGACCGCGACACCATAAGTTCCGGCCGGAACCTTGATGCCGAACTGGACCGTGATCGTCTTCGCCGCTGACAACCCGAACTTAAGATCGGCGGCACGCAGGCCCTCTAATCGTTGCAACAAATAAACGATGTCGCCAGAATCAACCGAGGCGTCGGCACTCGTTACGGTCGCTCTAAGCCGATTAGTTGATCCGCCCGGGGTTACACTGGCGACCTGTGCAACACTGATGGCCCCCGATGTCGTACGTTGCAGTTCGAATTGGTCGACCGGATAATAACCGTTCGTTGTGCCTGCGGTCGCGCCATTTTCTTGCGACACCTGCATGCCGCCGTTGATGATGTAGTTTTTCTTCGTCACGCCGATGTTGTCACGCGCCTGCGCCTTCTGAGCATCGGTGAGAGTCTGAACAGCGTTGTACAGCACCGCCGCACCGGCAACTGTACCCGGCTGACCTGCTAGGTTGAAATTCCAGTCGTTGACCGTCGCAGTGCTGCCGCTGGTCAGATCAGCGCTGATGGTCAGTGTGGTGCCGGCATAAGTCGCAGGACCTTCTAGCCATTTCGAAGAGTCAGCATTCGATGTGGCGCGAACTCGCGCACCGTTGGTGTAGGCAAGGCCGGCCTGTGTCGCAAACGGATGCGACCCCACCCCGATCGTACGCGACGTCGTCGACGTGCCACCATAGCCGGCGCCGGTCGGCCCGATGCCGCCTGTATCGCCTTTCGATGCCAGCAACTGCCAATAGGTCGCGTTCGGCGGCGCGTGCCCGGAGCCCGGCGTCGGGTTGATCCAGACGTAGGATGAGCCCGCCGAACTGACGAAATCGCCGACTGAGAAGGTCGCCACATTGTCGTAAGCGCCGCGAGCGTTGAAGCCCCTGTAAAGGCCGAGATAGTTCCAGACGCCGCCGGTCATGACCCACATCTTGCCGGTCGTCGGCTGGAACGCCGTTTGATTCTCCTCGCCGAGCGATGGATCAGGTGCCATCAAGGTCGGAGGTACGAAGACGATGTAGCCGTTGGCGTTAAGCGCAGCGACGATCTTGTCGACGTCTTTCCACGCCTCCGAGCCGACCACCCGTTGCAGCGAGACCTTCCAGATGTTGTAGGCGACGCCGCTTGCAGTCGCGCCAGGCCACGGCGGAATAGTCAAATGCGTATCGTCGGCGAGATCGGTGATGAACACACCAAAGTGGCCGACCTGGAAGAAGTCGCCCGGCTTGGCGTTGCCCGCCGTGAGCCACAGCGTGCTCGTACCAACAACCGCCGTACCGTCTGCGACGACCGCAACGGTACCGGTGGAGTAGCTCGGAAGCGCGCTCATGCGTTCACCCCTTTCGCGGCGCTCGCCGCATCCAATTGTTCGCGTAGCCACGCAAGCGCGTCGATTCCATTAGGTCTTGCTGGTACCGCGGCTAGCATCGCCGCAGCGGTGTCATTGCCCTTAGACGAATCTCTAAGAGCCTTGCGGTAATTGACCCATGCTGGAAGATCGGTCTCCGAGACCGGAGCATGAGGCAGAAGGAGATAGTCTGTATCAATCAGCTCTTGACGCACCGCAGCTTTGACCTGCCAGATCGCGAACGGGTCGGGGTCTGGCTCCGTCTTGTCGACGATAGCCAATGACACCGGGTCAACCATCTGCGTTTTTGCATCGATAGTCTGGTTGTCGACAATCAGAACTTTGCAGCCTTCAAAATGGCTTGTCTCGAAACCGTCCCCGTGATCTGCGCCATAACCATAGGACATGATCTGTCCGGTCGTGACGTTGTAATGAATGTTCATCGCTTCGCCGCCACTGGTTGCACCTGCCAACATCGCATTCGAACTGGTAGATCCGAATTGAGCCGCAATCGAAACGGATACAATGCCGCCAGTACCTGTAATGCTGATAGCACCGGACAGTGGTGTCGGGGCGCTCGCGCCGGTTGGCAGCGTCACTTGGTAATAGTTGACTTGTGAGCCGTTGAGCAAAAAGCGGAATTGTCCCGTCTCTGTAGCGGGGGAGCCACTAGCCCACATCGAGTTCACGCTCACGTAAATCACGATAGGCTTGCCCGACAACCCCGTGGTGTCTATGGACATGTTGAAACTGAAAAACGACACCCAGTTACCAAAACCTGCGCCAAATATAGCGGCTCCCGTCGTCTGTGCGACCGGCACCGTGACCGCATTGTCTGCGATGCTTAGGCTACCCACGCCGAGGTTCTTGATAACGCCCGATGCGGAGTCGATCGAGTTCGCCTTGAGATAAATGACGTCGATCGCGCCGGCCGCGATGGCCTTCACGTTGAAGGTGCCGTCTAGATTGAGGTTGCCTCTTATCCCGACCGCTGCGACGCCATTGATGGCGCCGATTGCGAAGACGTCTTGAGGCAGGCCACCGTTGTAGCCCGGAAACTGGAATTGAAACTTGTCGGCCTGGACGGCGAAAGAAGAGAGACCCGGACCGCCGTTGATCAGCTTCGTCCCGATGACGTAACCGTCCACGCTCACTGCCACGCCATATGAGGCCGCGGCGTAACCGTCGAGCGTCGCGATCGCGTTGGCGGACTCCTGGACGAAAGCGGTGAGAGAGCCCCATGTCGCAGTCACCAGCGCCGTGTAACTTGCGAAGGCCTCCGAGGCATTGACGGCGACAATCCGGACGTCCTCGATCGAGGCCGCCGCGACCTCGGCGCGCGCATTGTACTGCGTCCGCACCTCTGTCTTGTCATTCCATCCTCGCGCCGAGAGGTTCGCAAGCCGCGACGCGAAGTCCTGCTCGATCCGGTCGACCTTGTCGCTCAGCTGATTGAAGATCGTGGTGACCTGCGCACTCACGGCCGCGTCGAATTCGGCAAGCGAGAGACGAATATCGGCCGTCGTCACCGTGATCCAGTCCGACCACAGCATGTCGCGCGGCGTCGAGGGTAGATACTGACCGCGCACTTGGTACGTGACGGCCGGCAGGATCGATTGAGTGATGATGAGACTGCCAGCGCTCACCCGATCGGTCCGACCGCGCGTCACACTCGAACCATCGGAGGCAAGTCTCACCTCAAACTGCACGCCGCCGACGCCTGGCTGCGAGCCGTCCCAACTGATCAGGATGGCAGGCCGGCGAACGACGCCGCTGTCATCCAGCAGCTGGTAAGGCTGCGCGTTCCAGTCGGTCACGCCTTGCGCCGGCGGCGGGTTCGAGATCAGGCCGCCGGTCGTCACCGGCTGTAAGTCGGTGTCGCGATCCCAATCGTAGTCGTCAGGATCGACCTCGGTGAGCACCAGGAGGACGTCAAGATTGCTCTTGTCGGTGCCGGCATCGACGCGGAATTGCTTCGCCGAGTAACCGTTGCGCGCGCTCGTCCAGCGCAAGGAACGGCCGGAAGTTCTGACTCTCGGTCGAGAGGATATCATCATCGGTGAAGCTGAAGCTCGGGGTATCGGGCGCGCCGAGATGAAGTTTGTAGAAGCCGCCAATCTCGGAAACCTTGCCCTGACAGCCGAGCATCAGCGATTCCAGGAGATGGACCGGCTGCGTGCTGACGTTGACCTGGACGCCAGTGCGATAACTCGGCTCAGGTCCGTCGGCGCCTTCGACAGTGACGCGACACTTGCCGATCTGTGTGATCCAGTTGGCGGCTGGCAACCGTGCCGCCGCGGTGCTCTGCAAGCCATAGACCCACTTGCCGGCATAGCTAATGCCGCGCAGTACGGCGTAAGCCTGCACCGCCGGGAAGTTGTCGCCGTCACCGCCCCAGGTCGAGCGATCTCCGAAGCGGTGCGTGCCGCTGCCGCCGACCGTCGAGTCTTTGGACGGGTCGTAGAGCGGGATGCCGGACAGCTCGGCCTTGAAGCTTGGCACGCCGTTCCAGAGGTTCTCATCGAGCAGCGTGTGCGCGATGAAATAGCAAACGCCCTTGCCGACGCGCGTCGCGCCGTAAGGCCGATCAGCGGAGCCGACGTTGAAGACCATGTAGGCGTCGGCGGTCGTCTGCGTTCCATCGTAATACTTGATCCACAGGTGCGGCGTCGGTGCACCTTCGCCATTGTGCGGACGGTTGATCCTGCTCGTCAACAAGGTCGGAGAACCATGGCCCGGCCACTGCGCGTCTGCGATCATGCGTTGCTCCGCTTCCTCGAGCGCGTCGGCGGCCTCGATGTCGAAGGTCTGCGCCGGCACCTTGCGGACTCTCTCGACCGCGCCGTCGGCGCGGCCGAGCTGCTCGACCAGACCGAGGTGACGATCGCCGCGGACGGCAATCACTACGTGGTCGTCAAGGGCCGGCTCGTCACCGTCCTCGCACCGCCGATGAAGCCCAAGCGGATGAAGGCGCGGCGATGACCGAAAAGCTGCCCGGTGTGCTGGCGGAGATCGCGGAGGTGGTGGGTGAGACCGCCGCCCTGATGATCGCCGCCAAGCGCGGCGGGCAGCGCGTCTACTTCCCGGCCGTAAGCCGGCTGCACGAAGGCTATGAAAACTACTGGCTCTTCGAGTGCGTCGGAATCGAGCTGGCGCGCAAGATCTGCGCACACTTCGAGGTCGACGGCCGCGGCCAGCGGATCGACCTTCCGCTGCACGTTGGCGGAACCTACCGCCAGTTTCTGCGTTCGGTCGCCCAGCGGATTCACGCTCTCGATCGAGAAGGCAAATCGTCGGCCGAGATCTGCAAGCAGCTCGGCCTGACACAGCGCACCGTGCATCGGCACCGCGCAAGGCACGGCAAGCCGAAGAACGACAAGCAGGGCAAGCTTTTTTGACTTCTGCGCTGCCTGTGCGAGAGTAGCACACCGGATCATCACCGGCCTGACACCTGTCAGGGTCGGGATTTTCGAGTAATTCCGGGATTGTGGCCTCCTCGCCGGGGGCCAGCTTGCTTCAACCTTCATTCAAACGATCTTTGAAACGGGCATGCGTGGCCCTCGCGCTGTTGTTTGTCAGTGCGCCCGCCCATGCCGAGATCTACGCCGGCGTCGCGACCTGGTACGGCGACGAGAGCGGCCGTTACACGGCCAACGGCGAGACCTATGACGCCGACGATCTCACCTGTGCCCACCGGACCTATCCCTTCGACACGCTCGTGCGGGTCCACTGGCGCGGCCGGAGCGTCATCTGTCGCGTCAACGACCGCGGCCCTGCCAAATCCACTGGCGTCGACATCGACCTCTCACGGGGCGCCGCTCGCGTTCTGCGCATGATCGACGCCGGGCGCGTGCACGTCATCATCGAGAAACTCGGAAAGATGCTCGAATGAGGACCGACTTCAGCAAGTGCATGCCGGTCGTCCTTCGGTACGAGGGCGGCTGGTCGAACCACCTCCGCGATCCCGGCGGCGTTACGCTGGAAGGCATCATTCAACGTGTCTATGACGGCTTCCGGGATCGCAGCGGCAAGCCGCGTCGGGCCTTGACGCCGGATATGCGCGGCACCGCCGATTGGAAGCGCGAGCGCGACCAGATCTATCGTGCACAGTACTGGACTGCGATCCGCGGCGACGACCTGCCGGCCGGCGTCGATATCGTCATGTTCGATTCGGCGGTGAACTCCGGCCCGTTCCAGGCGGTGAAGTGGCTCCAGCGCGCGCTGCGCATGAACGATTGCGACGGCCATCTGGGCGAAGCAACGCTCGCCGCGCTCAATGCGCATCCCGACCACGACAAACTGGTTGCCGATCTCTGCGCGCTGCGGCTCGGTATGCTCCAGCACCTCTCGACCTGGTCGACGTTCGGCGCCGGTTGGAGCAAGCGCGTCGCCAACGTCAAGCAGATCGGCCAGGCTTGGGCGACAGGCTCGGTCGGGCCGAAGCCGATCGAGGCCCACCTCGACCAGGGCGACGCCAAGGCCTATGCGAGCGACGTGGCGCAGCCGGCGATCGACGCCGGCGACGCTGTCAAGGGCGGCGTCGGCTCCGGCACGGTCGGCACCATGCTCCAGGGTGTGAAAGACCAGGTCGAACCGATCGCAGGCAGCTCCGATTGGCTGATGAAGATCTACACGGCCAACCTTCCGGACGGCAGCACGCGAACTGTGTTGGTGCCCGAAGGCATCGATCCCGGCTTCGCCTACCGACCAGGTGAGATGCCCGCGAGCCTCGACGAGGCGCTGGATGAGTGAGGGTTACCCCCCGGCACGGTAGTGGCGGGGGTCGACAGCGCGCAAACGCTGCAACCGCGGGCCTATCCTGGCAGACTGACCCGCACGACGAGAGTAACCGTCCTCGCCGACCCGCCGCTGCTGCGCAGCGCGGCGACCGTAGGCGGGCCGGAGCGATTCGAAGAGATGAGTTCAAGGGTTGTCTACAAGCCGGTGAAGCCAGCCGCGGGCTATATCGGCGGCAAGAAACAGCTCGCGAAAACGATCGTCGCGAGCATCGAGCGGATTCCACACGAGACCTATGCAGAGCCCTTCGTGGGCATGGGAGGCGTTTTCCTGCGCCGGCGGCGGCCCAGGAAAGGCGAGATCATCAACGACCGCTCCGGCGATGTCGCGACGTTCTTTCGCATCCTGCAGCGCCATTACGTGCCCTTCATGGACATGATGAAGTGGCAGATCACGGGGCGGGCCGAGTTCGAGCGGTTGAAGGCGTCCGACCCGGCAACGCTGACCGACCTGGAGCGGGCCGCGCGCTTCCTCTATCTCCAGCGCACGGCGTTCGGGGGCAAGGTCGCGGGCCGCAATTTCGGGGTCGATCCGGCCGGCGCGCGCTTCAACGTGGCCAAGCTCGCGCCGATGCTGGACGAGCTGCACGAGCGACTTGCCGGCGTCACGATCGAGTGCCTGCCATGGGCCGAATTCATCAGCCGGTACGACCGGCCGGGCACGCTGTTTTTTCTCGATCCGCCGTATTGGGGCGGCGAGAAGGACTACGGCGTAGGCCTGTTCGAGCGGTCGGAATATACCCAGCTGGCGGAGGTTTTAAGGGGCCTAAAAGGCCGCTTCATCATGTCGATCAACGACGTCCCGGAGATCCGCAAGACCTTCGCCGGCTTCCGCTTGCGGCCGGTGCAGCTGACCTATTCGGTGGCCCGCAGCAATAAGGCGCACCAGGCGCGGGAGCTGATAGTCACTGAAAAGAGGAAGTCCCCTCAATGACCAGCATCGACTAACGGTCTGGGCATAAGGGAATAATTTCCCAAACCGGCTCTTTTTCGCTTCAATACAATATGTTAGCGCACTCTAAGAAGACTACTAGGGGGCGTTCGACATGCATGAGACACTTTTGGCTATACAGCAGCAGCTGGCTGTCGTGATCAGCCAGCTGCGAAGCGTGATACCGAACGACGAACCGATTGGGGTAGCGCAGGCAAATTGGGGTTTTGCGGCGCTATCGCGTGCTGATCTGATCGACGGGGTACAAGCGCTTATCGATCGGATAGAATACGAGGGCTGTCTCGCCAGCTTGCGCCAGGTGTCTCGCAAGCCCTTGCATTCCAATCACTTCCCGCCGCTTCCCGGATAATCCCGGCCGATCCCAGGAGGTGTCATATGAATTTGCGCGTCACACCAGGACGACACGATTTGGCCGTACGCCGAACACATCTGTCGTTGGCGCGAGGTCTTCGCTCACGGTCGCCCGCCCTGCGAAGCTTTTCGTGCCGATGTGACCTGCGTCCACCGCCGCCCGGCCCGCGTTCGTGACGATCGCGATACGCCCCTCTTCCTTGGGCCGGGTTGCGGCAACAGATACGCCGTTTCCGAATTTCGGTAAAGTGGAATATTTTGGCGAGTACACATTGACCGAGAGTTTGAGTGTTTTGCCCGACGGGCAACGCAAGGTCTTGTAGACTGGAGATCTTGTAGCCCGGATGGAGCGAAGCGTAATCCGGGGTTTGCGCCCCCCGGACATAGTGGCCCCGAATTTCGCTTCGCTCCATCCGGGCTACGATGCCGATTTGGCCTACGAAGCCAGCGCTGCGACAAACAACCCGCTCGCGACCACCGACGCAACCGTCCGCACGTGGTTCCAGAACGTCCAGTCCTTCAGATACGCCGCCCACACCGCGCCAGCCTCCGGCGCGGACGGCTGCAACGCGGCGAGCGCGTTGTTGAGCGGGACGTTGAACACCATCGTCACCACGAACATCCCGATGACATAGAGGCCGCCGCCGGCGATCATGCTCACTGCCCCCGGCTCGCTGACGCGCAACGTACCCATCACCACCAGCGCCGCGCCTGCTACCGTCGTGCCGAGAAACAGCGGCATGAACAGCGAGCGCACGATGTCGACATTGATCGCGTTCATCGCCGCGATGCCGGCCGCCTGGCCGAGCCGGCCGAACGCGGCCATGATGAAGGTCGAGAAGGCGAAATAGATTCCGGCCATGAGGCCGCAGCCGATCGCCGAAAACCAGAGCAGTCCGGTCGTGAAACCCTGCCACATGCCGCAGCTCCCTATAATACGATAAACTCTCGTATTTGATAAATGCGATAAACTCTCTTATTTGTGACGTCAAGCGCGGATGGCGGGAACCAGGATGCCGGAACGGAAAAGCAGGACGGACAAGACGACGCACGCGGCCGCGCGACGCACGCCGCTGGTGCCGACGCAGGAGCGAAGCCGCGAACGCTTCGACCGCATCCTGACCGCTGCGGCCGAGATTCTCACCGAGAAAGGCAGCGACGCCTTCCGGATGAGCGACATCGTCGAGCGCACCGGCATCGCGTTCGGCTCGCTCTATCAATATTTTCCGGACAAGAGCACGGTGATCGGGACGCTCGCCGAGCGGTGCAATGTCATCGGCCGCGAATGCGTCCAGCGCGACCTCGCCGAGATGAAGAAGCTATCCGACCTGCACGCTGCTCTGTGCCGCATCACCGACGGCTATGACCAGATGTTCCGCGAGCATCCCGTGATGCATCACATCTGGCAGGCGACGCAAGCCGACCGAAGCTTGCAGAAGATCGACGAGGAGGATGTGGCCTTTCTCGCCGGCCTCTTGCGCGAGGCGCTCAAGCGCGTCGCGCCGAAACAGCCCGCCGCCGCCCTCACCTCCTTCTCGCAACTGGCGATGATCCAGATCGCCGCCGCGGTTCGTCACGCCATCGCCTTGCCGCCGGCGGAGGCGCGGCGTACGCTCGAGCTGTTCAAGCGAATGCTGCCGAAAGATCTCTCCGCGCTCGGCTGAGGTTCAGCGAAAGCACCCTTCGCGATCCGATTTGCCCGAACCGCCACTCCGTTGGTATGTTTCGTGCAGGCGGCGAAGCCATCCTCCATCTCATGAACGAGACAATGCCCAACCCGATTTTCCCGAGTTCACGACCCGATCGCATTCGCAACCTCCTCGCCGACCTCGTCGGCTTCGACACCGTCAGCGACCGCACCAATCTGCCCTTGATTGCCCATATCGAGAGCTATCTCGCTTTCCTCGGTGTCAAGGGCGAGCGCATCGTCGACGACACCGGCCAGAAGGCCTCGCTCTGGGTCACCATCGGACCGGAGGACCGTCCAGGCCTCGTGCTGTCGGGACACACAGACGTCGTGCCGGTCGTGGGCCAGGACTGGAGCCACGATCCGTTCAAGCTGGTCGAGCGCGACGGCAAGCTCTACGGCCGCGGCACCACCGACATGAAGGGTTTTGTCGCGGTGTGCCTCGCCATGGTGCCGGAGATGCTGGAAGCGAAGCTGACGACGCCGATCCATCTCGCCATCTCCTATGACGAGGAGATCGGCTGCGTCGGCGTGCGGCCGATGCTGCGCGAGGTCGCGAAGAAGAAGATCAAGCCGCTCGGCGCCTTCATCGGCGAGCCGACCGAGATGAAGGTCATCATCGGCCACAAGGGCAAGCACGGCGTGCGCGCGACATTCCGTGGTCTCGCCCGCCACTCCTCGATCGCGCCCGACGGCGTCAACGCGATCGAATACGCGGCCGAGCTGATCACCGAAATCCGTCGCCGTGCCGTGAAGCTTGCGGCCGCGCGATCGAATGACAGCCTCTACGACGTTCCGCATTCGACGCTGCTCACCAGCATCGTGCATGGCGGCGCCGCGCTGAACATCGTGCCCGATACCTGCACGGTGGATTTCGAATGCCGCGGCATCGGCATCACCGAGTCGCGCGAGGTGACGGATGCGATCGTCGCCTGGGCCAAGGCCGAGCTCGGGCCGGAGATGAAGGCGAGACATCCGGAGTGCGGCATCGATTTCGAGGAGATCCTTGATTATCCCGCGCTCGACACGGCGGCCGACGCCGCCATCGTCACACTGGCAAAAAGCCTCGCCGGCCGCAACGACCACGCCAAGGTCGCCTTCGGCACCGAGGCGAGCCTGTTCGCCAGCATGGCGGATATCCCGTCGGTGGTGATCGGCCCCGGCGCGATCGCGCAAGCGCATACGCCCGACGAGTTCGTGGCGATGGCGGAGCTGGAGAAATGCGCAGGCTTCGTGGAAAGGCTGATCGCGCATTGTGTGAAGGGCTGACCCGTAGGGTGGGTTAGCTTAGCGCAGCGTAACCCGCCACTTCTGTTGCGCCGTGCGAATGGCGGACAACGATGCGCCTTTGCCCACCCTGCGGGAGCTGATTTGCCCGACAGGCAAGGCTCCCTTCTGCTAGGCTCCAGACTCTCGCCTAACCGAAGGGAGAACTCCATGAAGGCCATCGCACTGGGCGCACTCGGAGCCGTGCTGGTTGCGGCCGCCGCTCCCGCCGCGCCGCTCAACGCAACGACGATCGGCTCTGCCGAAATCTCCGACGTCGACCAAGTCGGTCTGATCTGCAACGAGTATTATGGACGCTGCTGGCGGACCCGGGGACGCTATGTCCTGCGCTACTTTGACGACCCCAGCTACTTCCCCGGCAGGGGCTACAACTACTACGCCGGTCCCGGCTATTACGATCGCGGATACGGCGGCTACTACGTCGGACCGAGGTTCACCATTCGCGCCCGGTAGCAGGCCAATCACCATCAGAGCGGCCCTCGACGCCGTCGCGTCGAAGAAGAAGGGCATGAACAGCGAGCGCAGGATGTCGACATTGATGGCGTTCATCGCCGCAACCGTGCAGAGCGTTGCCCGCATGAGCGTTAGCAACATGCGGGACCGCCGTCCCGGGTGTCGCTGCGCTCACCCGGGCTACGGGAGCACGCGTTCCTCATCGCTCCTGCAACGCCAGCCGCACGCCGACAGCGCAGTAGATGGTCCCGACCACCTTGCCCTGCCATTTCACCACGGCCGGATGGCGGCGCAGGAGATTGCCCAGACGACCGGCGCCGACGGCGAACACCACGGTGCTGACGAGACCCAGCAGCACGAAGACGATGCCGAGGATCGCAAGCTGAAGTGCGATCGAACCGTGCTCCGGCCTCACGAATTGCGGCAGGAACGCAAGGAAGAACAGCGCGGTCTTGGGATTGAGCACTTCGGTCAGCACGGCCTGCCGGAAGGCCCGGCCCGCGCCGATCGCGGGCGCGCCGCCGTTCAGCTCGACCGGCGCCTTGTCGAGCATCGCGCGAATGCCGAGATAGATCAGGAACGCAGCGCCCGCATATTTAACGATGCTGAACAGCAGCGCAGAGGTCGCGATGATCGCCGAAAGACCGACGATCGCCATCGAAGTGTGGATCAAGTCACCGGCCGCAATCCCCGCGCCGGTCGCGATGCCGACCTTCGTTCCCGAGCTAACCGCGCGCGCCATGGTGAGCAGCGTCGCAGGCCCGGGAATGAAGACAAAACCGAGTACGATGAGGATGTAGGTGATGAGGGTGGCGTGATCGATCATGTGGCTGGCCGTTCTTTCACTGATGTCGCTACGACAGCGGTGTCATGCCCCGGCTTGACCGGCGCATCCAGTACGCCGCGGCTCCTCTGCGTCCACGCGCTGTCTCTGGGATACTGGATTGCCCGCTTTCGCGGGCAATGACACCGAAAGTGTGGAGACGGCGAACCACAAAGCGAAAAGGCGCGGCCATCAGCCGCGCCTTTGTGTGTCTAAACCGCGCCCGCCTTCTGCGCGTACTCCCACGACGCCTTCGACAGCGGCACGGTGCGCTTGGCTGACTCCAGCGCCTTGGCATTGGCCGCGGTGCCGTCGCGAACGCGGCCGGCGATGCCTTGGGTGATGCCGGCGAGGCGGAACAGGTTGTAGGCAAAATACCAGTTGAGATCAGGCACCGTCATCTTGGTGACGTTGCAATAGATCTGCGCGGCCTCTTCCACGCTTGGGATGTTGAGCGCCTTGAGGTCGGCGCCCTCCAGGCCCGGCATGATCCACTGCATCAACAGATAGGTGAAGTCGGCCATGGGATCGCCAAGCGTCGACAGTTCCCAGTCGAGCACGGCCTGCACGCGCGGTTCCGTCGCGTGGAAAATCATGTTGTCGAGGCGATAGTCGCCGTGGACGATCGAGACGCGCGCCTGCTCCGGCACGGTTTTGGGCAGCCATTCGGCGACCTTCTCGAACTCCGGAATGTGCTGCGTCTCGGACGCCCGGTACTGCTTGGTCCAGCGGTCGATCTGCCGCGCAAAGTAGTTGCCGGGCTTGCCGAACTCGCCGAGGCCGATCGCTACGGGATCGTACATGTGGAGTTTTGCCAGCGTCTCGATCTTGCTGGTGAATATCTTGCGGCGGTCCTCCGGCGTCTGGCTCGGCAGCGTCGGATCCCAGAACACCCGGCCGTCCTCCATCGACATGATGTAGAAGGCGGCGCCGATGATGCTGTCGTCCTGGCACAGCGCGTAGGCGCGCGCGACCGGAAAGCCCTGCTTTCCAAGGGCTGCGATGACGCGATATTCGCGATCGACCGCGTGCGCCGACGGCAGCAATTTGCCGAACGGCTTTCGGCGCATCACATATGAGCGGTTCGGCGTGTTCAGCCGGTAGGTCGGATTGGATTGGCCGCCCTTGAACTGGAGCACGACCAGCGGGCCTTCATAGCCTTCGACGTTGTCGCGCATCCAGGCTTCGAGCCGCATCTCGTCGAAGCGATGACGCTCCTCGACCGGCTTGGTGCCCGAGAATTCTTCGTCTTTCCTGACGCCGTCAGCCACGATGACGCTCCCTCTTCAGTCCGAACATGATCCTAATCGGTAACCGCTGACGCACTTGCGTCAAGCGGTCACCGAATGCGGATCAGCCCTGTCGTCTTTTTCAGGTCGGGAGCGCCGCGGGGCTCTCCCTCTTAATGCTTGGGAGAATTGGCATACTTCCGAACTTCAAGCCTGGCAATGGCGCGATTGTGCACCTCGTCCGGACCGTCGGCGAGCCGCAGCGTGCGGATGCCGGCGTAGTCCTTGGCGAGACCCGCCTCGTCCGAAACGCCCGCGCCACCAAAGGCCTGGATCGCCTCGTCGATGATCTTCAGCGCCATGTTGGGTGCCGCGACCTTGATCATGGCGATCTCGGCCTGCGCGGTCTTGTTGCCGACCTTGTCCATCATGTCGGCAGCCTTGAGGCAGAGCAGACGTGTCATCTCGATGTTGGTGCGGGCCTCGCCAATGCGCTGCTCCCACACGCTGTGCTCGACGATCTTCTTGCCGAAGGCGGTGCGCGACATCAGACGCTTCACCATCTTCTCCAGCGCTTCCTCTGCCTTGCCGATGGTGCGCATGCAGTGATGGATGCGGCCGGGACCGAGGCGGCCCTGCGCGATCTCGAAGCCGCGGCCTTCACCGAGCAGGATGTTTTCCTTGGGCACGCGCACGTTCTCGAGCAGCACCTGGGCGTGGCCGTGCGGCGCATCGTCGAAGCCGAACACCGGCAGCATTTTCTCGACCTTGATGCCGGGGGTGTCGAGCGGAACCAGGATCTGCGACTGCTGCTGATGCTTGGCCGCCTTGAAATCGGTCTTGCCCATCAGGATCGCGATCTTGCAGCGGGGATCGCCGACGCCGGACGACCACCATTTGCGGCCGTTGATGACGTAGTGATCGCCATCCTTCTCGATGCTGGTCTCGATGTTGGTGGCGTCGGACGAGGCGACCGCCGGTTCCGTCATCAGGAACGCCGATCGGATCTCGCCGTCCATCAGCGGACGCAGCCATTTGCGCTTCTGCTCCTTGGAGCCGTAGCGCATGAACACTTCCATGTTGCCGGTGTCGGGCGCCGAACAGTTGAACACTTCCGAAGCCCAGGAGATGTGGCCCATCTGCTCCGACAGCAGCGCGTATTCGAGATTGGTCAATCCCGCGCCGCGGAATTCGTCGTCCTCATGCTCGTTCGGCGGCATGAACATGTTCCAGAGGCCTTCGGCCTTCGCCTTCTTCTTGAGGTCCTCCAGAACCGGGATCACCTTCCAGCGCTCGCCGCTGTGATCCTGCTCGTTATAGATCGGCACCGCCGGACGCACGTGCTTGGTCATGAACGACTGCACGCGGTCGAGCCATTCCTTCTGCTTGGGGGACAGATCGAAATCCATGGGACGCTCCTCGGTCTCTCTTTGCAAAGCTGTTTTGCGCCGGACTGTCCTCCCGCCGCACGCGCCCCGCAAGCGCGAATGCTTGCGGACGCCTCGGAACCGGCTCGCGCGTTGCGAACGAGTCTCGATTGCGGATTGACTTTCTCCGGCCTTCAAACGATAGTTTCATACAAGTGTTTGAATTGCAACTCCCTCCCCGAGGGGCATCCATGGCCAGCGATCATACGAGGTCTGCCATTCTCGCCGCCGCCGAACGGCTTTATGCCGATCGCGGCTTTGGCGACGTGACGCTGCGCGACATCGTCGCGGAGGCCAACGTCAACCTCGCGGCGGTGAATTATCATTTCGGCTCGAAGGACGAATTGATCGCGGAGCTGTTCGTCTCGCGCTCGATCGCCACCAACCGCGAACGCCTGCGCGAATTGAAGGCCGCGGAAGAACAAGGCGGCGGTCGTGCGCCGATCGAGGTGATCTTGCGCGCCCTGGTCGGCCCGACCTTGCGCGGCTGCCTTGGTCCGGAAAACCAGCGATCCACCGCGGCGCGCTTCATGATCCGCGCCTCGATCGAATCCGTGCCGCCGATCCGCCGCATCAAGAACCGCGAGATCGACCATTTGCGGAAATTCGCGGGCGCCATGCGACGGTCCCTGCCCGACCGCAGCGACGTCGATATCTATTGGGGCCTGAACTTCGCGCTCGCCATGGCGCACCACACCATCCGCGAGAGCGAGCGGTTGACGAAGCTGTCGGAAGGCAAATGCGATCTCGACGACGTCGAGGACGTCGTCGCGCGCGTCGTCAGCGTCGCGACGATGGCGCTGACGGCGGGGCGGACCGAGACGAAGGCGCCGTCACGGGTTGTCGCGCGTTAGCGCTCACATCATCGCGATGCAGTCGATCTCGACGTCGAAGGGGCCGAACCATTCCGGGGTGCAGACGAAGATGCGCGCCGGCGGATCGATCGGGAAATAGCGCGCATAGATCGCGTTGAAGACGGCGAAGTGTTTGGTCGAGGTGCAGTAGACGTTGCACTTCATGACGTTATCGAGGGAGGCGCCTGCCGTCTCGAGGCAGAGCTTCATCTGCTCCATGATGATCTCGCTCTGCCGCGCGATTGGCATCCCCCCGATCTCGCCCGTCTCGGGGTCGAACGGCGGCAGGCCGGCGACGAAGATCATGTTGCCGGCGCGCGTGACCGGCGAGGTCGGCGCCTTGACGCGGTCGAGAAAGGACGAGATCGGTTCGACGCGGAGCGCTTCGCGTTTCATCGGCGGCCACCTTCGGTTCGAGCGAGACTGGCGCCTTGCTACATTATTTTGCAGCCGGCATGCTTCGCTAAAGCTCGAAGTGTGGTTGCGGGCCTAAAGCGCGATGAGATCGCGCTCTAGTTTTTGTTTGAGATAATCTCCGCGCAAACCCGTTCCGCGTTTGTCGCGAGGGAAAACCGCTGCGCAGTTTTCCGGATCGTGCCTTACGCCCGCTGCGGCATCTCCTCGGCCTCTTCCTTGGCGAGCAGCAGCAGCATCTCGATGCCCATCTCGCCTTCCTGGGGCGAACGGATGAACTTTATCTCGTCGGCGCTTTGCCGCAGCGCTGCAATGATGGCGACGGCCTGATTGGCCGTTGCTGCCTCGGTTGCCAGAACTGCCTTCTGGTTCTTGGCCTGAAACCCGATCGTGTAGGACATTCGTTCCCTCCCGGACTTACGTGGGGAGGATGGCATCAGAGTCGCGCGCAAAGCGGAAGCCTGTGCGAGTACGGACCGGGTTTATCTGGGGATTGCGCGCAAGCCTCAGGCAAGGCCGAACATGGCGCGCGCGTCGTCCGCGGTCGCAACCGTCGCTCCCAGGCTGGTCAGGATCGCTGTCGCATGCGCGCCAGCATTGGTCTTCGCCGGCACGCCCCTGGGAGGATCAGGAAGCGAAGCTAGATAATCCCCTGCTGCTTCAGCTGCTCGATCTTGCCGGCATCATAGCCGAGCTTGCCGCCGAGCACCTCTTGGGTGTGCTCGCCCAGCAGCGGCGGGGCGCGGTAGTTCTCGATCGGAGTCTCCGAGAGGGTCAGCGCGTTGCGGATCAGCGAGAGATCGGGCTCGAACGGATGGTCGACCTTCACCCGCATGCCGCGCGACTGGACGTGCGGATCGGAAAACACCTGCTCGAAATTGTTGATCGGGCCCGACGGCACGCCGGCCTCCTCCAGCTTGTCCAACCAGTAGGCCACCGGCTGCTTCAGGAACAGGCCGGCAAAGATCGCCATGATTTCCTTGCCGTGCACGACGCGGTCGTTGTTCTTGACGAAGCGCTTGTCGTTGGCGAGCTCGGGCTCGCCGAGCACGGCGCAGGTGCGCTGGAACTGGCCGTCATTGCCGACCACCAGCATCAGCTCGCCGTCGGTGCAGCGGAATACGCCGGCCGGCATGCCGCCATTGCCCCAGGTGCCGCGGCGCGGCGGCATCTTGCCGTTGACGAGGTAGATCTGCAGCCAGTGCGACAGCGATGCGATGACGGTATCGAACAGGCAGACGTCGATGTGCTGTCCCTGCCCGTCATTGGCGTCGCGATGGTACAGCGCCGAGAGAATCCCGATCGAGGTGTTCATGCCGGTCATGTAATCGACGATAGACGGGCCGACCTTCATCGGACCCTCGCCGGGCTCGCCGTCGATATGGCCGGTGACGCTCATCAGGCCGCCCATCGCCTGCAGGATCGCGTCATAGCCGGCACGCGGCGCGTAGGGGCCGGTCTGGCCGAAGCCGGTCACCGAGCAATAGATGATGCCGGGGTTGATCGCCTTGATCGTCTCGTAGTCGAGGCCATAGCGCTTGAGATCGCCGACCTTGTAGTTCTCCATGAAGACGTCGACGTCCTTGGCGAGCGCGCGGATGATCGCCTGCCCCTCGGGCTTGGCGATGTTGACGGTGACCGACTTCTTGTTGCGGTTGGCGCAGAGATAGAACGAATTGTTGTTGTTCGCCTTGCCCTCGGGGTCGGTCAGATAAGGCGGGCCGAAGGCGCGCGCGTCGTCGCCGGTGCCCGGCCGCTCGATCTTGATCACCTCCGCGCCGAGATCGCCCAGCATCTGGGCCGACAGGGGCCCGGCCAGCACGCGGGTGAGGTCAAGGATCTTGATGCCTGAGAGCGGCAAGGCCGACATGTCGATTTCCTCCGGGAACTGATATTGGCGCGGCGGCCTTAAGCCCTGGCCGCGCTCCCTGCGGATACACCATTTTGGAGTTCTGAGCACTGCGTTCGGGGCATACGGCTATCCATCGCCCGGCAGCAGGAGCGGCCCTGCGGCGGGCGAATTTCCGCGCCACGGCTATCGCGCCGGCGCCGGCGCTCCGCCACGGCGATCCGCGCCGCTGATGACGGCTAGAACCTGACGCTGATTCCACCGCGCACGGACTGGAAGCGAGGATGCTGCTCGTAGCTCCCGACGTCGGGCCAGTCGAAGCGGGACGTGCCGAAATCGCTATAGCGATATTCCAGGCGCGCCGTAACCCGATTGGTCAGCGCCGCTTCTCCGCCGACGCCTGCGGTCCATCCGGTCTTCGAAATGTCGGCATCCACCGTGGGCACTGCCAATGTCGACGTCCACCGGTACTTCAGCTCAGTGAACGCCAAGCCACCCGTCACATAGAGCAGCAGGCGCTCAGTCGGTGTAAAGCCGAGCCGTCCGCGAACGGAGGCCTCCCACTCCTTGCGCGCGTCGTATCGGAAAAACGGGATGTTAAATCCGCCGTTCACCGGGCCCACGTCTACATCGGCCTCAAGGCCAACAACGAGCCTGTCCAATTGATGGTTGTAGCCCACATGGACACCGCCGAAGCCGCCGTCCGCGCGGACCCCATGCGTGAAGCCGGTCGGAGGCCCGCCCAAGAAGAATTCGACAGTGCGATCCTGGCTCCACGCGTAACCACCTTGGACACCTGCATAGAAGCCAGTCCATGCGAAGGGCGACACGGCGACAGAGCGCACTGCCTTAACGGGCAAGTCGGCAGCATCCGCACCGACGGCGGAGCAGGCCAGCGCGGCGAGGCAGATCAGCGTGCGTTTCATTGCAAATTCCAGCCCATGGGATTGACGATTCCAACTCTAGCGGGTTCCCCCCGCTTTTGCTGTGGCGGCCGGGCGACACTCGGTGAAAACGAATAGGAAGCGACCGGCAACTCGCGGCAACCGACGTGCCGCCGACCTCACACCACACCGGCCGCGGCCACCTGCGGTCGGCGGCGGCCGAGCAGAACCAGGATCAGCACCGCTGCGCAGGAGCAGACGAAGGTGAGACCGAGCGCGCCGCGGCTGCCGAACTGGGTGAGCAGGCCGGCAAGAACGGGCGGCGAGATCGCGGAGGCCAGATTGAGCGGCAGCGCGATCATCGACGACGCCTTGGCGAACTCGGCCTGGTCGTAGAACACCAGCGGTATCGTCGCCCGCGCCACCGCCATGGCACCGCTGCCGGCGCCATAGAGCAGGATGAAGACCGCGACCGCCCAGGTCGCCCCCTCGCTCAGCATCAGAAGCAGCATGGCCACGGGCAGCGCCGTGCCGGCGACAAGCCCCGTCGTAATGCCGTCCCAGCGCCCGCCGCCGAGGAAGTCGAGCCCGCGGGCGCTGACCTGGATCACGCCGAGCATCGAGCCGAAGGCGATCGCCTGCGCCGGCGCCAGCCCCTCGGCGCGCAGCAACTCGATGAAGACGGCACTCAGGCCGAACGTGACGAAGGCATTGACGGTGATCGCGGCGACGACGAGGCCGAACGTGCTCCGCGGAATTGACAGCGCGCTGGCTTGCCTTGCGGGAGCGGTGCCCCCCTCCTTCGCGAGGGCCCGGCGTGGAGTTGCGAAAGCATAAAGCGGCAGCGAAACGAGAAACAGCATGGCGGCGTAGACGAGGCACGTGCCGCGCCAACCGAAATGGCCGCTCAGGAACGAGGTGGTCGGCCAGAAGATGCTGCCGGACAGTCCCGTCACCAGCATGAGCGCGCCAATCGCGCTCTTGGCCTGTCGCCCAGCGACCTCGTTGAGCATGATATAGGCGCCGGTCGACAGCGTGGCGCTGCCGCCCATGCCGAGGATGACCCAGGCCACGAAATAGAGCATCGGCTCGTGCGCAAAATACAGAAGGACATAGCCCGGCACGGCCACGACGGTGCCCACCATCATCACCTTGCGTGCGCCGTGCCGCGCAAAAGCCCTGGCGAGCCAGGGCGCGCACAGGCCCATGGTGACATAAAGCGTCGAGGTGCCCGCAAACACCATCGGCAGACTCATGCCGAGATCGGCCGCGAGGTCACGGCCCACGATCGGCGGAAGGCCGATCGTGCCCCATCCAATGAGCTGGGTGATTGCAAGCACCAGCAGGACCCCGATGAGCCTGCCGTCAGATTTCAAGAACCGCATTCCGATCGTCGCCTGCCCCAGCTGCATGCGTCCGCATAGACACGTCATAGCGGGAGTCTTGATAACGGAAGTCCTGGCGCAGCGGAACGCCGGCCGCCGAATGGCAGAAGGCGGCCGGGAGCATGTCAGCAGGAGGCAGTAGCCCCTACCCCGCGAGCCCGAGCAAGGATCGCGCCTCGGCCGCGGTCGCGACGCGCCGGCCGTGGCGCGCGACAGCCTCGCCGGCGATGGCCACGAGCTCAGCATTGCTGGCGGCCAGGCGGGTCTTGTCGATCCTGATATTGTCCTCGAGCCCGGTGCGCACCGCGTCGGCGCCGCGCGCAAGCGCCCAGCCCATGACCTCGGCCTGATGGCGTCCGATCCCGGCCGCCGTCCACGTCGCTGTCGGGATCAGCCGCTTCAGCTCTCCCAGGAGGATGTCGAGGACATGCTCGTCGGCCGGCATCGCATTCTTGACGCCCATGACGAACTGCACGTGCGGACGTGAGTCCATCAGCCCCGCCTCGATCAGACGCCGCGCACCGTGTAGATGCGACAGATCGAAGATCTCGATTTCCGGGCGGATGCCATTTGTCTTCATGCCGGTCGCGAGAGTCTCGACCAGGGCGGCGCCGTTCTCATAGACAATCGTCGGAAAGTTCACCGATCCTGTCGACAGCGAGGCCATGTCCGGCTTCAGATAAAGCGATGATCCCCGCGCCGAGGGATCGCGGCCCCGCCCGCCGGTCGAGAACTGAACGATCATCCCCGGACAATGCTTTTTGATCCCCTCCTGCACCTGCGCGAAGCGCGCGGGGTCGGAGGACGGCGTCTCGTCATCGTTGCGAACATGGATATGGGCAAGCGTGGCGCCGGCCTCGAAGGCCTCCTGCGTCGACTCGATCTGCTCGGACGGCAAGATCGGCACCGCGGGATTGTCCTTCTTGCGCGGAACGGAGCCGGTGATGGCGACAGCAACAACAACGGGGTTCATCCCTTGACCTCATGATGATCGCGCTCGCGCGCACGGAGTTCGAATAGGCACTCAAGTAACGCATCGAGCCCTGCCGCTGCAAACATCATCGATCGCAGCGGCAGGCCCGTTGCGTGCCCTTCAGGTCGGAATTGCGGTCGCACCGCTCGCCGCCTCCGCACGCTGCCGCTCATAGTCGGCCCGCGGCATCGGAACGGCCTTGGGATTGCCGAGATCGTCGATACTGACCCGATAGGTCTCCCGGGCCGTGACGGCCGCCAGCGCCGCGATGACAGTGATACCGAAGGCGATCGCTCCCACCGTCAAGGGGATATTGTCCGAGCCGGGAGGCGCCACGGTCGCAAACAGGGCCGGAAGCAACGCGGTGATGGTCGTTCCGATGTTCTGCGAGATCGCCATCGCCGACACCCGCGTGCGGGTCGGAAACAGCTCCGGGTAGAAGCTCGGGAAGATCGCGTTGTAGCCCTGATAGACGACGCCCCACATCAGCAGCGACACCAGGATCGCGAGCGGCACATTCCTGATGCTGATGGCATAGAGATAGACGAAGGCAAGCAAGCCTGAGAGCAGCGCGCCCACGATGATCGGAGGCTTGCGACCGACCTTGTCGGAGAGATTGCCGACGAAGGGAATGACGAATATGGCCAGCATATTTCCGAGGACCGGGATCCACAGATAGACGTCCTTGGCAAAACCGATGCCATAGGCCGGCTGCACCGCGTAGGCCGCACCGAAGATGGTCGCAACGACCGGGATGACGTTCATCAGAGCCATGCAGATGACCCTGAGCATGTCGCGCCAGCTCAGCTTGATGGCCTGAACAATGGGCGACCGCGGCGTTTCTCCCCGTGCGCCCTCTTGCGCAAAGGCAGGGGTTTCGTCGACTTCGCGACGAATGATGTAGCCTGCGACAATGACGAAGAAACTGAGCAGGAACGGAATCCGCCATCCCCAGCTATTGAATGCGTCGGTCGGCATATAGGCCGCCAGCGGCAGGAACACGGCTGCCGCGAGGATTTGTCCGGCCTGCACGCCCTGAAGGGCGAAACTGGCATAGAAGCCGCGCCGGCCGAACGGCGCATGCTCCAGGATCATCGAGCTCGCGCCGGAGATTTCACCGGCCACCGCAAATCCCTGCACAAGGCGCAGGATGACGAGCAGGATCGGCGCCAGGATGCCGACCTGCTGATAGGTCGGCAGAAAACCCACCGCCATCGTCGAGATGCCCATCAGGAACATGCAGACGATGAGAACGGTCTTGCGGCCATGGGTGTCGCCCCAATGTCCGAGAACGAAAGCCCCGATCGGCCGGGCCACATATCCCACACCGTAGGTCGCCAGCGATGCGACGATGGCGACGGTGGGGTTTTCCGACGGGAAGAAGATTTGCGGGAAGATCAGCGACGCGGCGGTCGCGTAAATGAAGAAGTCATAATATTCGAGAGCCGAACCGATCCAGCCGCTCGCAGCAGCCTTCCGGGACTGACTCATGTGACGGATCGTGCGAGTCGTGGTCATCGCAGAAAATTCCTCCACTGGGTTTGCTGACGTCCCGTTGTCGGGCTTCGCTAGAAATTGGGCAGCATTCTCCGGGCGCCCTGCCGACTTCCGCGAGCGCTTGTCACTGCCGATGGGTATCCGATTGGTCGGGACAATAGGCTTTCGCCGGGCTAACACAATTACCCAGTTATGCGATAAACCTAACATGATGTTATTTTCGCCGGACTTGAACACAGTTGGCGATTGTGCGCCGATCAGCAGCGCTCCGGCGGAGACGCGTCGTCGACATCCGACGCAGAGACGACCAGATATTTTCAGACCGTCCGTTCAAAACACGCTTTTCGCCACAAGCGCACGCTGGGCTCGCTTCTCCCATGCCAGCAAGATTGCCCGCATCAGACAGCGCGACTGTGTGTGGGAGACCGGCTGCCGCCGTCTGCCACGAGAAGAGCTCCCGTGACGACTACACCTTGTTTGGCGTGGGCATCAAAAATCAGGCGGCCCTCTTCAAGCGCTTGAAGCGCTCCATCCGGAAGGGTGCGGGATCTACGCAAGGCGTCGAACCGGTCACGAGATCGGCCATTAGGGCGCCGGCGCCAGGACCGATACCGAAGCCGTGGCCCGAGAAGCCGGTCGCGAGATAGAAGCCTGGAACGGAGCCGACCGGTGCGATGACGGGAACGGCATCCGGCGTGACATCCATCAGGCCCGCCCACATTTGCACGATCCTGGCGGCGCGGAACGCCGGGAAAGCTTCGCCCAGATGGGTGAGGCCGCCATGGACGAATCGCAGCGACGGATCGGGATCGAGAATGCGGACCTGCTCGAAAGGCGTAACCTCGTCGCTCCTCCAGAAGCGGGCCATTTTCAGCTCGCGAACGAACTGACCGCCGATGCGAAGCGTCAGTTCGTTCCAGCTCTTGATGAGCGTCGGCGTATAGTCGCAGAACAATCGAAAACTGTCCGGCGTAATCGGGGCGACGTTCGCGTTGCGTTGGGCGACGGTGAATCCGCCATCCAGACGGCGCCGGAAAGCGAAGTTGCCCGCACCAACGGCAAAATCCGGAACGCCCTCGATCGAAGAAACGCGGGCGACGCTGCCGAGGATCTTCAGGACCGGAAGATCGATGCCCATGTTGCCGGCGAAGAGGCGCGACCAAGCCCCTCCCGCCAGCACGACGGACGAACAGCGGATCTCGCCGCGCTCGGTGACACAGCCGCTCACCCTGCCCGCCGACCGCTCGATGGAACGGACCGCGCAGTTGGTGAGGATATGCACCCCTTTCGCCGCCGCGCCGCGCGCGATTGCAGGGACGGCGATAAACGGCTCCGCCTTGCCGTCGCTCGGCGTATGCAGCGCGGCACGGAACGGTTTCGCCATACCCGGCATGAGCGTCTTCAGCGCCTCGCCCCTTACGAAGCGAGAGTCGAGATCGAAAGACGTGGCGTGTTTCAACCACTCGTCATACATCGCAACGTCGGCATCCGTGTCGCAGAGATAGGCGATGCCGGCCTGCCGAAAGCCGGTTTCGCCGCCGATACGCTCGTTCATGCCACGCCAGAGCCGAAGACTCTCGATCGCGAGCGGCAACTCGGCCGGATCGCGCCCCATTTGGCGTACCCAGCCCCAGTTTCGCGACGACTGCTCTGCTCCGATCAATCCTTTTTCGCACAGGGCAACGGAGACGCCACGCTCAACCAGCGAAAGCGCGGTCGACACGCCGATGATGCCGCCGCCGATCACGACGACGTCCACATGCGCAGGCAGCTCCTGCGGCGCGACGACAAGATCGGGAATAATCCTGGACACGTGGTCCTCCTTGAAACGGGTACGCGGAAGGCGAGCCGGGCCGGATGTGCCGCCCGGGCTCAGCGTCCCGGACGGTCGAGGAAATCGCGCAGGCGATACCAGCCGGCAAAGAGCGGCACGAACCAGGGCTTGCCCGAATAGAAGGGCACGGCCGTGAATGTCTCGCGATCGAAGGCCGATGGCATGTTCTGCTCGCCGAGAATTTTGCGTGCTGTCTGGTAGCCGAGAAAGGTCATCAGCGCGACGCCGTTGCCATTGCAACCAGCCGCGAAATCCGCGCCGTCGCGAGCCCCGAGATGGGCTATCTTGTCGCCGGTCATGGCCACGCGCCCGCTCCAGGCATGAGTGATCTTCACGCCCGCAAGCTGCGGCCAGATGGCCAACATGCGCGCATAAAGCCGCTTCGCGGCCAGCTTGTCGGGCATGTCGAAGATGCCCGGGCGTGAACCGAACAGAAGCCGTGTCCCGTCAGGCGACGGCCTGGCGTAGATCAAATCACGGCGTGTGTCGGACACCATGCGGGCCTGCGGAACAAGCTCGGCCAAGAGATCGGCCGGCAGCGGCGCGGTGGCAATCTGATAGCTCTTGACCGGCACGATACGGCTGGCGAGGCCAGGCGTCGCATCGGCGGCGGTGTAACCGTTTGTGGTTGCGACCACGTGGGCAGCCCGGATGGCACCTCGAGCGGTCGGCACGATCTTCTCTCCTTTCGCACCATCCTGCACCATACCCGCGCGCGCATGCGAGCGCAGCATGACGCCGGCGGCGCGCGCCCGGTCGCGCAGCGCCTTGTGATACTTGCCCGGATGCAGACCGCCATATTCGTCGATCACCATGCCGCCGTGATAATAGTCCGAACCGATCGCCGATCGCTGATGCGCGCGATCGAGGAAATGTACGGTCACGCCGGTCTTTTCCGCCAGAAGCATGCCATGCCGCTTCAGGGTTTCGTAATCGCCCGCGGCGTGGGCGCCGAAAAAGCGGCCGCTGAGCGCAAGCCCCGCATCCAGCTTCTCCGTCTCGACCAGCATCTTCAGATAATCGAAGCTCTCGTTGCTCTCGCCGATCAGGCGCGAGAAGAGCACGGGATCGATTCCCTTGATCGCACCACTAACCACCAGCTTCTGGCCACTCGACACCATCCCGCCCGAACGCGTCGAGGCTCCCTCCCCGATCCGGTCACCGTCGATGACGACGACGGAGCGCCCGGCGCGCGCCAGATGAGTCGCTGCATTCAACCCGGCATAGCCCGAGCCGATGACCACGACGTCGGCTCGCTCCGGCAGCGGATCGAGATCAGTCTCCGGTTCCGCGGCCTCCCACCAGTAAGGCGTCTCCTTGAAGTCCTTGGCGTAGATGTCGTCAAAACGAGGCATGATGTATTGGGCCTTCCGGCTCACCTTTCATTTTCATTGCACGTGGGATGGCCGCACCACGCAGCGCGTCCGCCCCGGTGGTGCGATCAGAGAACCTGACCGAGGAATTCGCGCGTGCGCGGGTCTTGCGGATTGTCGAAGAGTTCCGCAGGAGGCGCACTTTCCACGATCAGACCACGATCGGTGAAACAAACGCGTTGCGAGACTTCCCGGGCGAACTTCATCTCGTGCGTCACGAGAATGCAGGTGAGGCCCTCCTCCACCAGTTCGCGGATCGCGAACAGCACGTCCTTTACCGTTTCGGGATCGAGCGCAGCCGTCACCTCGTCGAACAGGATCGCTTCCGGCTGCATCGCGAGTGCGCGGGCAATTGCCACGCGCTGCTGCTGGCCGCCGGACAGCTGCCCCGGGTAGCTGTCCGCCTTCTCCGAGAGCCGCACCTTCTTCAGGAGCTTGCGGGCCCGCTCCTCGACTTCGGCGTGATCGTGTCCGAGAACCTGGATCGGCGCCATCATGATGTTTTCCAGTGCCGTACGATGCGGGAAAAGATTGTACTGCTGGAACACCATCGCGACCTGATGGCGCAGCACCCGCATCTGCTTTTCCGACCTCATTTCATGCACACGGTGTGCGCCGACGCGGACAAAGCCTTCGTCCACGGGAATCAGGCCGTTGATGCAGCGCAGAATGGTGGACTTTCCCGACCCGGAAGGACCGATAATGCAGACTGCCTCGCCCTTCTGCACGAACATCGAAATGCCCTTGAGAACAGGGACGTCACCGAAGGACTTGCGGACGTTGTCGAGCTCGATCAGCGCGTCGATGCGGTTCACAGGCTTTCTCCCTTCACGGCGCGCTCCAACCGGCGCGCGACGACCGCGATCGGATAGCAATAGGCGATGAACAGGAAGAGGATGGTCAAATAGAAGTAGACGATCACGCGCTCGTTCTCCATGGCGAGCAAAGTATTCAGAATTGTCAGCACGTCCTGGATACCGGTCACCGTGGCGAGCGCTGTCGCGATCATCAGCAACGCGTAGGAATTCATCCAGCCCGGGATCATGCGCCGCAGCGCCTGTGGCATGATCACGTGGCGATAGATCTGGCCGGTGCCATAGCCGAGCGAACGTGCCGCTTCCCACTGACCGCTGTGAATGGACTGAACGGCGCCCCGGATCACCTCGGAGAAATTCGCCGCCGTTGGCAGCGCAAGGCCAATCACGGCCTTCACGAACGGCGGGAACGCAATGGTCGTGCCGAAGACATGCATCTCAAACGGCAGGAAATAGAGCGTTGCAAAAAGCAGAACGAGCCAGGGTGAATTGCGCAGGAAATTCATCAGCAGAAGAGACGGGACCCGGATCGGTCCGAACCTGGCGAGCGTCGCAAGACCCATGATCGTACCGAGCACCGTCGCCAGTGCCATGGAGGCGATCGAGAGAATGATATTGAGGGCAAAGCCGCCCGCGATCGGCCAGCCGGACGCCGAGCCGGTGAGAAGCAGAGGAAGCCGCGCCAGCACGCGGCTCCAGTGCGCCGAGCCGCCCGCCGCCGCATCGACCGCGATCCAGATCGCGACGCCAAGGGCGATCAGCAGCAGAACGGCGCGCTTCTTTCCGTCATAGGAGAGCATGGAGCCCGCGATCAATGCCCCCTCCCGTAACCCGGGAAGGCCATGAAGGCTTCGAGCCTCGCCATTGCAAATGTGAGGATGGACACCAGCACCACATATATGAGGAGGACCAGAATCATGACCTCCAGCGTGCGGAACGTGTCATTGTAGATCTGCCCGGCGTAGTACATCAGTTCCGGCACGGTGATGACGGATGCCTGCGACGTCGTCTTGAAGAGGTTGGTCAGGATGTTCGTCAGTCCCGGCAGGCAGATGCGGGTGGCGATCGGCGCCTCGATGCGCCAGAAGCGGGCCCATCGGCCGTACCCCAGCGACCGCGCCGCATCGATGATCGACCGCGGCATGGTTTCGATGCCGGAGCGGAAGGCTTCGGTCGCCAGCGCCCCGCCGAAGAGACTCAGCGAAATCGCAGCACAGGCAAAGGCACTGAGAAGCGGAACCGATAATCCCGTCGACGGATCGGTCACCTTGAGGCCGAGGTTCGAGAAGGTGAAATAGGCAAACAACATCTGCAGCAGCGGCGGCGTGTTGCGGAACACCTCTACGAACAGCTCGATCAGGGCATCGAGCCAGAAAATCCGCAGCGTGAGCCCGAGGGCCCCGAGCATCCCGATGAGGATGGCGGCCCCCGATGAGAGCGCCGCCAGCTTCAGCGTGTTGACGACACCGGTCAGCAGCCATTGCTGGTACGCAGGATCCGCGAGCCAGGAATAGTCGAGTCCGAACAAAGGCCGCTCCGTGTGCGTCAGTTCTTCTTCGCGACCGCAGCCTTCGCCCGCGCGGCGATGTAGTCGGAGTGCGGCATGCCGAACTCGGTCTCCCACGCAATCAGCTTGCCTTCGGCCTCGGCCTTCGCGATGGCCTTGTCGACGGCTTCGTGGAATTCCGTGTCTCCCTTGCGGAGGCCGCCGGCCATCGGCTGGAATTCATACGGCGCCACCGCGATCTTGTAGCTCGCCCAATCGGGCTCCTTGAGCTTCTGCTGAAGCGTCATGTCGTCAAAGACGAAGCCGATGCAACGATTGTCCTTCAGCGCACGATAGGCTTCCGGCTGGGTCTTGAAGGCCACGAGATTGATGCCGAATTCCTCGGTCATCTTCTTGTTGTAGTAGGAGCCCTGGATGCCGCAGACCGACTTGCCCTTCAGCTCTTCCCACTTGGAGACCGTCGCTTCCTTGGCCGCCAGCACGGACGGGCCGGCAGCGGAAACGTATTCCGTCGTGAAGTCGATGACCTTGGCGCGCTCGGCCGTGACGCCGAGCGTGGCGAAGATCGCATCGATGCGGCCGGCGGTCAGGAATTCGATGCGATTGGACGCGACGACAGGCACGAGCTCGATCTTATCCTCGGAGCCAAGGAGCTCCTTGGCAACGTACTTCGCAAGCGAGACCTCGAAGCCGACGATGTCGCCCTTGTCGTTCAGAAAGCCATAGGGCACGTAATCATTCTTCACGCCGACGACGAGCTTGCCGCGTGCCTTGACGTTCTCAAGCGTGCCCGCCACGGCGGCGCTACCAGCAAAAAAAGCAGCGAGCGCAACAGCGGAAACGCCCATCATCGTTTTGAAGCCTGTCATCCTGTTCCTCTGGATAAATCACGGCCTTCCAGCGCTGTTGCCACAGCCCCGCGTCAGCCATCAGCTTTGCGAATGCAGAAATCAGGTCGCTCAAAAAGTATGCATCAATCCCAAGCGACCTAATTTTCATCATTGGAGACGCATCTTTCTCAATGTACAAGTTGCCGAGGCCTCTTTTTTCATAATGTGAGATACTGTGCCGGTGATCGCCCAACCGCCCTCCGGTGGAGCCCAGTTGCTCGACCGGACCGTCATCCTGCTGGATCTCGTCGCCGATGGCGGCGTCGAGGGCCTTTCGCTCAAGGACCTGGCGGCCCGCTCCGGGCTAAACACCGCCACCTGTCACCGCATCCTCAACACGCTGGTCGGTCACAAGCTGCTTGCCCGCGACGACAAAAAACGGCGCTACAGGTTGGGTGCACGCATGGCGATCTACGGCGTCCGCGCGGCTCGCGGCCCCGGCATCATCAGCCGCTGCGAGATCGCGCTGTCCCGGCTCAGGCGCCGCACCGGCGACACGACCCATCTGATGGCCCGCTTCAACCACGATTCCGTTTGTCTCGACCGGCGCGACGGCGAATGCATCGTGCCGACCCTGACGGGATCGATCGGCGGCTTCGTCCCCCTCGGCGTGGGCCCCGGTTCGATCGCAATGCTCGCATTCCTGGATGAGGACGAGCAGGACTACATCATCCGCGCCAACCTCGGGCGCTACGCGTCCTATCGCAACCTCACCGAGGACAAGGTTCGACAGCTGATTGCCGACACCCGTCGCCGCGGTTACGCGGTGGATGTGGGCGAGCTCATTCCCGGCATTGCCGGAGTTGGATTGCCGATCATGACGCCGGGCGAAAAGCCGGGCGCGGCGCTCAGTTTCACGCTGCTCTGCGCCAAGCTGACGCCGGGCGTCCTCGAACATTACGGCGCCCTCCTGAAGGAGGAAATCGACGCCATCGTCGGTCAGTAGGAAGGATCAGGGTGGCGTGGCGACGGCCGGAAACAGGTTAGCGGATCTCGTTCACGTAGGGATGATGCGCAGTCGTGGCGCGGTACTCGCTCAGGATCACAAGCGCACGGGCTTGATCGCATCCCTAGCTTCCCAGCGCATTCCCGCCGGCTTCGCGACCGGGCACGCTGACATGCACCTCATGCCCCTGACGGATCGCCAGGGAGGCGGCAGCGACCGCGGACTCGAACGCGGCTTCCTTGGTCGCGTATTTGCTTTTGACGTCGCCGTCATGCAGCACGCCCCATTCGTCCTCGACCGGCACGATCGCGTATTGAGCAAGGCCCATGGTGCAACTCCTCGATATCTAGCGCTGCGTGACCTGCGGATGGGCTGCCGTCACCCGCCACACGGTGTTGCCGCCGTCGTCGGCGACCAGCAGTGCGCCGGTCTTGTCGATGGCGACAGCATCGGATGACCCGCGATTTGCGCGGTGGAGAGCACGCGCACAGCTCCTTGCACGGTCGGCCTCGTTTGGCTTTTCGCCCTGCCCGACCGGCCAACTCTTGCGTGCGGTGAAGGTTCCTACTCTCGCGCCGCCACCGGCGCTCCGGCCTGATACGCCGCATAGGCGCACTTCAAGCCATCGTGAAGCGAGGTCGTGGCACGCCAGCCGAGCTTGGCGAGACGGCCGACGTCGAGCGGCTTGCGCGGCGTTCCATCGGGACGCGAGCTATCGACACTGATATCGCCGCACGCATTTGTCGCGGTTTCGAGTGCGACGTCGGTATTGACGCAACACCTCACCACCGCAGTAGCCGCGGCCCGAGCGCGGCCCCCGCCAAAGTGCACACCACGATCGTTCCACCGTACCAGAGCGCGACAAAGGGCAGCGAATCGTCGGTGCAGTGAAGCGCGTAGGCCACCGCACTGATGCCGCCAGCGACAAGACCAGCGAACGCCCCTGCTCGGCGCAGGTCCGTCGGTGCCGCCTGACGCACCGCCCACATCGTCAGCGCAAATGGCACAATGGCGATGATCGGGATCGACACCAGACATTCCAACCACGCGTCACCCGCAACCATTCGGTCCCAGTGCGACACCGGCGCCGAACCGATGCTGATGAGCGCCAGCGCCGCGATCAGCAGAAACGGCAGGACGACGACCGCCATGCTGTGCTTCAGCACATGACAGCTCGAAATTTCATGGCCGCAAAATCCCACGGGCGGGACGGATTGAGAAGCCCCCTGGTCCTGAATTCGGCGACGGTCGGCGATCAGTTACATCACGCCCTCGTGAGGATCGACGCGTGTGAGCCGAGAGCGCGAGTCTCTTCGTGACAATTCACGCGTCCGCTTTCTTGTTTGGATGTGGCACACGGCGTTGACACCGCCTAAGCGCTACCATCCAGCGAGCGGTGGCGGCACGAAATTTTCCGCCTTGATGGCTTCGCATCGCGTTGGGAGGCCCGGAAGCGGAGGCAACTTTGCTCCGCTTCCTGTCGATGCCGGAATGGGCGCGCTGGCCTAAATCGAAGAGTGATCACGGTCGCAGCGGCTGCATCGCGCTCGCAGTTTTGGCCGCGCGCACCAACTGAAGGAACTCGGAGCGATAGCCGTAAGGATCGTCGCCGCGCGCGGCCGAGGCGATACGGAGCACGTCGTCATAGCCGAACCGGCCGGTGTGCTTTCCGCCACGTAGAATCTCGCCGAACGCGGCAACACTGGTTGCAAAGCGGGCATCGAGTGGCGCGTCCTCGAAGCGGCCATGTTCCGATGCGCGATCGACGGGGGTGCTGACCAGCACGCTTTGATCGGATCGCGGCAGCTTGTAGCGGATCTTGACGAAGGCATATTCGGCCGGCGACGGTGAGTCGCTCGCCGGGGCTTGCGCACCGTATCGAAGATCGTCGACCACGCGAGGCCCGCCGACAGGCACGATGTCGTAGAGCGCCGTCACGGTTTGCCCCGAGCCGACGTCGCCGGCATCGACTTTGTCATTTGAGAAATCGTCGCGATTGAGAAGTCGCGTCTCGTAGCCGATGAGCCGATATTCGGCGACGGTTTCCGGATTGAACTCGACCTGGATCTTCACATCCTTGCCGATCGGAAACAGCGTCGAACTTGCCTCTTCGACCAGCACCTTGCGTGCCTCGTTGATCGTATCAATGTAGGCGGCGACGCCGTTGCCGTTCTGCGCCAGCGTCTGCGCCAGCGCGTCGTTGTAATTGCCGACACCAACGCCGAGCACGGACAGGAAAATGCCCTTTTCGCGTTGACGCTCGACGAAACCTTTCAATTCATCCTTGTTCGTAATTCCGACATTGAAGTCGCCGTCGGTGGCGAGGATGACACGATTGACGCCGCTGGCGTCGAAGTTCTGCTCTGCAAGCGCATAGGCTTGCCTGATGCCTTCGGCACCCGCCGTGCTGCCACCCGCCTCGAGCCGATCGATCGTCGCCAGGATTTTCGCTTTCTCGGACACGGAAGTGGGCTCGAGCGCCGTGCCGGCATTTCCGGCATAGGTCACGATCGCGATGCGGTCCTCGGGCTTCAGCTGGGTAACGAGCATGGCGAGCGACTGCTTCACGAGCGGCAACCGGTTCTGCGGCTCCATCGAGCCCGATGTGTCGATCAGGAAAACGAGATTCGCGCGCGGTCGGCTCGTCTGTTGCAGCGCATAACCTTTGACGCCAATGCGAATGAGCTTGCGGCCTTCCGCCCAGGGGTTCGGAAACACGGCAACGTTGGCTCGGAACGGTTCACTCGCCGATGCGGGGGCTTCATAGGCATAGGGAAAGTAATTGATCAGCTCCTCGGTCCGAACGGACGCGGCCGGCGGCAGGACATTGCGGTTGAGCTGTGCGCGGACGAACGCGTACGACGCCGTGTCGACATCAATGGATAATGTCGAGACGGGTGCATCGCGCGCGACCTTGAAGGCGTTTTCCGGCGCATTCGCAAACTTGTCGCGGCCGACAGACTCGGACGCAGCAGGAGCGTGCTCGCGCTGGTGGGCGTTTCGCGGGACTTCAGCCTGCGCCATCTGCGACGCAGGTGCCGGTGGCGAAGCGCGCGTCAAGCCGGAATCGGTCCGGCCTCTAAAAGCGTACATTTCTGACGGTGCCCCCTGCATGGGAGCCCTCAACCGACCGGCGATCTGATTTTCCACGCGCGGCCTGGCGGGAGGCGGCGCCGCGGCAGCTGAAGGCGCGGCAGCTTCCTGGCTGGGCTTTCCGGCCTGAGTGGCGGTTTGGGTTTGCGTTTGCGGTTGAGCCTGGCTTTCGCTTTCCTGCTTTGCTTGCACTGTCGAAGGAGCTTGAGCGACGTCGCTGCTAGCCAGCCGTTCGACGCGCACAGCGACGTCCTGCGGCTGCGGCGACCGCATGAGATGGAGATAGGCGCCCGATCCGGCAATAATGCAGGCCAGGCTGGCGGCCAGGAGATAACGCGTACGCTTCATGACAGTCCTCTCGCGCGACGGCCGCAAGGACGCGGCGGTTCGCTCGATGAGACGGATGTCGGTCGGCATTCCTTGGCTGTCGTTGGCGTTTTTTTCCTCGGCGCTTTTTTGATCGAAGCGCAGCAGCGCCTCTTGCACAGCCGAGGCACGCGCGTCCGGCGCAGGCGGCGGAGGGTCGGGCAAACGCATGATGTCGTGATCAGTACTCATCGCCAATGTCCTTCGCGAGACCCGCCTGTCGCCTCACCTCGTGCATGCGGCCGGAGATGGTCGACTCGGAGACGCCCAGGGCTGAGGCCGCCTCCGCGTGCGTCATGCCTTCGCCGACCACAAGCACGACCGTCTCCCGCAGCAGCGGCGAAAGCCGCGCCAGCTCGCTCGCGAGCCAGCTGCGACGAAAGAGATCCCGACCATCCGGCGGCGACGCCATTTCGGCAAGAACGGCGAGATGGCCTTTCAGGCGCGTCAACGTCGAATGACGCCGATGGTGGTCATGGCAGGCGTTGCGCACGATACCGACCAGCCAGGTTGTGAACTTCGCCTCCCCCCTGAAAGAAGCGATCCGTTCCACCAGCGCGCAGCAGACATCCTGACAAATGTCCTGCGCGTCAGTCTGGGAGCCGGTCATGCGCCACGCAACCCGGTGCATCAGGTCGTAGTGACGCCGCAACAAGGCTTCGAATGCAGCACGGTTGCCCTGCGTGGCCAGACTGACGAGGTCGTCATCCGTGGCGCCGCCATCCGGCGGCTCAGTCACCTCTGCGGTCATAAGCTGAATGGCGCCCCCCATGCCCGTTCCTCAAAGCCGACAGGATTGAGCAAAACAATTGGGACCGTTACCCGGTCCCCCGGCCAGTCCCGTCCTGGACCGCAACCGCATGCGCTTTACCATAGTAGTTCCACCCATAAGCCGGGGCGCCGAGAGGAGATTTTCCGGGCATTCACGAATTGAGACGAACGAGACGCAGGAATCCTTGGGCCAGGTTTGAAAAAATTTCCGGACGGCGCAACACCAGGGCCTTACAGCGCTCTGTGGCGGCAGCAACGCAAGCATCGTGGCGGCGAACACGATCCGGGCGACCATGCCCAGGATTTTCAGGCGGGTCGGCGTGGCCCGGTCCAATTAGCCTCGCTTCAGCCGGTCGCACACCGGCGAAGGCCAAGAGGGGGGTCGCCAACCGGGATTCTGACTGGTTGCCTTTCGCGGTTCCTATCCAGTGCGGGGAATACGAAAGCTATCAAGAGAGGCGCGAAACAGCCGATAGGAAAGCGAGCATCAGAACGTGTAAAGCAGCCGATTTGTCAGAATGAAATCTGACCCCTCTCGCAAAATCTTCGAAAAATTTGGAGCGGGTGAAGGGAATCGAACCCTCGTATTCAGCTTGGAAGGCTCGAAATACTGTAGCGTTTTCAAAAACCCTTTTGACATTTTCGGCTTTTTTAGCCCATTGAGATCGTTAGAGAATTTCTCGTTGTCAGAACAGCGACGAAGCGCCAGCCAATGCGAACGGATGACGGCCTCAGTACATTCTGTCGTTGTTCGCAGACTTCTTCGGACGAATCGACGGAGGTCGGCTCACGCTAACGGAATCCTCCTCGGCTCCCATTCACGGGCGCCAGCCCATCGCGGATGCATCGACCAACTATCCGAAATGCTCGATCAGCAGTTCAGTGAGGACTCGGACTTTTCGAGCTGGGTGCTGCCCCGGCGGCCGGACAACAAACACTCCGGCTGTGGGGGGAGGATAGCGTGTCATCACCGGATTAAGGGCGCCGGAAGCCAAATGATCCTCGACGAGGCAATGAGGAAGCCAGGCGATGCCGAGCCCTGCTACAGCGGCAACGACGAGAGCAGTGCCGTTGTCCGCCTTGAACCGCCCCTGCGGATGAATGGAGATTGTTTTGTCCCCGTCGATGAATTGCCAGGCTTCCGTACCCTGCATGAGCGCCTGATGCGTGAGTAGCTCGTCCGGCGTCTCGGGAGCTCCATGCTCCCTGATATAATCCGGGCTTGCGACGAGGGCACCATGGATTGGTCCGACGCGCCGCGCCATCAGGATTGAATCGCTGAGATAGCCAACGCGTACGGCACAGTCGAAGCCCTCGCCGACAAGGTCCACGAAGCGATCGCTGTAGCTCGCATGCACGTGGAGCAGCGGGTGGCGCCGCGCCAGCTCCGCAAAGACCGGCGCCAAAACCGTCGGGCCGAAGGTCAGCGGCGCTGCAACGCGCAGCCGGCCGCGCAGATCCCCGGCGGGCAGGATCGTCTCCCGCGCGACGTCGATTTCGGCGCAGACCCGAGCGGCGTGGTCACGGAACGTGACGCCGGCCTCCGTCAGCGCGGCGCCGCGAGTTGTCCGTGCAACAAGCTGGATGCCCAGTTCAGCCTCTAGCCGGAACAGCCGCCGGCTGACGATCGATTTCGAGACGCCGAGGCGGCGCGCGGCCGACGACACACCGCCGGCATCGGCCACTTCGACAAAAGTCCGCAGGTCTTCGATATCCATTCTCGGCGTTCCGCTTTCGGCGACACGGTTAGGCAGATCGCGAGGCTACCGCATCACATTCAGGAACGACATCATAAAACCCTGTCAGAGCGGACCCCGGTCAGAGCGGACAACGCCGCGCGCATCCAAAGCACTCACCGCCTACTGAAACGGAGATCTCAAATGCCGAGCCCCTCTGAACACTCGCGTCGCTCCGCCGCAGTCACCGGCGCCGGCAGCGGCCTCGGCCGCGATATCGCGCTCGGACTGGCCGCCAAAGGCTACGTCGTTTTCGGCACGGCCATGTCCGCCGCGGAGGTCCAGGATATGAAGGACGCCTCCGGCGGGCGCGTCAGCCTGACCGTCTGCGACATGACCAGGGAGCAGGCTGTGAAAGCCTGGGCGGACGGCGTGTCCGACGCGCTCGGCGCTTCCGGCCTTGATCTCCTGATCAACAATGCGGGCATCCTGACCCCGGGCCCGATCGAGGTTCTGCCGCTCGACGCCATCCGGCGCGAGTTCGACGTCAACGTGTTCGGGGCTCTGTCGGTCATGAACGCTTTCCTGCCGGCGCTGAGGAAGGCGCGCGGCCGCTCGTCCAGGTCAGTACCTGGACGGCGAGCGTTCCGCTCCCCTTCAACGGACCATCAGGCGCGTCGAAGGCGGCCATGGAGGCATTTGCAGCCGTTTACCGCGCCGAGCTGAAGTCCTTTGGGGTCGACGTCGTCGTGGCGGCGGCGGGCAATATGAAAACCGGCGGTCCGGCGAAGACTGCGGCCGCCCTCAAGCGCGTTGCCGACGGGATGACGTCGGACCAACGCGCGTTATACGGACAGACCTTCGATTCATTCGCAGCCGCCCTCAACGGCATGCAGGACAGAGGGCTCGATTCCGTCCTGGCCGCGAAGCGGGTGATCGAGCTGGCAGAGCAAGTACCCGCCCCCAGCCGCGCGCCGGTCGGCGAAGACGCCGACGAGATGCTTCGGTTTGCTCGCGAGAAATCCGACGCCGAACTGGATGCACTCCGTCTCCAGATCGTCGGTCTGACCTGAATTCATCCAACAGCCACAAGCTTCACACCAAAGGAGTGAGCATGATCGTGCTCGTAGATCCCAACGACAGCCGCGCCGTTCGCAACAAGGACAACGTCCTCAGCTTCTATGATCTGGTGATTAACAAGAAGAAGTCGGAAGAGTTCGTGGAACGGTTCATGGCCCCCGGCTACGTCCAGCACAATCCGCTCATTGCCGATGGCGCGAAGGCGCTGGGGCAGTTCTTCGGCCAGATCACCAGGGAGCGCGCCAACGCGCGCGTCGTCGTCGACAAGATCATCGCCGTCGGCGACTATGTGTTTGCGCACGTGAATTTTCTGAATCTGTTCAACGACGATCCGAACGATACGGGGATCGCCGGCGTCGACATCTACAAGATGGATGCCGACGGAAAAGCCGTCGAGCATTGGGATACCTTGCAGCTCGTCGGCAATCCGAAAAACTCGGCTCCTTGGCTTGCGCCGGATGTCCCGCGTGCCAATCCACACGGCATGTTCTAAACAGGAGGGTCAGCCATGAGCGACACCCTTGGTCCTCTGATGGAAAGAAACCTGCTCGAAGTATTCGGGCAGCCAGACTCCGCGCGCCGAGCGGTCGCGATCGCCGAAATCTACACTGCGAACTGCACGTTCTTTGAAGCGGGGGAACGGATCGTTGGCCACCAAGCTCTAAACGCGAGGATCGAGCGCATTCTCCTAGAAGCTCCCGGATTTGTGTTTCGCGCGACAGGACCTGCCGAGGTGAACCACGATCTCGGCCGCTTGCAGTGGCACCTGGGACCGGCTGGAGCTCCTCCTGTAGTCACAGGCATGGACGTCGCGATCTTCGAGCACGGGAGAATTCGGGCGCTGTACACCTTTCTCGACAAGCCTGCGCGCGATTGAGCCGGGTTGCCGAAAGGACTTCAACAGTTGTCGGAATGAGATCGAGCATTCGCCTCAAGCCACTGAAAAGGCTGGAGCGGGTGAAGGGAATCGAACCCTCGTATTCAGCTTGGAAGTCTCGAAATACTGGCGTGTTCTCAAGGGCCGTTCTGACATTTTCGCTGTTTTTGGCCCGTTGAGATCATTACAGAATTTTGCGTTGTCAGAATGGCGGCCGCGCTACTCCGCCGCTATCGCGCCGGACGTCTCGAGTGTGGCGATGTGATCCGGCAGCACGCCCCAATCCGCGAGTGCCTGGCGGCTGTCCCGCCCCGGCGACGGCGGCGGTGTGTGAAGCTCGGAGGGCGTGCTGGAAAAACGCGGTGCCGGACTCGGATGCCGTACCCCGTCGAACATCGTGTAGACGTTTCGTGCCTTCATCTGCGGATGCGACGGGGCTTCGTTGATCGTCAAAACCGGCGCGAGACAGGCGTCGTGCCCCATGGCGGCCGCTACCCATTCATCCCGCGTACGCCCAGCGAATATATTCGCGAAGCATTGGCGCATCTCCGGCCACGCCGCGCGGTCGTTCTGATCGGGAAGTCCCTCGGCGCTTAAGCCCATTACCTTCAGCAGATTGGCGTAGAAATGCGGCTCGATCGCCCCGATAGCGATAAACTTGCCGTCCTTCGTCGCATAGCTGCGATAGAACGGCGCTCCGCCATCAACGATGTTGTCCGCACGTCGCTCCGTCCAGCTTCCTTGCTGCCGGAACGCCTGAAAGGCCGACATCAGGTGCGTCACGCCGTCGATCATGGCCACGTCGACCGTCTGTCCCTTCCCCGATCGCTGCGCCTCCATCGCCGCCGAAAGCACGCCGACGGTCAGGTAGAGTGCTCCGCCGCCCAGATCGGCGACAAGATTGAGCGGTGGCGGCGGTGGGCGATCGGTATCGCCCAAACAATGGAGCGCACCGGTCAGCGCCAGATAGTTGATGTCGTGTCCCGCTTCCTGCGACATCGGTCCCTCCTGCCCCCATCCCGTCATGCGCGCATAGATCAGACGCGGATTGACGGCATGGCAGGCATCGGGACCAAGTCCGAGCCGCTCCATCACCGAAGGACGGAACCCTTCGATCAGCGCATCCGCCTGTCCCACCAGCTTCAGGACCGTCGCAATGGCCTGCGGCTGCTTGAGATCGAGCGCAACCGAGCGCTTGTTGCGATTGTAGAAGTCGAACTGCGCGGGCAGGTCCGGCTCGACACCGGGCTTCGGGATGCGATCGACGCGCAGCACGTCGGCGCCGAGATCGCCGAGCAACGCGCCCGCAAATGGCGCCGGGCCGATTCCGCCCATTTCCACGACGCGAAAGCCTTGCAGGGGGCCGGTCACGATGAACTCTCCTCTTCCTGGACATCGGTGGGATCGCGACGTGGGACGATGAAGTTCGCTGCCCGATCACCCTCAGCGATGAAAGCGCACGACGTCATCGATCCTGGCCCGGTCGACACGCGCCGCATTGGCCTTGACGTCGTGGTCCTCATAGCCAAACGAGATGCCGAACAGCAGCTTGTAGTTGCTGGAGACGTCGAGCTGCTCCCGAACGATGTCTGGAAACAACCCGAGCGCGCCCTGCGCGCAGGAGGCGATCCCACGCGAGGTCAGCACCAGCATGAGCGTTTGCGCATACATACCGATGTCGGCCGCTTCGCGCGTATCGAAAGGCTCCGGCATGAAGATCAATACGGCATGCGGCGCATCGAAGAAGGCGTGGTTGCGGATATAGGCGAGCTTGCGTCCGACCGCGTCGCTGCGCGCAACCCCCATGGCCCCATAGAGGGCCTGCGCTGCACCGACCTGGCGTTCCCGATAGATTCCGGTGAACTTGCCGTCGGCCGGCCAATCCGGCTTGATCGGATCGTCGCGCATCCCCGCCGCAACCAGCGCCTCACGCAGGCGCCTGAGCCTGTCCCCTGACACGACGTGCGGGGTCCATGGCTGAACGTTGCAGTTGGAAGGCGCGCACTGCGCGAGCGCGAATATCTCGTACAGCGTTGCCTCGGGTACCTCGCGCGGAAGGAATCCGCGCACGGACCGCCGGAGGCGGATCGCGTCGTCGACATTCATCATAGGTCGCTCCACGGGGCTCATGGCTCGCTCTCGATCAATGCCATGCCGCGCGTTGCATAGGCACGCGCGAGCCGTCGGCCAACATTCGCCGCGTCCGGCAACACATTGTTGCCGAGATCGCCACGCGCTGCCACGCCGGCGCTTCCGACGGCGCCCCGGAACATCGCAAAGACCTGATGGAAGACTGTCAGGCGCTCGGTCGCCCCCGCGCATTCATAGTAACGATCGAGATAATCCCGCGCACTCGGAATTCCCATATCGTCGAGCGGCAGGCCGAGTAGTCCTCCGTTCTCGTCCGGCGCCATGCGCCAGGCCTGGCTGTTGAACGCGAGGTCGACGAGCGGATGGCCCAGTGTCGACAATTCCCAGTCGAGCACACCGATCACACGCGGCTCGGTCGGATGAAATACCACATTCGCCATGCGGAAATCGCCATGGCAAAGGACAAGCGTCTCGCTCGCGGGCACGCGTTCCGCCAGCCAGCGCACCATTCTGTCGAGAGCGGGGTTATCGTCATCACCCCGGCGATACTCGCCCCACAACCTGGACCAGCGATTGAGCTGGCGCGCAAAATAGTTGCCCGGCTTGCCGTAATCGCCGAGCCCGATTTTCCCGTAATCGAGCTTGTGGATTGCGGCGAGCGTCGCGCACATTGAGCGATAGCAAGCAGCGCGCTCCTCGCGCGCAAAGCCCGGCAGGGCGTAGTCATAGACGACGCGCCCCTCCAGCCATTCCATGAGATAGAACGGCGTGCCCAGAACCTCCCGATCCTCACAATAGCGGTAGGGCTTCGGCGTCGGGACGTCGCTCGTCTCAAGGGCCGTGAGCACCCGATATTCGCGGTCGATCGCGTGAGCAGACGGCATCAGCACACTGTTCGGCTGCTTGCGCAGCACGCCGCGCCAACCACCCCGCGTCACGAAGTAAGTGGGATTGGACATGCCGCCGCTGGTGCGCGTGACCTTCGCCCCCGCAGTCCCGCCCAGCCAATCCTTCAGATAAGCGTCGAGCCGACGAAGGTCGAAATCCAGATCGCCGTCGCTCGCCTGCACGTTCATCGCGCTCAGCTCGCGCTCTTGCCGCTAAAGCCGAACAGATATTGTGCGACACGCCGCATCTGCACCTCTTCGGTCCCTTCGGTGATACGGTAGCGACGGTGATGGCGGTAGATGTGCTCGAACGGCAATGCACGGCTGTAACCCATGCCGCCATGCACCTGCATCGCGCGATCGGCGGCCTCGCAGCACAGCCGGTTAGCGCGGAAATTGCAGATCGACACCATGTCGCTGATCTCGAGCGGATTCTGGCGATCCATCTGCCAGGCGGTCCGGAAGATGAAATTGCGCAGCATCTGGTATTCCGCCCAAAGCTCGACCAGGGGAAACTGAACGGCCTGCTTCTTGGCGAGCGGCTCGCCAAAGGCGACGCGCGATTTCGCGTATTTCACGGCTTCCTGGATGCAATAGCGCGCGGCCCCGGCGCTGGCCGCCGCCTGCCGGACGCGGTTCTCGTGCACGAAGCGCTGCGCAACGACGAGGCCCTCGCCTTCCCTGTGCAGAATGGCGCTGTCCGGCACCCGCACGTTCGACAGCTCCGTCTCCGCGTGATCGCTGGGCATGTTGAAGGTCCAGTGATTGTAGAGCACGTTATGGCCGGGCGTGTCGGTCGGCACGATGAAGGCCGTGATGCCCTTGGCCTCGCCCGGCTTGCCCGAGGTGCGGGCGAACACCAGATTAGCGTGGGCGCGGGCGACCTGGCTGTTCCAGCGCTTGCGGCCGTTGATGACCCAATGATTGCCGTCGCGCACGCCGGTGGTCTCGAGCCAGGTCGCATCGCTGCCATGCCCCGGCTCGGTCAGGCCGAAGGAGAGGTGCTTCCTGCCGGTGATGATGCCCTCGATGTAGGTCTTCTGCTCATCCGTTCCGTAGTCGGCGAGCGCCGGGACGATCGGAAAATTGCCGACGATGGAGGATTCATCTTGCAGATCGTTGTGCAGCCCCAGTCCGCGGCCAGCCAAATGCTCGCGGATCGCGGCGATCGCGAGGTTCGAGGCGCCCTGGCCGCCGCAGGATTTCGGTAGGCCGTAGCGAAGATGCCCGGCCTTGTCGGCAAGGCGCTCCATTTCGCTGATCAGCGCCCGCCACTCATCACGCGGACGGCCGTCATTGTCCCAATCGGTGCGGGCGTTCTCTCGACGATGGTCGAAGAACTGCTTGTGATCGCGCTCGAGCGGTTTGATCTCAGCTTCGATGAAGGCGTCGAGTTCTGCGAGCTTGTCGGTGATGTCCTTCGGCAGTTCGAAATCCACGGTGCCTCTCCTGTTCTGTTCTTATAGGGCAGCGAGTGTTGCTAGAGCGCGATCCGGCCATAGGGATGGGTGCTGCTGACGCCGCCATCGACCGACAGCAATTGACCGTCCACGTAAGATGAATCGTCGCTGGCCAGGAATGCCGCTGCGGCAGCGATCTCCTCAGAGCGTCCCGGCCGTTTCAGCGGCGTGACGTGTCCGAGCTTGGATTCGACTCCCCGGGCGCGGGCGTCCTCGAACACCTTGCGGGTCAATTGCGTCTCGACGAGCCCCGGCAGCACTGCGTTGACGCGCACGCCGGTCCCGGCGAAGGCGTTGGCCGCCGTCTGTGCCAGATTGTTCACGGCCGCCTTGCTTGCGCTGTAGGAGATCGCACCGGCGTTGGCGCGCAGTGATGCGGCCGATGAGGTCAGGATGATGGAGCCATAGCGTTGCGCCGTCATGTGACGGCCGGCATATTTGACGGCAAGGAAGCAACTGATCGTGTTGATGCGGTAGACTTCGGACCACTCCTCCACCGTCTGCTCCAGCAGCGGCGTGTTGGTCCCGGTGACACCGATATTGGCGAAGAAGATCTCCATCCCCCCGAATTCCGAGACGCAGCGCGACACGATCGCCGCCACGTTCTCCTCGATCGAGGCGTCCGTGATCATGGCGGATGCCACGCCACCCTCGCCCCGGATCTCCGCGGCGGTCTCCTCGGCATTACCGGCCCGGCCGACGACCAGGACAGCCGCGCCCTCGCGCGCGAAACGAATCGCGCTGGCGCGACCGATGCCGCTCCCGCCGCCGGTGACGACCGCACGCTTGCCCTCGAGCCGCTTCATGCGTCTTCTCCTATCTGGCAGGAACCGTCCAGCCGCCATCAGCCGTGATGACCGCGCCCTGGATGTAGCTCGCGTCATCGCTTGCAAGGAACGCCGCAAGCGCGGCGATCTCTTCCGGAGCGCCGAAGCGTCCGGCCGGCATCTCGGCCTGCCGCACCGCAATGGTCGCCTCGTCGAACTGCGCGATCGAGGCAGGCGTTCCGATCATGCCCGGCGCGATCACATTGACGCGGATCTTCTTGGCGCTCAGCTCGATGGCAGACGCGCGCGAGAGGCCGACGACGCCAGCCTTCAGCGCGGAATAGGCAATCGAGTCCTTGGCGGGGTGAAACGCCGATACCGAGCTCAGATTGACGATCGAGCCGCCGCCGCGCCGCTCCATCTGCGGAGCCACGGCCTGCGTCGCCCAGATCAAGCCGTGCACGCCGACCGCGAACATCCGCTCGACCGTGTCGACCTCGATCTGCTGCAACGGTTCGAAGCGCGCCCACACGGCATTGTTGACGAGTACGGCCACGGGTGCATTGAATTCGCGTTCAACGCGTTCAAAGAGTGCGCGCACATCGTCCCGCTTGCCGATATCGACCTCGTATCCCCTCGCCTCGAACCCCATGTCCTTCAACTGGCTGACCGCGGGCTCCAGTCGTCGCGCGCTGACATCGACACAGGCAAGACGTCCGCCCTCCCGGCCAAAGCGCTCCGCGATCGAAAGACCGATCCCGCGCGCCGCGCCGGTGACGACACAGACTCGATCCCTGAGACGGGCGTTCATGCGCTGGCCTTGTGTGCCGGTTCGGCGAATGCCTTGGCAATCTCGCGCAATTGATACTTCTGGACCTTGCCGGCCGGGGTCTTCGGCAGGTCGGGGACGATTTCAACACGCTCCGGCCAGTATTGCTTGGCGACCTTGTGCTCGGCCAGGTGCGCCTGCACGCCCGCCAGATCGAGCTTCTCGCCGGGACGCAGCATGATGAAGGCGCAAGCCCGCTCTCCCAGCCTCGGGTCCGGATAACCAACGATCGCGACGGAAAGCACGGCTGGATGCTTGAACAGCAGATTCTCGATATCGAACACCGGGACGTTCTCACCGCCGCGGATGATGATGTCCTTAATGCGGCCGTCGATCCGGATGTAGCCCTCGTCGTCCATGTAGGCCATGTCGCCGGTGTCGAACCATCCGTCGGCGTCAAACGGCTCCATGTCCTCGCGCTTGTAATAGCCAAGGAACATCTGCGCGCCGCGGACCTTGAGCAGTCCTTTCTCTCCGACCGGGGCCGGCGATCCATCCACGCGCACCACCTTGACCGCCACGCCCTCCACCGGACGCCCGTCGGTCTTCGACGATTTCTCCAGCGCCCGCTCCGGCTCGGTCAGTGTGCTCGACAGCGATTCCGTCATGCCCCACAGCGAGCAAACCTTGAGATCCAGCTCGCGATAGGCGCGATCAATCAGCGCTGGCGGGATTGGCGCGCCCGCGCAGAGGAACTTGCGCAGTTGGGCTGGCTTGGGCACGCCGGCTGCGACGGCCTCGCACATGTCGGCAAGGAACGTCGCTGCACCGGCGGAATAGGTCACGCCTTCCCTCGCCATGATCGAGACGCCGCGCTTGGGCTCCCAGATATCCTGGAAGATCACGGTCGCGCCGATTTTCAGACCGAGCAGCATGCCGGCCGCAAAGCCGGTCATGTGGCCCAGCGGCGAGCAAACCAGCATTGTGTCGCTTGCGTCGAGGCCAAATCGTCCGGCAAGCCCGATGCAGCAGCCCATCAGCGTATTCAGGCAGTGCATAACGCCCTTGGGCGAACCCGTCGTGCCCGAAGTAAACATCAGGACGGCCATTTGATCGGCGGGAAGCGCACCGAGATCACCAACCGGTGGCGGGCCGAGACGCTCGTTACCGGACAGCAGGGCCTGATCGAAGCTTGCAGGCCCCTCGCCGTCGACGGCGATGACGTGCTTGAGCCTCGGCAGCCCCGGCTGGAGCGAGAGGGCCATCACCTCGTGATCAAATCCGCGGAACAATTTCGGAACGACCAGCAGCTTCGTCTCGGCGAAGCCCAGCATGTAGGTGAGTTCATGTTCTCGGAAAATCGGCATCAGCGGATTGACGACCGCCCCGATCCGGAAGGCCGCAAGCGCGATGACCGCAAATTCCCACCAGTTCGGCAGCTGGACCGACACGACGTCCCCTTGGCCGATGCCAAGACGGCGCAGCGCGGCGGCCGCACGCGAAATCAGATCCCCGAGTTCCGCATAGGTCAGACGCTTCGGTTCGGTCCGGTCGGCGCGATCCGCCATCAGCGCCAGCTTTTTGGGCGTTGCGGCAATCGTCTGCTGCAGGAACTCGTCGAAGCTCTTGTCGACCCAGAATCCGCTCGCGCGCATCGCGCGCGCATGCGCCACGGGATCGAACCGATTCTCGCTCATGACGTCGCCTCCATGACGATTGATCGCTGCCCTTGACGGCACTTTAGTGCGTTAGTGTATTATATTCAAAATGGACTGCAACACCTAAATAGGCAGGGTTGCCCAGGTTTCGAAGATCGGCTTTTTTCGATTTCGTGTGCTAGTGCATTACTTATTCCGAACCAACAAGGGAGGTCGCAATGAAGGCGGCGGTTCTGGAACGGCGTGGGATCGATGGCGTGACCTGGCGGGATTTTCCGGATCCCGTGCCGGCTCCGGGAGAGTCTGTGCTCAGGGTCGCGGCCTCTTCTGTCAATCGCGTCGATCTCTACATGCGCGACAACGGCAACGGGATCACCCATGCGTTGCCGCAGGTGATGGGGGTCGAAGCCGCCGGCGAGATCGTCGAAGCCGCCCCCGGTACCGGACTGAAACCAGGCATGAAGGCTGTTCTCTTCTCCGAGGCCTATTGCGGCAGATGCCGTTACTGCCAGGCAGGCGACCAGCCGCTCTGCGAGAACGTGAAGATCATGGGCGAGCATCGGCATGGTGGCTTTGCCGACTACATCGCCATGCCCAGCGCCTGCTTCTTTCCCCTCCCCGATGACGCCGACCTTGTGGCGGCAGGTGCCCTGATGACGGGCCATCTGACGGCCTGGCGGATGCTGTTCGGCAAACGGGCGCTGCAACCCGGCGAAAGCGTCCTGATCGTCGGCATTGGCGGAGGCGTGGCAGTTGCCTGCCTCCAACTGGCGAAAATCGCGGGCGCCCGCGTCTTCGTCACCTCCTCCAGCGACGAGAAAATCGCCATGGCGAAGGCGTTAGGCGCAGACGGCGGCGTCAATTACCGGCGCGATCGGGTTTCCGCTGCCGTCCAGGAGATGAGCGGCGGCGGCGTCGACATGGTGATCGACAGCGTCGGCGAAGCGAGCTGGGGCGAATCCTTGCGCTCGTTGCGCCGCGGCGGGCGCCTCATCACATGTGGCGCCACGACCGGCTCCAATCCGCCGGCCGATCTGCAACGATTGTTCATTCGCCAGCTCGAGATCTACGGCTCGACCGGCGGCAGCGTCAGCGAATTCCGCCAATTGCTCGATGTATTCAATCGCGGCCTGACCAGGCCCGTGATCGATTCATCGTTTGCAATGGCAGATGTCGGCTCGGCCCTTGCGCGCCTCGCCTCCGGCGCACAGTTCGGCAAAGTGTCGCTCATGGCCTAGCCCCATCGCACCGAGCCTTGATGCCACTGGAGCGTTCGGCGCCGCGCCAGGATCGGCAACGGCGCCGAGACGGTCACATCTTGCAGGCGGGATCCACCGGAGGAATAATGTCCTGCCCTGGCTCGAGCTTCTTGATCTGATAACCGGGCTTTCCGTCAGCCCCGATTGCGATCTGACTGATCGCCATCCGCCGCGCAGTCTGATGATCGCCCGCCCGGACTTCGACATCGCCGAGAACCGTTTCAGTCTTGAGGCCTGACAGCGCGGCGCGCACCGCGTTGATATCGGTCGAATTGGCCTTCCGCAGCGCGGCAGCCATGAGCTCGATCGCCGCGTATTGGTCGGCACTGGTGTAAGGCGGCAGCTCCCCGTTGTATTTTTCCTTGTAGGCTTTCACGAACGCTTCGGCTTGCGCGCCGGGAAAACCGGCGACGAAGCCGATGTTCTGATAGACGCCGAGCACCGTCTCGCCTTGCGCGGGCAGCGTTTGCGGAATCACGAAGGAATTGCCCAGCACCATCTTGTATTTCTTGAACAGGCCGAATTGCTGCTGCTGCTTGGCGAGATTGATGGCGTCGCTGCCGAAGATCGTCACGAACAAGCCGTCAGCGGGGTCTGCCCCCAGTTCCGAAATCTTGGCACCGAAGTCAGGCGTGCCAGACGGAGAAAACAGCACCTTACCGACGGTGCCGCCCTGGGAGGTCACCAACCCCTTGAACTTGTCTGCGGAGTCGCGCCCGGCGGCATAGTCGACGGCAAGAATGTCCCACTTCTTGATGCCCTGATCCTTCAGGAACTCCCTGAAGGCCCCCATGATCATGGAGTCGTTGGCGTTGACGCGGAAGTAGTTTGGCGAACAGTTCTTTCCGGTCAGACCGTCAGCGTTGGCCATCACCTCCAGCATCAGGACTTTCAACGCGGGAAGCTTGGCTTGCAGAGCCGGCGTCACCGCCGACGTGTCCATGCCGGTGATGAACATCGCGCCATCCTTCTGGACCGCGCGGGTGGCGCCGTCGACCGCCGTGTCCGGCGTGCCTGGATAGGAAATGAAAGTCGCCTCCAGCTTCTTGCCCGCCGCCCCGCCGGCGGCGTTGATCTGTTCGATCGCAAGGTTGACCGCCTTGACCTGGGTGTCCTTCAGCCCGGCGAGCGGTCCACTGTCAATCAGCAGAACACCGATCTTGACGGTGTCCTGGGCCAAGGCCGCGGTCGTCATGGCGAGAGCCGTTGCTGTGCCGATCGTCACCGTGCGCAGCGCACTGAAAGCTCGAGCGATGGATGCCTCCTTCATGTTCGTCCCTCCTCCGTTTTTTCTGATCTTCCGTTACAAGGCCATGAGTGCCTGGTTCTCCGGCGCGCCGATGGAGCCGATGGCACCTGCTCCAACGACCTCTCCCTTCGCCAGGATGACGAATCGATCCGTAGCGCGCTTGACGAGGTTCAGGTGCTGCTCGACCACAAGGACGCCAGTACCGGCACCGCGAATGCGGTTGAGCGTCTCGACCAGCCCATCGATCAGCACCGGCGAAAGACCTTCCGACGGCTCATCGAGAAGAATGAGGCTTGGATTGGCCATCAGAGCGCGGCCGATCGCCAGCATCTGCTGCTGACCGCCGCTCAGCATCGTGCCTAGCCGGTCGGCGCGCTCCTCCAGCACCGGGAACAGATCGAAGATGGTCTTCAGGCTCCAATGCCCTGCTCTGCCGGTCGCTCTGCTGAGCAGCAGGTTCTCCCTCACCGTGAGGTTCGGCAGGATGCGCCGTCCCTGCGGCGCAATGGCAACGCCGAGCTTCGCAGCCGTATAGCCCGGCAAGCCGTCGATCCGGCGGTCGTGGACCCAGATGGCGCCGGAGAGAATATTCGTCTCCCGGAACACCGAGAGCAGCAGCGTAGACTTGCCCGCTCCGTTACGGCCGACCAAGGCGACCGATTCCCCTTCTTCGACCGTAAGGTCGATGCCGCGCAGCACGGTGGATGCACCATAGCCGGCAACAAGGGACTCGATCCGCAGCGCGCTCATGCTGCGGTCCCCAGATAAGCCGCGATGACCCGACGATCGGCCCGGATCGCGTCGGGCGACCCCGTCGCCAGATGCCGGCCGAGATCGAGAACGGTGACCATGTTGCAGCAGGCGAAGATCGCATCGACATCATGCTCGACCACGATGGCAGCGATCCCGCGCTCCCGCACGAGGTCGCGTACATGCTCAAACAGACGCAGCGTCTCCGTCGCCGACAGGCCGGCTCCGGGCTCATCCATCAGCAGAAGACGTGGCCTTCCGATCAGGGCCAGCGCGACGTCGACACGACGCTGCACGCCATAGGCGATGCGTCCGGCCTTCTGGCTGAGATAGCCGCCGAGGTCCATGACCTCGATTACGTCATCCAGCCTGTCATCGCCGAGATGCCGTGCGACCAACTGGAGTTGCTCATGGACGGTCAGGTCCTGGAACACACTGGTGCGCTGGAACGATCGGGCCATGCCCTGGCGGCGGCGCCAGGCGATCGAACGCCGCGTGATATCCTCATTGCAATAGCGCACGCTTCCAGCGGTCGGACGCCGGCGACCGCAGATCGCGTCGAGCAGCGTGGACTTTCCGGCGCCATTCGGTCCGATGACACCGTGTAGCAGGCCGTCGCCACTCACCTCGAGATCGACATCCGTCAGCGCCCGCACCGAGCCATAGCTCACCGATAGCTTCTCGATCCTGAGCATGTCAGGGGGCCTCCCGCCGCCAGCCGAGCAGCCGCAACGCGCTCGATAGCCCGCCGACGACCCCGCGCGGAAACAGGACGATGAACACGACGATGGCGATGCCGGTCAGGAGCTGCGTGAGCCCGCGTGCGCCGAATTCATCCTGCGCAAATGAAAAGATCAGCCCGCCCAGGATTGGGCCGAACGCGCCGGCAATGCCGCCCATCAGCGCTGCGACCAAGGCATTGGTGCTGACCGAAAGCCCGAGGCTCTCGGGTGAGACGAAGCCGGCATTGAGCACGTGCAGGAAGCCGGCTATGGCGGCCACGATATTGACGAGCACATAGGCGGCCAGTCTGGGGACGAAGGTGTTGAATCCGGAGAAGCGCATGCGCTCCTCGTTCTCTCGCACGGCGCGGAGGACCGCGCCGAGACGTGAGCGGCCGACCAACCAAAACGCCAGTCCGATCAGGCACGCCACGACCCAGGCCAGCGACCAGAAGCGCGCCGGATTGGCAAACTCCGCGACGTCGACGCCAAGGATCGTTCCCTTCATCCGCACCACCAGCCCATCGGCGCCCCCGGTGTAATCGCGTAATCCCTCGAGCAGAACGGCGTGGCTGAGCATCTCGCCAGCAGCGAGCGTCAGCATCATGAAGGCGAGCGGGTTGGTCCGGACGATCAAGGCGCCCAGAACTGTTGCGTAGGCGACGATGATCAGGAAGCCGACGCACAAGGCGGCCATCGGCGTCAGGTCCCACTCGCTCATGCCGATCGCGAACAGATATCCGGCGCCGCCATAGATGCTGGCTGCGCCGAGCGCCACCAGTCCAGCCTGGCTCATCAGGAAGGCGACGCTGAGCGCCAGCATACCGAGCAGCAAACCCTCGCTGCCGAGCCGAAGCGCAAAGTCACTGGCAAGGTAGGTCGGGACAAGGGCACCAGCCCCTAGCCCAACTGCGCCGGCGACAATCGCAAGCGACATGCGCGAGAATTGACCACCGAGGGATCCCGCCGTCGTCCCGTGCAAGTCACCGGTCATCGTGCCATTGCTCAACTCAGAACCCTCCCGCGTCCGATGCCGCCGGGAGCGATGAGCAGCACGACCATCAGCAGGATGTAGGGAACGAGCGCGGCAAGGTTGGGCAGGAAGACCGATCCCGCCACCTGAACGAAACCGAACAGCAACGCCGCAACGATCGCGCCACCGATGCTGCCGGTGCCACCGATCACCACGATGATCAGGCAGTTTACGATCATAGCGACGTCCATCCCCGGATCGATCGACAGATAGGGCCCCGCCAGCACGCCGGCGATCCCGGCGAATGCGGCGCTGAGGCTCGTGACGAGCAGGCTCAGGCGATCGGCATCGATGCCCATCATCCGCGCCACCGAGGGATCCTGGCTGACGGCGCGGACATACAGTCCAGACGGCGTATATCTGAGCCAAAGCGCGAGCAGCGCGCACGAGCCAAGCCCCATCACGATCAGAAAGAGGCGATAAACGGGGTAAGAGAGATTCAGGACGGTGATCGAGCCCGAGAGAACCTTCGGGGCATCAACGCTGCGCGCCTCGCCTCCGTACAAATAGATGATGACCTGCCCGAGGATGATGCCCAATCCGAGGGTGACCAGCGCGACCTCGATGTGCGACCGTCTCTGTAGCGGCCGCAGAGCCAGGTACTCGAATGCGATGCCGAGAAGCGCGAGCAGGATCGGAACGACGAGCAGCGCCAGCCAGAACCCGCCGACGAGGGCGATGGTATATCCGAGATAGGCGCCGAGCATGTAGATCGCGCCATGGCCGAAATTGATGACGTCGCGCAGGCCATAGATCAAGGCGAGCCCGCTCGACAGCATGATCAGCAGCGAAGCGAGCGCCAGCGAGTTCGCGATCAGCAATGCGATCACGACGATGCTCCCCCGTCACGCTGCATCGCACGGTGGCACACGGCCATCCGGTGCGTCGCCAATCCGCGCGCTTGACCTCGCAAAGGGCCCTCCTGCCATTGCTCGACGTCCGCAGCCGATATTCAATCGGACGTGACGCCGGCCTTCAGCATTTCCCCGTCCTGCCGGACGATTTCGGGTTCGACGCCCGATTAGTACACTGGCTTATCATATACTGATGTTCGCCGCAAACCCTAATCGGACCCGCGCGCTGCGGCATCATGCGCCTGGCAGCATCTGTCTTCAGGAACGCCTTGACGAAACTCGTACGCACCGCAACGATATTTTGGATTCAGCGGCTGTGCCTCTCACGGCCTCAACGATCAGGCATTGCCAGGAGCACGCGCATGAATCTTGATCACGTCCTCGCGCGGCACTTCAAGCCGATCCATCAGTCCTACGATTGGCGTGATTGCGCCCTGTACGCGCTCGGCCTTGGCGTTGGCGATGATCCGCTGGATGAGGACGAACTGGCTTACGTCTACGAAGGCCGCGATCAGCAAGCCGTCCCCAGCATGTGCGTCACACTCGGCTGGCCGCCGCTCTGGATCGCCGAGCCACAGACAGGGATCGCCTGGACCAAGGCTCTGCATGGGGAGCAACGGTTCGCGCTGCATCGCCCTCTCTCCGCAAGCGGATCGGTCCGTGCCGAGCATCGAGTGAGCGCCATCGCGGATAAGGGATCGGCGCACGGCGCCCTGCTCTATTTCGATACCGAGCTGTTCGATCAGGCCAGCGGCGAACGATTGGCTAGCCTGCGTGCAACCGACTTTCTGCGTGGCGACGGCGGCTGCGGCAGCCACGGTACGCCGCCCGGCGAGCTCGCAAGGATCGGCGCCGGCGCCAAACCGAGCGCCGCCATCACGTACCGCACCCCGCGCCACGCGGCCCTGCTGTACCGACTTGTCAGCAGGGATTACATGCCCATCCACGCCGACCCCGTCGTCGCCCGCGAGGCCGGATTCGACCAACCGATTTCGCACGGTTTGAACACGATGGGTCTGGCCTGCCGCGCCGTCCTGAAGCGCTATGCGCCGGGGCATCCGGAGCGGATAGGCGCAATGGCGGTGCGATTTGTCTCGCCCGCCTTCCCCGGCGACACGATCCGGATCGAGATGTTCGAGGAAGACGAGACCATCCGCTTCAGAGCGTGGGCCGTCGAGCGGCAAATGATGGTGCTCGATCGCGGCGAATGCCGGCTTGCGACAAGTTGAAGCGTCGCGCCGGCTCAGGAACCAGGTCAGCTGCGAAGCGAATCCAGGTCAGCCATCGCCGTCGAGATCCGCTCCATCATCGCGAGTGTCGTCTGCTCCGATTGCATGTTCGGCAATAGCGGCGAGTGGCACAACGTAATGGTCCACATCAGCAAGGCATGCACCATTTGCTGGCGATAATGCAGAAAGCTCCGGTCAAAGTCTGGCTTGCTGCCGGTCAATGCAGCAAACCGGTCGAGATAGCGCAGCAGCAGATCCTTCTCCCACTTGCGGCGGTCGTCGGGCGTCAGCGCCGCTGTGACGGCGTAGGCGAAGTCCCGCGACCAATGACCGCGGGCGAGGCATTGCCAGTCGCACAGGCCCATCTTCCCCGCTCCGGTGCGGTACCAGTTGCCGATATGTACGTCGGAATGGATCAATCCCTGCGGTTCGCTGTCGTGCACGGCCAGGGCGTTCATGGCAGCAGGCCAGACCGCATCACGCTGCGCCAGGATGCTTTCGGGCATGACGTGAGAGGCGGCGTCGAAGGCCTTTCGCGTATAGTACTCAAGGCTCATCTTTTCCGCACCGATCGTGAACCATCGCGGATAGCTCGCGACAAAGCGATACTGCGTCGCGAGCTCTCCATCGCCGTGGAAGCGCGCGTGCAGTGAGGCGAGAACATCGATCATGTCCTCCGCCGTCTCGCGAGAGACGTAGGTCCGGTGGTTGCAGAACGTCGCCGATTTTGTTGCAACCATGTCTTCGAGGAGCAGGATCGAGGCAAACGTCTGACGGTCGAACGCTGCGTGATAGCCGATCGGCGCTTCGATCTCGAGCTGCGGCCGCAGCTGCACGTAAAACCGGCCTTCGACCCGCGCGGTGCCGTTGAATCCACCGATCATGCGCGTGACGACGCTGGGCAACGACTTGGTGAACATCGACTTCGGCAGATCCGCGCGCTGGCCGGCCTCGTTGTAAGCGACGATCAGCTGGTGCCGTTCGTGCGTCCCTGCGCTCGCTGGTTTGACGACGACCCCCGTTACGACCGCTTCGGGGACTTCCTGGCAGAGCACCGCCGTCAGCCATTCGGGTGTGATGGCGTCGGGCGAGCAAGGAACATCCTCGAGCCGGCGCGCCTTCGGCCGAACCAGACGCTCAAAGGCAACGCGTCCGCCTATCTTCAGCGCAGCCAGCGCCGTTGCGCCCGAAGCAGCCATGGTTCCTCCCTTCGCCGGCGGCAACCAGTCTCGAGCGTGGCGCAGCCGATAATTAGTACACTTATGTACGATCTATAGCACAATCGAGCTCAGGTTCAAGACGGCGCATTGGTTTTCGCGTGCCGCAGTTTGGCAACGCGGCGGCATAGTGGCCGCTGATTTTCAGCGCCTGTCTATTTTCGCTTCTTACGATATGATATACATGTGTACTTGTTATGCCTACTGCACGCGGCTACACCAAAAAAGAACGACATGGGAGAAAACATGAGGATCGCGATACTGGCCGGCGTTTCGGCCCTTGTCCTCGGCGGCGCCGTCTTCGGCGCTCGAGCCGGTGAAAAGCAGTACGGCCCGGGTGTCACCGACACGGAAATCAAGATCGGCCAGACCATCCCCTACAGCGGGCCAGCGTCCGCTTTTTCCAGCTATGGCCGCGTCATGACCGGCTATTTTCAGATGTTGAACGAGAAGGGGGGCATCAACGGCAGGAAGGTGAACCTGATCTCGCAGGATAATGCGTTCAGCCCGCCAAAGGCGATCGAACAGACCCGCAAGCTGGTCGACGACGACGGTGTTCTTGCCGAAGTGGGAACAGTTGGCACCGTACCCAACATCGCCGTCCAAAAGTACCTCAACCAGAACAAGGTGCCGCAGGTCTTCATTTCAGCCGGCGGCCGGCGCTTCAACGACCCGCACAGTTTTCCCTGGACCGTCCCGTTCTATCCGGCGTTCGAGATGGAGGGTGCCACATTCGGCAAGTTCATCGTCAAGAAGATACCGAACGCAAAGATCGCGGTGCTCTATCAGAACGACGACTATGGCAAGGACTACCTCACCGGCTTCAAGGCCGGCCTGGGCCCCGACAGCACGGCGAAGATCGTGGCAGAAGCACCCTATGAGCTGAGCTATCCGACCGTCGGTTCCGAAGTCCTCAAGCTCAAGGCCGCCGGCGCCGATACGATCGTCTATTTCGCAACGCCAAAATTCGCGGCGCAGGCGATCAAGAAAGCCAATGAGCTGAACTGGAAGCCGGCTCAGTTCCTGGCGAGCCCAGTCAACTCGATCCAGGGCGTTCTCACCCCCGCCGGACTCGAAAACGTCCAGGGCGCCTACACAACCCAGTTCACCAAGCAAGCCGGCGATCCGGCCTGGGCCGACGACCCGGACGTGAAGGACTATGTCGCCTTCATGAAGAAATGGGCCCCGAACGACAGCCCGAACGATTTCATCGCGCTGTCCGGATACATCAATGCGCAAGCAATCGCGAAGGGACTCGAGCGGTGCGGTGACAATCTGACACGTGAGAACTTGCTCGCCCAGGCGACGAGCTTCAACAAGGAGCGCGTCGGCATGCTGCTTCCGGGAATTGAGCTTACCAATTCGAAGGAAAACTACGCGCCCTACCGCACCCTGCGCATGGCTATCTTCGAAAAGACGTCCTGGAAGCTGCTCGAAGAGTAGCGTCGGGATCAATTCCAGGCCTGTCGGGCATGGCCCGGCAGGTCCAACCGAAAACGCCAGCGGAGAACGAGTTGACCATCAAGGGTAAGGCCTACATTGCCGGGATCTACGAACACCCGACCCGGCATGCGCCAGACAAATCCACCGCCCAGCTCCATGCCGAGGTTACCAAGGGCGCGATCGAGGACGCCGGGCTGAGCAAGGACGACATTGATGGGTATTTTCTGTCCGGCGACGCACCGGGCGGCGCCTGGCCGATGGTCGATTATCTCGGCCTCAACACCAAAAAGCTCCGCCATATCGATAGCACCGATACCGGCGGCTCCTCCTACATCATCCAGCTTGGCCATGCGGCCGAAGCCATTGCCGCGGGCAAATGCTCGGTTGCCCTGATCACGCTCGCGGGCAAGCCGCGCACCAGCCACACCCCACCACGCGCACCCGGCGCCGAGGCCGATTTCGAGACGGCCTATGGCGCGACCACCCACAATGCCTATGGCATGTGCGCGATGCGTCACATGCACGACTATGGCACCACCTCTGAGCAGCTCGCCTGGATCAAGGTCGCGGCCTCGCATCACGCACAATACAATCCGCATGCGATGCTGAAAGACGTCGTCACCGTCGAGGACGTCGTGAACTCGCCGATGATCTCCGATCCCTTGCACCGGCTCGATTGCTGCGTCGTCACCGATGGTGGCGGCGCATTGATCGTGACCTCTCCGGACATCGCCCGAAGCCTGAAGAAGCCGCTGGTCCGGTTGATCGGTCACGGCGAAGCGATGAAGGGTCCGAACGGCGGCAAGGATCTCGATCTGACCTATTCTGCCGGAATCTGGTCCGGCCCACGCGCCTTCGAGGAGGCCGGCGTGACGCCAAAGGACATCAAATACGCCTCGATCTACGACAGCTTCACCATCACGGTGCTGATGCAGCTCGAGGACCTCGGCTTCTGCAGCAAGGGCGAGGGCGGAAAATTCGTCGCCGACGGCAATCTGATCTCGGGCGTCGGCAAGCTGCCGTTCAACACTGACGGCGGCGGCCTGTGCAGCAACCATCCGGTCAATCGCGGCGGCATGACCAAGATCATCGAGGCCGTGCGGCAGCTGCGCGGTGAGGCGCATCCGAAGGTGCAGGTCAAGAATTGCGATCTCGCCATCGCTCACGGCACCGGCGGCCTTTTGGGAGTTCGCCACGCCGCCTCGACGGCCATTCTGGAGCGCGTGTGATGGCAGATGCAAGGAAATATTCGGCCCCGGTGACCAATCCCGAGACCGCCGCGTTCTGGGACGCAGCCAAGCAGGGCAAGTTCATGATCAAGCGCTGCACCGCCTGCGGCGAGGCGCACTACTTCCCGCGCGCGATCTGCCCGTTCTGCTATTCAGACAAGACGGTGTGGGAAGAAGCTTCGGGCGAGGCCACGATCTACACCTACAGCCTGATGCGGAAGTCGCCGACTGGTCCCTATGCGATCGGCTACGTCACGCTGAAGGAAGGGCCGTCGTTGCAGACAAACTTTGTGGATTGCGATCTTGAGAAGCTAAAGATCGGCCAGAAGGTGAAGGTGGTGTTCAAGCCGACGGATGGCGCGCCACTACCGTTCTTCACACCCGTCTGACACCAGGAAGCACCGGCGCGGCTGCCGCGGTGCACGGATCATCAACTGATGATCTCATCCCGGCGCAATTCGGCAATGGTCGCGTCGGAAAGGCCCATTTCCTTCAGGACATCATCGGTATGTTGCCCAAGGGTGGGCGGGGGCAGCCCGGGAGCGCGCTCCTCCCCGACGAATGTCACGGGATGGCCGACGCAATTCAAGCGGCCAGCCGCGGGATGATCGTACTGCATGATCAGCTTGTCCGCTTTTGTATGCGGATGATCCAGAAGCTGGGCAAGCGTATTGATCGGTGAACAGGGAATGCCGACTTCATTCAGCGCCTCATTCCAGTGCGCAACGGTGTTGGTGGCGATCAACGATTGCACATGCTGAAGCGTCTCGGCGCGATGCTTGACCCGTTCCGCATTGGTCCGGAATTTCGGGTCATCCACGATCGCGTTGAGGCCGGCGACGCCGCAGAACTTGCGCCACAGATTGTCGTTGGCCACCCCGATCATGATCGGTCCGTCCGAAGCCTCGAACGCCTGGTATGGGCACAGCGACTCATGGCTGGAGCCACATTTGGCCGGTTGCGTCCCCCGCTCCCAGAAGGTCTGGAGATTGTAGCCTAGAATCCCAAGCGCAGTATCGAACAGCGATACCTGGATCGCTGCGCCCTTGCCCGACTTCTCACGCGCAAACAGGCTGGCGAGGATGCCGCTGAAAGCATGCACGCCTGTCATCTGGTCGATCGGGGAAATGGGGCTGCGGATATAGCCGCCGCCCTCGTCGCCGGTCATCGACATGATGCCGCCAAAGGCCTGCAGGATCACATCGTACCCGGGCGAATTTTTCAGAGGTCCGGTCCGGCCGAATCCGGAGATGCTGCAATGGACCAGCCGGTCGTTGAGCGCGCAAAGGCTTGCGGCATCAATGCCCAGCCGCTCGGCAACCCCGGTGCCGAAGCTTTCAATGGCGACGTCGGAGGATCGAGCGAGCTCGTGCACGAGCTTCCGCCCCTTGTCCGACTTCATGTTGATCGCGATGCTTCGCTTGTTGCGATTGGCACTCAGAAACACCGTGCCGAGGCCGGGCGCGGGAAAGGGCGGCCAGCCGCGCGTCTCATCTCCCTGCCCCACCGCTTCGACCTTGATGACTTCGGCGCCGAGATCGCCGAGATATTGCGCGCAGAGCGGACCTGCGAGCACCTTCGAAAGATCGAGAACCTTGATACCGTCAAGAGGTTTTGGCACGATTTCTCTCCTTGCCGAGGGCTCGACTAGTTCAGTCCTGCGGCGAACAATCCGCCGAGATAGGCGGGGAAGCCTGCCTGTGTGACCAGGACATAGTCGGCGGCCCGCCGCTCCGCTTCGTCAAGCTGTGTGCGCCAGCCCGCGGCTGCGGCTTCGGCGTCCACCAGCCGCGCGCGCAAGAGGTCCTTGCCCCAGGTTCTCGGCTCGTCGTCATGCCAATAGACGGCATCAGTGATGCGGCCGTCGAAGTTGGCCCGGCGCGGCTGCTCGACGCGAAAACCCGCACGCGCAAAGGCATCGGAGAGTTCCTTGCCGCGCTCGGATTGAGCACCAAGCACGTTCGAGATCGCGGCAACGGCTTCCGTGATCCGGGGATTCATGCCCTTCTTCTTCAGCCGTTCGTAATCGAGCCTTCCGAGAAACAATGTCCTGATCATGTTGCGAGGCTCCCGCCTCTGGATCAGCTTTGCGAAGATCTGCATCTCGGTCCGGATGGCGCTATCAAAGTCTTGCGGAAAGCCCTGCTCGACGCAGTCGAGAATGGCCGATGGGGCCGGATAGTGGCCGAGCGTCTCTGCCAACATTTTGCTCCGGCTCACACCGATGATTGCCGCGACGCGCGACGTGTCGGCGGCGCGCCAGTCAGCCCGATCCCACGGCTGTGTTGCCGCCGGTTGCGACAAGACCCAGCGCTCGGCGGCGGCCACCTCTTCGCCCGGCCCCACCAATTCATCCGCAAGTCCAGCCGCAATAGCCGCCTGCCCGCCGATGCGTGCGCCGTCGAGCAACACCGGCAGCGCAGCCTCAATCCCGATCAAGCGCGGCAGCCGCTGGGTTCCGCCTCCGCCTGGCAGCAAGCCGACCAGCGACTCCGGAAGACCGAAGGTCGCCTGCGGGTGATCGGCGATCACCCTGTGATGCGCGGCAAGAGCGAACTCGCAGCCGCCTCCCAGGGCAAGGCCAGCAACGGCCACGGCAATCGGCTTGCCGGCGGTCTCGAGCCGGCGCAAGCCGTGGCTCAGCCGGAAGAAATGATCAAAAGCGAGACGATCGCGTTCGGCGGATGGCGCTGCCATGATCATGTCATAGGCAGTCTCCAGCTCCGCGAGATCCGCGCCTGCGCAGAACGCCGTGGGCTTGCCGGAGCTGATGACGACGCCGATCACATCGCTTTGCTTGAGCCAGTCTGCGAATAGGCCAATTTCGTCGATCGCGGCGTTCGAGAACACGTTCATCGAGCGGCCGGGCATGTCGAAGATCAGGTGCAGGACGCCGCTCGTCGACATCTCGATTCGAAATTGCTTCAGCTCCGCTCCGATCACCATCGCTCCCTCCCTCCAGAACAGTTCATTGGTGTACGATCGTACTTGCCTTAGACGGTTTTCAGGTTGTATACCCAAACCGAATACTGTACACTAGCAAACTAAATCAGACGGGACGATTTTTGACAATGATCGAGCGCACGATCTTTCGCGAAGAACATGAGATTTTCCGGCAGACGGTACGTCGCTTCGTCGATCGCGAGATCGTGCCCTTCCACGCCCAATGGGAAGAGGACGGCATTGTTCCGCGGGACCTCTGGCTGAAGGCTGGCGCCGCCGGCCTCTTGTGCTGCACCGTGCCAGAAGAATATGGCGGCATGGGTCTCGACTATCTCTTCGACGTGGTCGTGTTCGAAGAACTCTGGCGCGCTGGCGCGAGCGGCCCCGGCTTTCTTATCCATACCGACCTCGTCGCGACCTATCTGCTGTCGTTCGGCAGCGAGGCGCAAAAGCGCAAATGGCTGCCCAAGATGGTCTCGGGCGAGGCCATCGGCTCGCTGGGCATGACGGAACCCCATGCCGGCAGCGATCTCAAGGCGATCCGGACCCGCGCTTCGCGTGACGGCGATGACTTCGTGATCAACGGCCAGAAGGTCTTCATTTCCAACGGTCAGCTTTGCGACTTCATCGTGCTGGCGACCAAGACCGACAGCCAGGCCGGCGCCAAGGGCGTGACGCTGTTCATCGTCGAGAGCAACCGGGACGGCTTCAAGCGCGGCCGGAATCTGGAGAAGCTCGGCATGAGGGCGCAAGATACGTCCGAGCTATTCTTCGACAATGTCCGCATTCCCGCCAGCAACATGCTGGGGGCGGAAGGCAGGGGTTTTGCGCAGATGATGACCAAACTGTCGCAGGAGCGTCTGGCGCAAGCCATTCGCTCGGCGACCGTCACCGAGACCGTGATCGACTGGACGCTGCAATATACCTCCGAGCGGAGCGCATTCGGCCAGAAGCTCGCCGATTTCCAGAACACCCAGTTCAAGCTCGCCGAGCTCAAGACCAAAGCGACTGTCGCCCGCGTCTTCACCGACAAGTGCATTGCCCTGTTCATGGAGGGCAAGCTCGATCCCGTCGATGCCGCCATGGCCAAGATGTTCACCTCGGAGCTGCACTGCGAGGCCGTCGATGAATGCCTCCAGTTGTTCGGCGGCTGGGGCTATATGTGGGAATACCCGATCGCCAGGGCCTATGCCGATGCGCGGGTGGTGAAGATCGCCGGAGGCTCGATCGAGATCATGAAGACGATCATCGCGCGGCAAATGTACTCGCAGCGAGGATACGACATTCAGAGAAACGGGTCGGCCTCATAGGCCTTCCCATCGCCTTCGAGGCATCGAAGGTCGCCGGCAAAAATATAAACGACAAGGGAGATCAGCGTTGAAGGGCCTATCGGGAAAAGTAGCCGTCGTGACCGGCGGCGGACAGGGCATCGGACGAGGATTGACACTGCGGCTCGCCGAAGAAGGCTGCAAGATCGCGATCTTCGACATCAATCCGCAAGGCGGCGAAGAAACCGCAAAGCTCGCGCCGCAGGCTGATATCAAGACCTACGCGGTCGATGTGGGAGACGCTGCTTCCGTCGAGGCGGCAGTCAGCAAGGTCGAAGCCGAGCTAGGCCCGATCTGGCTCCTGGTCAACAATGCCGGCTGGGACCGCCCGATGCCGTTCCTGAAGACCGACAAGGAGCTTTGGGACAAGATCATCCGGATCAATCTCTATGGACCGCTCAACACCCACAAGGCGATTGCGCCCTTGATGGCCGAGCGCGGCGGTGGCCGCATCGTCAATATCGCCTCCGACGCCGCGCGCGTCGGCACCAGCGACGAGGCCGTCTATTCCGCCTGCAAGGGCGGGTTGATCTCCTTCACCAAGTCGCTGGCGCGCGAGCTGGCCCGCAAGAACGTCCTTCTCAACGCCGTCTGCCCCGGCCCGACCAACACGCCGATGATGGCGTCGGTCCTTGGCGAAGGCGAGCACGCCGTGAAATGGAAGGACGCCATGGTCCGGGGCATTCCGCTGAAGCGGATGGGCGAGCCGGACGACTACGGCGGGATCGTCGCGATGCTCGCTTCCGACGACGGCAAATTCATCACCGGGCAAACCATTTCCGTCTCCGGCGGAATGAACATGATCTAGATCGCGCCAGGAAACGCCAAGAAAACGCCAAGGAAACGCTATGACCGACCCCAAGCAATTCACCGACGTCATCTATGAAGTCCGCGACCGCGCCGCGTGGATCATCATCAACCGGCCCAAGGTCTATAACGCCTTCCGCGGCCAGACGCTCGAGGAGCTCATCCAGGCCTTCCATCTCGCCGCCAACGACCGAAAGGTCGCAAGCATCGTCCTGACCGGCGCCGGCGAAAAAGCCTTCTGCACCGGCGGTGATCAATCTGCGCATGAGGGCCAGTATGACGGCCGCGGCGTGGTGGGACTGCCGATCGACGAAATCCAGGGCTTGATCCGCGACGTGCCGAAACCGGTGATCGCCCGGGTCAACGGCTTTGCGATCGGTGGCGGCAACGTGCTCGCAACACTTTGCGATCTCACCATCGCTGCGGATCATGCCCAATTCGGCCAAGTCGGCCCCAAGGTCGGCTCGGTCGATGCCGGTTGGGGAACGGCCTTCCTGGCTCGTCACGTCGGCGACAAGAAGGCCCGCGAGATCTGGTTCCTCAACGAGCGCTATACGGCCGAGCAGGCGCGCGAGATGGGTCTCGTCAACAAGGTCGTGCCCATGGCGCAGCTTGACGCCGCCGTGAAGGATTGGACCGACAAGCTCGCGCAGCGATCGCCAACCGCGATCGCGCTCGCCAAGCGATCATTCAACGCCGATTCCGACAACATCCGCGGTATCAGCAATTTCGCGCTGCACGCCGTCAAGATGTTCTACGACACGGCGGAGTCGAAGGAAGGCGTCGCGGCCTTCAACGAGAAGCGCGACCCGGACTTCCATAAGTTCACATGACGGCCTATGCGCCGATAGCGATCGCAAGCTGAGGGAGCGGCCATGGCGCCCCACAAGGTCATCATCTCCTGCGCGGTCACGGGATCAATCCACACGCCCTCGATGTCACCGCATTTGCCGGTGACATCGGCCGAGATCGCCGAGTCCGCGCTCGGCGCTGCGGCGGCGGGGGCAGCGATCGTGCATCTGCACGCCCGCAATCCCACCGACGGCAGACCGGATCAATCGCCGGAAGCCTTTGAGCCGTTCCTGCGCGTCATCAAGCAGAGCTCCAACGTCGTCGTGAACCTGACGACCGGCGGCTCGCCCTACATGACGGTGGAAGAGCGCGTGCGCCCGGCGGCGACCTGGAAGCCGGAGGTCGCAAGCCTCAACATGGGCTCGATGAATTTCGGCCTGTTCCCCATGCTGAAACGCTACAAGTCGTTCAAGCATGACTGGGAGCCGCAGATGCTGGAAGGCTCCCACGACCTCGTCTTTCGCAACTCGTTCAAGGATATCCGCTACGCGCTGGAAACGCTGAACAGCTCCGGCGCCCGATACGAGTTCGAGTGCTACGACACCAGCCATCTCTATAACCTGCATTATTTCTGGACCGAGGGCCTGGTGAAGGCGCCGCTGTTTATCCAGACCTGTTTTGGATTGCTCGGCGGCATCGGCTCCCATCCGGACGATGTCATGCACATGAAGCGGACCGCCGATCGACTGTTCGGCGACAATTACCGCTGGTCGGTGCTCGGCGCCGGCCGCGCCCAGATGCAGGTCGCGGCCATGGCGGCGGCGATGGGCGGCAACGTCCGTGTCGGCCTGGAAGACAGTTTGTGGATCGGCTCCGGCCGCCTCGCCGAAACCAATGCGGCGCAAGTGACGCAGGTCCGCAAGATCATCGAAGGCCTCGGGCTCGAGATCGCGAGCCCGGACGAAGCACGCGAGATCCTCCAGCTCAAGGGCGGCGACAAGGTCGCCTTCTAGGGCTCAACCGACGGCTCGACAGACATGTTGCCACATCGCCCGGTCTACGACGAAGAACACGCACTCCTGCGCGAAAGCGTCCGCCGCTTCGCCGCGGCGAAGATCGCGCCGCACTTCCAGGAATGGGAGAAGGCCGGAATCATTGATCGCGCGCTGTGGCCGGCGGCGGGCGATGCCGGCCTGCTCTGCCCGCAAGTGCCCGAACAGTATGGTGGCATCGGCGGCGACTTCCGCCACAATGCCGTCGTCATCGAGGAGCTCGCTTATTCCGGCTTTGCGGGGCCAGCGACCGACTTCTCGGTCCATAACGACGTCTGCTGCGGCTATCTCCTGAGTTACGGGACCGAGGAGCAGAAGACAAAGTGGCTGCCGCGCATGGTCTCGGGCGAGATCGTCTGCGCAATCGCCATGACTGAGCCGGGCACTGGCAGCGATTTGCAGGGCATTCGCACCCGCGCGGTTCGGGACGGCGAGGACTACGTCATCTCCGGCCAGAAGACCTTCATCTCGAACGGCCAGATGTGCGACCTCGTCATCGCGGTCACCCGCACCAACCCGGACGGCGGTTCACGCGGCATGAGCCTGATCCTGGTCGAGACCGACCGCCCCGGTTTCCGGCACGGCCGCAACCTCGACAAGCTCGGCCATCTCTCCTCCGACACCTCGGAGCTGTTCTTCGACCAGGTCCGCGTTCCCGTGAGTAATCTGCTGGGGTCCGAAGGTGGCGCGATGGGCGCGCTGATGAGCGAATTGCCGCAGGAGCGGCTCACGATCGCGCTTCACTCGATTGCCTCGGCACAAAAGGCGTTCGACATCACCAAGGCATACGTGCTCGAGCGCAAGGCCTTTGGACAGGCGATCGGCGCCTATCAGAACACGCGCTTCAAGCTGGCTGACCTCAAGTCCGACCTTCAGGTCGGCTGGGCCTATGTCGACCAGTGCCTGAGCCAGCACATTCGTGGTGAGCTGAGCACCTATGCCGCATCGACGGCAAAGCTCTGGGTCACCGAGATGCATGGACGTCTCGTCGACCAGTGCCTGCAATTCTTCGGCGGCTACGGCTTCATGCGCGAATACGAGATCTGCCGGTTGTTTGCGGATGCGCGCGTCCTGCGCATCTATGGCGGCACGTCGGAGATCATGCGAGAGTTGATCTCGCGCAACCTCTGACGCACGCCATAGCGTGGCTCAATAGCTCTTCGGCAGATCGAGCACCTTCTCGGCGATGAAGCTCAGGATGAGTTGCTCCGTGATCGGCGCGAGCCGGGTGATCGAGACTTCGCGGAACAGCCGCTCGACGTGATATTCCTTGGCATAGCCGAAGCCGCCATGGGTCATGATGGCCTGCCAGGCCGCATCGTGGCCGGCGCGCGCGCCGAGCAATTTGGCGCTGTTGGCTTCGGCGCCGCACGGCTTGTCCGAATCGTAGAGCCAGGCGGCACGCATCGCCATCAACCACGCCGACTCCAGATACATCCAGTTCTCGGCGAGGGGATGCTGGATCGACTGATTTTGGCCGATCGGACGGTCGAACACCACGCGCTCCCTGGCGTAGCGCGTTGCCCGGCGCAGGGCGTCCTGACCAATGCCGATGGCCTCGGCCGCGATCAGGATACGTTCGGGATTGAGGCTGTGCAGGATGTAGGAAAAGCCCTTGCCTTCCTCGCCGATCCGGTCGGCCTCCGGAATGAATAGACCATCGATGAAGATGGCGTTGGAATCGACCGCCTTGCGTCCCATCTTCGGGATTCGGCGCACCTCGATCTTCGAACGGTCGAGATCGGTGTAGAAAATGGTGATGCCGTCGGTCGGCCGCTTGCAATCCTCGAATTTGGTGGTGCGGGTCAGAAGCATGATCTTGTTGGCGATCTGCGCCGTTGACGTCCAGACCTTCTGGCCGTGCACGAGATAGCCGCCCGGCACCTTCTCGGCGAAGGTCTTGATGCGCGTGGTGTTCAACCCAGCGTCCGGCTCGGTGAAGCCGAAGCAGCACTGGTCGTCGCCTGCGACCAGCCGCGGCACCCAGCGCCGCTTCTGGTCGTCCGTTCCCTTCACCACGATCGGGTGCGGTCCGAACAGATTGATATGCACGGCGGATGCCGACGTCATGCCGCCGCCATGGCTCGCCACCTCGTGCATCATGATCGCGGCCTCGGTGACACCCAGACCAGAGCCGCCATATTCCTCCGGCATGGTGATGCCGAGCCAGCCGGCATCCGCCATGGCACGGTGGAACGCGCGCGGAAACTCGCCGTCCTCGTCGCGGGTAAGCCAGTACTCGTCGTCGAAACGCGAGACGACGGCGCGAACGCCCTCGCGGATCGCTGCGTGATCGTCCGGCACGTCGAGCTGGTTGGCGAACGACCTATCCATGAGAGATGCCTTCCCCGATCGACGCCAAGGTTCTTCGTGCTGCAATCAGATGCGGCATGTCATACATCTTGCCGTCGATGCCGACGGTCCCGACATCCGGATTCGCCGCGAGCGCAGCCACGACTTGGCGCGCATGTTCGATATCGGCGTCCGACGGCGTGAAGCAGGCATTGATGGTTGCGACCTGATCAGGGTGGATCGCGATTCGGCCGACAAATCCGTCCCGTCGCGCAATCTTGCAGCTTTCGGCCAGCCCCTGCTGATCCCTGAAGTCGACGTACAGGGTTTCGAGCGCCGCAGCATCGGCAGCGCCGGCGGCAAACAGGCACTGCGCACGTGCCACCTGATAGGGAAAAGTCCAGCTTCCATCGGCTTCCCGCGGCGTCAGCGCGCCGAGCGCTGCACTCAGATCTTCGCCGCCCCAGGTCATCGCCACCAGGCGCTTGTTCTTGCGCGCGTAGCCGTTGAATCCGATCATCGCGGCCGGCGTCTCCGTTGCCACGACCAACAGCTTGACGTGACCAGGCGCGACGCCGGTCGCGACCTCCAGCACATCGACATAATGCGAGACGAGATCGACATCCTCGATGCCGTTGACCTTGGGAATCAGGATGCCGTCGAGGCCCGGACGAACCACGGCGGCCAGATCTTCCAGCGTCAACCCCGTGCCGAACGGGTTGATGCGGACCAGGAACGACCAATTCCTCGTGCCTCCGCCCAGCAACGCCTTGACGGCCTCACGCGCAAAGGCTTTTCGGCCGGGTGCAACGGAGTCCTCAAGATCGAGGATCAGCGCATCGGCACCGACGCCGCCTGCCTTGGCGAATTTGCGTTCGCTGTCGGCCGGTACGAAGAGGAGCGAACGTAGTTTCATGCCGGCCTCCGCATCATCAATCCATTCCTGCGGCAGTAGACGACCTCCTCGTCGCGCTGATTGAAGCCGCGGTGTTCGAAAGTGACGATGCCCTGCGTCGGACGCGACTTGCTGTCCCTGACCGCGACGACCTTGGTCTCGGCGCGCAGTGTGTCGCCGGCAAAGACCGGCTTCGGGAACCGCGTGTCCTCCATGCCGAGATTGCCGACCGTGGTCCCAAGCGTCGTGTCCTGCACCGACAGGCCGATGATCAGCCCGAGCGTGAAGATCGAATTCATCAGCGGCTTTCCGAACTCGGTGCCCGCAGCATAGTGGTGATCAATATGCACCGCCGCCGGATTGTAGGTCAGCGACGAGAACAGGATGTTGTCCATGTCGGTCACGGTGCGCCGGATTTCATGGACAAAGGTCTGCCCGACCGAAAATTGCTCGAAGTAGAGCCCCGCCATTTTGCTTGCCTCTTTATGTCTTGCCGAGATCCCGAGGCTTTCAGCCGGCCGGGACGTCCTTGTCTCCCGCCCGATTTCTACCGTATAGTCATATCGTACACAAGCGTACTAAATATGAGGAACGCTCATGGCCCTTCATGAAAATCGGCAGGTGCGGCTCGTGACCCGGCCGCGCGGGATACCGCAAGGCGAGCACTTTTCGCTGGTCACGGAACCGGCCGCCATACCCGACAAGGGCGAGATCCTGATTGCAAATCGCTACCTCTCCGTCGATCCGGCACAACGCGGATGGGCCAATGATGAGGGGAACTATAGCGCACCCGTGCCGCTCGACACGCCGATGCGTGCGCTTGCGGTCGGCGAAATCCTCGAGAGCAACGTGCCGGGATATCGACCCGGTGAGCACGTCTACGGATGGTTTGGCTGGCAGCGCTATTGCGTCACGACGCCGGACTCGGTGCTGCGCCGCGTCGTTCCGTCCAGCCTGCCGCTCAGCGCCAATCTGAGCGTGCTCGGCATGAACGGCATCACCGCCTATCTCGCCCTTCATGGTCTGGGCGAACCCAAGCCCGGCGAGCATGTGCTGGTCTCGACGGCAGCCGGCAGTGTCGGAAGCTTTGTCGGCCAGCTCGCACACATCGCCGGCTGCCGCGCGGTCGGGTTGACCAGTTCGGACGACAAGGCCGCGCGAGCAAAAGCGCGCTACGGCTATCAGGACATGATCAACTACCGCGAGGCGACTGATCTCGGCGCGGCCATCCGCGCGGCGTGTCCCGACGGCAACGACATCTTCTTCGACAACACCGGCGGAGCGATCGCCGACGCCGCGATCCGCACCATGCGGCTGCGCGGGCGCGTGATCCAGTGCGGCACCGCCGCGAATGCGTCCTGGACCCCCGTCCCCACCGGTCCGCGTCCCGAGCGCGAAATTCTCACCCGCCGCCTGCGCTGGTCCGGCTTCATCATCTTCGATCATCTCGCCGAGTTCGAAGCGGCCGCGGCTCGCCTTGCCGAACTGGCGCTGGCCGGCAAGATCGTCCACGACGAAGAGATCCTGCAGGGTCTCGAACACGCGCCCGGCGCCATCGCGCAACTTTACCGTGGCGAGAACCATGGCAAGCTGATCATCGCGGTCGACTGAGCCGAAGCGAGCTACGCGCTGGCCTTCTGCTTCATGACCTCCGGCAGCTTCGCGCGATGGAAGCCTTCGAACGGCGCGCTGCGGCTGTGCGGCTCGAGCTTCCAGGTCGTGCGCGCGTTGGGCGTGCCGCCGTCGACGCGAAGACAGGACCCGGTGATATAGGCCGCCGCCGGCGACAGCAGGTAGGTGATAGCGGCCGATATCTCCGCTTCCGTTCCAAACCGCTGCAGCGGCACGCGCTCGGTGAAGTCATGCAGCTTCTTCTGCATCTCCGGCGTGTAGGTATCGAAGCCGCTCGACACGATGCCGCCGGGCGCGACCGCGTTGACGCGGACACCCGAGGCCGACCATTCGCAGGCGGCCGTCTCGGTCAAGGTCAGCATGCCACCGCGGGCGGCGGCCGAATGGCCGAACTCGGGCCAGCCGTGCCAGATATCGGCGATGATGTTGACGATCGCCCCGCCATTGGCCTCCATCCAGCGGTTATAGACCTCGCGCATGAAGATGAAGCCGCCGGTCAGATTGTTGCGCACGACCGCCTCGAATCCCTTGGTCGAGATCGCCTTCAAGGGCGCCCGAAACTGCCCGCCCGCATTGTTGATCAGGCCATCGATGCGGCCATAGCGCGCCAGCACGGCGTCGACGGCGCCGACCACCATGGTCTCGTCGCGGATGTCACAGGCGTGGCTCATCGCCTGCCCGCCATCCTCCTCGATCTCGCGCTGTACCTCGACGAGCTTCTCCACGGTCCGGCCGAGGATCGCCACGTTCGCCCCGAGGGCGGCGAGTTCATGGGCGGTGCAGCGCCCGATCCCGCTGCCGCCACCGGTGACGATGATCGTCTGCCCCTTGAACAGATCCGGCCTGAACACGGATTGATATGGCATTCTGCGGCTCCCTGAAGATTATTGGCGACAGCCGTTGCAGCCTCGATCGGTCGGCGGCCTCGACGAGCATTGCGCTCGACGATCGTACACTATATTACGATATGCCATCAAGAACAATGAACGATGGGAGCGCGAACGTGACGCAACCGAACACCATCACGATCGAGAGCCGCGACGCGATCGATATCCTGACATTGAACCGCCCGGCCCAGCTCAACGCCGTCTCCCCGGACATGATCGCGGAACTGACCGCCTACTTCGCCGACCTGCACGATCGGCCGACCACGCGCGTTGTGATCCTGCGCGGCAACGGGCCTCAATTTTCCGCGGGTGCCGAACTCGGATCGGATGCGTTTGCTGCACCCGGCAAGGGGCGGCCACAGCGGCAACTCAAGATGCAGCAAAGCTACTCCGGCGTGATCCGGCTGATGCGGTCGTGTCCCCAGCCGATCGTCGGGCTCGTGCATGGCGCAGCCTGCGGCGCGGGCTTTTCCTTCCTGCTCGCCTGCGACGTCCGCTTCGCAGCACCGGACGCGCGGATGAATGCCGCCTATATCCGCATCGGCGTCGGCGGCTGCGACATGGGCTCGGGCTATCTCCTACCCCGGCTCGTTGGATTGTCCGTGGCCTCGGAGTTTCTGCTCACGGGGCGCTTCATCAAGGCTGAACGCGCCAAAGCGATCGGACTGGTCAGCGACATCACGCCGGCTGATGAGCTTCTGGCGAAGGGAATTGCGTTCGCCGAAGACATGCTAGGCGTCTCCCCCATGGGGCTTCGCATGACGAAGCAGGCGCTCAACACGCTGATCGATGCGCCGAGCCTCGATGCGGCACTGATGATCGAAGACCGGCAGCAGGTCATCCTGCTTGAGACCCATGATCACGCGGAGGCCGTCGCCGCGTTTCGCGAGCGACGGGATCCGACCTATTCCGACCAATGACTATTTGGCGTCGGCAAACACGGCGGCGAACTCGCGCAATTTGAACTTCTGGATCTTGCCGCTCGCCGTGCGCGGCAACTCGGCTACGATTTCGACCCGCTCGGGCCAGAACTGCTTGGCCATCCTGGCCTCGCCCAGATAGCTCTGCACCGCCGCCAGGTCGATCGTGCTTCCCGCGCGCGGAACGATGAAGGCACAGCCGCGCTCGCCGAGCCTGGCATCAGGAAAGCCAACGACAGCGACCGCGGACACGGCCGGATGCTTGTAGAGCAGGTTCTCGATCTCGACGACCGGCACGTTCTCCCCGCCCCGGACCAGAATGTCCTTCACGCGGCCCGAGATACGGATGTAGCCGTCCCGGTCCATATAGGCGAGATCGCCGGAATCGAACCAGCCGTCGCCGTCGAACGTCGGCAGCTCGGGCCGCTTGTAGTACCCCTTGAACATCTGGGCACCACGAACCAGGAGTCGCCCCGACTCTCCTGTCGGCACCGGTCGTCCATCGGTATCGACGATCCTGACTTCCATCCCGTCCTGTGCCCGGCCATCCGTGTGCGCCGACTTCTCCGCAGCGCGGGCGGGCTCGGTAAGCGTGCCAGACAGAACCTCAGTCATGCCCCACAACGAGCAGACCTTGAGACCGAGCTCGTCGGCCGCACGCCCGATCAGGACGGACGGGATCGGTGCGCCGCCGCACAGGAAGGAACGCAGGCTGCTCGGATCGGGGGCTCCGGCCTTGACGGCATCGCAGATGTCGCTGAGGAACGGCGTCGACGCTGCGGTATAGGTCACGCCTTCGCGGGCCATCAGGTTGACGCCGCGCCTGGCTTCCCAGATGTCCTGAAGGATCATCGTGCCGCCGAGATAGACCGAGAGCAGCACGATCGCGGCGTAGCCCGTCATGTGACCGACCGGAGAGGCGACCAGCAGCACGTCGCTCGAATCGAGTCCGAACCGCCCCGACAGTGCCTTGCAGCAGGCAACCAGCGAATTCGAGGTGTGCATGACGCCCTTGGGCTCACCCGTCGTACCTGAGGTGAACATCAGCACGGCCATGTCGTCAGGACGCAGGCCCGCCGGAAGCTTGTCGGGCTCGGACGACAGCAGCATCCGCTCAAAGCCGATTTCATCGTCGCCGTCGGCGACGATGACGTGCCTGAGATGGGGCAGATCGGGGCGCATGCCTTGCGCCATCGCGGCATAGTCGAACCCCCGATAGCTCTTCGGCACGATAAAGACCTTTGCCTCGCAGAAATTCAGGATGTAGAGCAGCTCGCGCTCGCGCAGGATTGGCATCACCGGGTTCATCACTGCGCCGATTTTGGCGCAGGCGAATGCAGTGACCACGAATTCCCACCAATTGGGCAGTTGCACGGTAACGACATCGCCGCGGCCAACTCCGAGCCGCAGCAGCGAGCTCGCGGCGCGATCCGCGAGCCTTGCCAGCTCCGCGTAGGTGAACCTCGGCGCGGGTTCGCGATCCGCCCGGTCGGCGACGATTGCGACCTTGTCGGGCGCTCTTGCGGCGGCCTCGGTCAGCAACTGATCGACGCTTTTGTCGAGCCAATAGCCGGCTTCGCGAAAGCTGGCGTGAGGCGCGTCTCGTAAGGCGGCGGCCACGGTCATGTCTCCCTCCTGCGGTGTCGTCATTTCCGACTTCGCGCCGGATTAATTTCGTTTATCGGTGTACCTTATTGGCGCGTACGATCTGCTGCCAATGGTCAGATTGTCGCTCCGGCCCCACCGCTAGCGTCACGTCCCGGTAAACACCGGCTTGCGCTTCTCGACGAAAGCCCTGACGCCTTCCCGTGCATCTGCCGTTCTCGAAATCGCAGCGAGCGTCTGCGCCTCCTCCTCGAGCTGGCTTTCGAACGATCGATCGTTGGTCTGGGCGAACAGCCGCTTGATCGCACCAAACGCCTCGGTCGGGCCGGCAGCGAGCTCCTTCGCGATCCGCGCCGCCTCGGACGGTACTGCATCATCTGGAACGACGACGTCGACGAGGCCGAGCGACAGCGCCGTCGCGGCATCGAACGTCTCACCGAGCAGGAAAAATCGTCTTGCGCGCGCGAAGCCGATCCGGCGTGTAAGCGTCGTGGTCGACCCACTGTCCGGACTGAAGCCGATTTTGGAGAACGCCGCCGATATCCTCGCCGATTCCGCCATCACCACGAGGTCGGCGGCCGCGATCAGCGACACGCTGCCGCCCGCGACATTGCCGTGAACGGCAGCGACGACCGGCGCGCGCATCCGGACCATCCTTGCCATGGCCACATGAATGTCGGCGGTCCAGGCCTTGATCGTCCCCGGCAGCGCGTCTCCCTGCTTCACCAGTGACATCAGGTCGCCGCCGACGCTGAACAGCCGGCCGCGCGCGGATAGCAGCACCGCCCGCACATCGGCACGCTCGCTCAATTCCGCGATAGCCAGGCCAAACTCGCGACAGAAAACACCGTCGATTGGATTGCCGCGGGTGGGCTGATCCAGAATGATATGGGCGAGACCATTATCGATAGTGCATTCGAAACTCTTGGTCGATATGGCCAGTCCCATCGGCATTCCTCCCTTCACGACAAAGCGCTTGCAGATCTTTCCGCCCATCGAGGCCTAGATCGACCGTGCCTGCTTTTCCTTTTGCACCGAAGCCTGGATGGTCTCGCGGGCGCGCTGCCAGTCGGCGGGCGACAGTTTTGACAGCCCGGCAAAGGTGCTGGGCGCGGCCAGATGATGACCGCCATCGATGCTGATCGTATCGCCAGTGATGTAGCTACAGCCATCCGACATCAGGAAGATCAGGAGATTGCGCAGCTCGTCCATCTTGCCGAAGCGACGTAGCGGTACCTCGCTTGCCTGCGTTGCACCGACGCCAGTCTCTGCCAGCGGGTTTAGTTTGTCCCAGGCCCCTTCGGTCGGGAACGGTCCGGGCGCGATCGCGTTGACGCGAATGTTTTTCGGCCCCCACTCGACCGCGAGCGACATCGTCATGGCATGGACCGCCGCTTTCGCCATCGCAGCCGGCACGACAAAAGCCGATCCGGTCCACACCCAGGTGACGAGGTTGCTGATGATCACGCCCGGCAGGCCAGCCGAGATCCACCGCTTGCCGCAGGCGAGCGAGGTGTAGAACGAGCCGTCCATCACCGTCGAGCGGACCGCCTCATAACCCCGCGGCGACAGCGTCTCGGTCGGCGCCAGGAAATTGGCGCCGGCGTTGTTGACGAGGCCCGTGAGCGGGCCATCCGCCCAGATGCTGGTCATCATCGCCTCGATGCTGTCGGGCTCGCGCACATTGGCGAGTAGTGCGGTAGCCTGCCCTCCTGTTCGCGCGCTAATCTCTTGGGCGGCCTGCTCGAGAACATCCTTGCGCCGTCCGCAGATGTAGACGTGGGCACCATGGGCGGCAAAGCCGATTGCCATCTCCTTGCCGAGGCCGGTTCCTCCACCCGTAATCAGGATGCGCTTTCCCTTGAGCACGGCGGCGTCGAACATGGGCGGCTCCCTTCCTGCGATCGATTTTCATTGCGGTCGGCGCGTCTCCGCTGGACAGAACAAGCACCGCGCCCGGCCGATTTAATACACTAGCGTACTTCTTTTGTAAATCGGTCGACGCCCACGGCGCTGGAAAGCCGTTTCCACGCCCATTTCATAGCCTTCCCTTTAAAATACGCTGGTGTATGGTATCAGTTGCACCTCCGGCCCCGACTCGGCCCTCAAGGGAAACATCGATGGTTGAACTGCCCGATTGGGATCTGCGTCTCGGATATCTCATCCACGACGTGTCGCGGCTCAGGAGGATGATGTTCGACCGCGCGCTGGCGCCGCTCGGGATCACCCGCTCGCAATGGTGGGTACTGGCGTTCATTTCCCGCAAGGACGGCCTTCCCCAGGTGCAGCTCGCCAACGAGCTCGATGTCGGCAAGGTCGCCGTCGGCGCCCTGATCGACCGCCTGGAGTCGTCCGGCTTCGTGATACGCCAGGCCGATCCTGTCGACCGGCGGGTTAAGCGCGTCTATGTGACCAAGCAGGCGCGCGGCTTCCTGGAGAAGCTCCGTAAGGAAACTGACAAATTCAACGCCAGGATCGTCAACGGGATCGACCGGAAGCAACTCGAGGCGGCCTCCGACGCGCTGCTCGCCATGAAGCACAACCTCCTCGCCATGTCGGGCGGTACGGAAACCGACGGCGAAGCGGACGCGGAGGAGGATGCGCAGCCGTCCAAGACCCGGAAAAAGCGGCGGGCAGCGGCCTGAGGCCTGCCACCCGCCTGAGGTGCTCCGGGAGGAGTTCGTGGACGTCTCATGAGACGATGTCGCGTCCCCAGATGTCGGCGTTGGGGCGAGCTTTCCGCATCAATTCCATGACCTGAGGGCCGAGCTCGTTGGGATCTTCGACCGGGTCGATTCCCGGGCCGGCGTGCCAACCTTCGGCGACCTTGAGAATCCCGTCGCCGGCCTCAAATACGCGGCCGGTCACATCCTGTGACTCCTCACTGGCGAGCCAGACCACGATCGGGGCGACCCAACGCGGGTTGCGTCGCTTGAGCTCCTCCTCGGTGCGCTCTCTCAATCTCTCAGTCATCCGCGTCTGCGCCCGCGGCGCGATCGCGTTGACCGTGATGCCATACTGCCGAAGCTCCGTGGCGCTGATGATGGTGAACGCAGCGATGCCCGCCTTGGCGGCTCCGTAGTTGCTCTGGCCGACATTGCCGAACAACCCGGAAGCCGACGAGGTGTTGATCAGGCGGGCGCTGACCGGCGCACCGCGCGTCTTGGCCTCCTGCCGCCAATATTGTGCGGCATGGTGCGACGGCGCGAAGGTGCCCTTGAGATGCACCTTGATCACCGCGTCCCACTCAGCCTCGGTCATGTTGACCATCATGCGGTCACGCAGGATGCCGGCGTTGTTGATGAGGACGTCGAGCCGGCCGAATGTGCTGATCGCGTCGTCGATCAGCGCCTTGGCGCCGGCCCAGTCGCTGACGTCATTGCCGTTCACGATGGCTTCGCCGCCATTGCGCTTGATGTTTCTTCACGCCGGTCTAGGGCGAAGCTGCGTAGGGTGGGTAGAGCGAAGCGAACCCCACCGACGTCGGCAATGATGGGTTTCGCTGCGCTCTACCCATCCTACGAGTTCTTCCTTCTCCCCTTGTGGGAGAAGGTGGCGCGAAGCGCCGGATGAGGGGTATCGCTCCGCGGAGAAAATTTTCCGTGTCGTCGACGACCTGCTGCGCCGGTGAAAGATCGGCGCCCTCTCCCGCAGCCGTGCTGCCGAGGTCATTGACGACCACCTTTGCGCCTTGCTCCGCCAGCATCAGCGCGTATTCGCGCCCGAGCCCGCGGCCGCCTCCCGTGACGATCGCAACCCGTCCGGCACATAGTCTTACTGCGTCATAAATTTTTGCGCGATCGCGGACGCAGGATCGCTCTTGCGCAACATGGACATCGCGACAGACTTCTGACGAGGGCGAGA